>JBJTPZ010000588.1:0-8379 GCA_046075365.1 Planctomycetaceae bacterium
GAAAAAGCCACGCTTCCAACGGCAAGGGAACTCCTGGCCGTGCCAGTCAAATTCGAGCACGAGCACGAGCACGAGCACGAGCACGAAAAACGCCCCCCCAAAAATCTCCCCTCGTACTCTTACTCAGTACGCCCTGGCGGACGGTACTCGTACTCGTACTCGAAAAACGCTCACCGCCCACTGACCCTTCGCGGCTTCGCGTGAGCCAAACCGCCCGCTGACCACTATTCCTCCCCTCGCCCTCATGAAACGGGGAAGAGGAGACAGGGGGTGAGGGGGCCACACACCCTGAAAATCTCCCACTCAGGCCATCAAAACCGGCAGGGCTGTGCAGCACAGCTTTCGGGCTGGAAAGCACGCGCTACTGAAAAAGCCACGCTTCCAACGGCAAGGGAACTCCCCGCAGTTCGAGTCAAATTCGAGCACGAGCACGAGCACGAGCACGAGCACGAAAAACGCCCCCCCAAAAAAATCTCCCCTCGTACTCGTACTCAGTCCGCCCTGGCGGACGGTACTCGTACTCGTACTCGAAAAACGCCCACCGCCCACTGACCCTTCGCGGCTTCCTTCGCGGCTTCGCGGCTTCGCGTGAGCCAAACCGCCCGCTGACCACTATTCCTCCCCTCGCCCCCGTGAAACGGGGGAGAGGGGATGGGGGTGAGGGGGGCCACACACCCACAAAACACACACCCAACACCGCATGCGCATCCCGCACGGCAGTACCATCAAGGCCATAGATACCGCACAGCACGCACACCCGCGGACTTCCGTCCACGGCTCGCCCCACTGACAACTGCCCACTGACAACTGATTTGCTTTTCCGCCCCCTGCTGAGCATCATACTGCCGAAGCCGTTCCCCAGCCCCATTCCCCTCCCCCTGCTTCAGCCCCAGCCATGCCCGCACCCGACTCCCTCGCTCGACGCAGTTACTGGACCGAACAACTGGAACTGGGCTACCAGCTCGTCCAGCAGATTCAGGCGTGGCCGGTGCAGGAGTCCCTGGAGCCATTCGCCAGCCTGCCCGCCGCCGCAGCGGCAGCCGGAATCGAAATGCTGTTTTCCAGCAGCAAAATCGCCGGAGGACTTGATCGTATCCACTGGATTCGTCGTTCGCTGGTACCGGACGTCCTGGCTATCGCCACTGCAATGCTCAGCCGCGGCTGGATCCTGAAAATCGAAGACAGCTATCGCTCACTGGAAATGCAGACTCGCCTCGGCAGCAAGCCCGAGATCTTCGACGCAATTCTGCAGAAGTGCATCTGGGAAAACGGCGGCACAGTGCCTGGCCCGGACGTACTGTTTCGCCGCGGCTGCGTGCTGGTCGCCAATGTTCCCAAAGTCGGTACTCACATGTCCGGCACTGCCATCGACATTTCCGTGTTCCGCCGCAGTGATGGCACCGAAGTATGGCGTGGCAATCCGTATCTGGAAATGAGCGAACGGACTCCCATGCGGTCGCCCTTCGTGGAACCGGAATTCATCGCAAATCGACTGGCCATCACGGAACTCATGGAAGCTCACGGATTCATGCATTTCCCCTTCGAATTCTGGCACTACAACAAAGGCGATGCACTGGGACATATCCTGAGCAACATTCCCGGACCAGCCGCCTTCGGACCGGTGCACTGGGATGCCGCCAGCAACACAGTTACCGCAGTCCCTGATGCCGATCAGCCGCTGCGACCGCTGCCGGAAATCCAGCGCGAAATTGACGCGGCCATCGCACGACTGGATAGCCGCGGCCAAACCCGCTGAACCAAATCCCTGACGCCCGCAGCACGCAACCTTCAGGTCTGTTGCTGCAGCATTCGAAACAGCTGCTCCAGCCGTTCTACCGCATGACGGTCCGCAGAGGCATGCAACAACACAAACAGACCAATGTTCAGCAACACCGTGACCCAAAATACCGCCACAAAACCCGGTTTGGATGTTTTGTGACGCAGCCACTGCTGCGCCACCAGGGCCCCCGGCCAGCCTCCCAGCAGTGACAGCCAGTGCAGGGTTTTTTCGCGAGTCCTCCAGCGGCGTTCCTGCGCCGCCCCTTTGTCCAGATCATAGATCAGAAATGTTGCCAGACTGACCGCCACGTATCCCGTCAGCACATACGGATAAAAACCCCACTGACTGGCAACCGCTCCGTAAATGCCGCCAAACACGGGGATGATCAGCAGTCGCGGAACCGTCCACGGTGCCGGTAAGTCGTCAATGCGACCAGGCGACTGAAACAGACCCAGCGACGGCAGCACACGCACATGCACCGCCCTCTGCTTGCCCTCGCGATCCACCTCAAGATCAAACCCCAGACGCTCGCCGCCCAGCGGACGACCATTGATCGCAGGGAATGCCGAAATATGAACAAACACGTCCTGCCGAGCACCATCCGGGGCAATAAAGCCAAAACCGCGCTCATCGTTCCAGAATTTCAGAGTCCCGGTGTATCGCATGACTGGTCCCTGGCGAAGACCAGACGCCCGGCGACACCCCCAGCCGACAATGCCTGGCGGTCTGCATAGGCCATTCCACGACAGCCATCCGCCATGAAATCCGAACAAATTCGGAAAAACAAAAAATGCATCCCGAGTATCGCCGGATTCATAACCGCTCCCTCACGCTCGCGGCTCCTGCTCAACGCCTGCCTCGCCAACAACACCGCACTCATCGCACATATAAAAATTCGCTGGAATTCAGCAGCACATGACACAAATCCGCCAGCGCAGCCTGCTCAGGCGTCTGAGCACTGGCACCAGCCTGCAGCCGCAAACCCGCACCAGCGGCAGACGAATCTCGCAGAATGCCCGGCTGAGCTTCAAAACGCCAAAATGCCAGTGTCGCCGGCCCCGGAGCTTCACGGGTCAGCAGCAGCTCGTCCTGAGCCAGTACGCCGCGAGTCAGTCGGACGTCGTCCAGCAGCCCGTCAAACTGACTGTCCGCACCGGAACGATAGCCAATCGACACCGGCAGTTCGTTCTGCAGCCCCGCAGCCAGCTCCAGCGGCACCGAAACCACACTGATCGGCTCGTCCTCGTTCGCCAGATTCCGCAAATAAAACACCGCTTCTCCCGGCTCAGACACAGACGTGGCCGGTCTCACTGACACCGCGGCAAAATACGGCACATTGAAGTCCACTGTATGATCCGAAAATAACGCCGCTTCCCGCTGCACACCCGCCACCGTTTTTCCGAACAGCTGCAGCACCAGGGTCTGCGGTTTGCGACGCGACCCTTTGCCAGTCACACCAAACACCCAGCCACTGTGATCCGAATTCCCGTCCCACCGCGCGGCGATCGTCCGCACAGCCCCCGAGTCATAGACAGAACGCAGCTGAAAACAGGCCTCAATTGTAAAACCGCCCACTGCATCCTGCGGCGCCACTGCAGCCGCCATCCGCGGCGGCTGCTCCGCAGGATTCAGCAGCAGTGCCTGACCGGGCCGCGCCGGCAGACTGCCCACCGGCAGCGCACCACCCTCCGACTTCCGCTCACTGTCCTCGCGCACCTGCAGCACCTGCTGGTCCACAAATGCCCGCGCCGCTGACAACTCTGCAGGCTGCGGAACACGCCCCCACGCTGACAACCATAACTCCCGCAGTAACTCATCGGAGACACCCGCACCCGACTGCCCGGACGGCAGCACACGCCCCGCCAGCTTACCCGCATGATTCAGCATCATCTGACTGTTGAACAGCAGCAGTGACTGCACTGGTGACGTCGTTGTATCCCGCGCAGCCGTGCTGGAAAAAAACTGCGGCAGATCAAACACATCCAGCAGCGGGTCCCGCGCATTGCGCATCACACGCAGATAAATCGAGCGACGCGGAACATCTGAATTCACACCCGGACCTCCCGCCCTCATATCCAGCTGGCCCGTTAATGCCAAAATCGCATCGCGAATCTGCTCCGCATCCAGTCGCCGCACGTCACCACGCCAGTACCACTGATTGCGAGGATCCAGGATTTGATACTGAGCCTGCTGAGGATGCTCAGCAGATTGCCGATACGCCGCAGAAGTCACCAGCAGCCGATGCAGCGGCTTCAGCCGCCACCCGCCCCGCAAAAATTCCGCCGTCAGCCAGTCCAGCAGCTGCGGATGAGTCGGCGGACCTCCCAATGTACCAAAGTCACTGGCATTCGGAGCCAGCCCGCGACCAAAATGACCCTGCCAGATCCTGTTGACCATCACACGAGCCGCGAGAGGGTTGGCCGGATCCGTCAGCCAGCGAGCCAGTGCGGCACGCCGCCCCGTCGTCCGACCTGCGGCACCCTCTGCCGCCGGCAGCTCAGCCGCCCGCAAAATTTCAGGGACACCTGGCATCACAGCCTGCTGCTTTTTCGGAATGATCGTCGGCGGAGCCTCGGGGCCGATGTCCGTCACCACCAGTGCCGTGGGCAGCGGAGCCGGTTTGAGCCGATCAAACTCGGCCAGCTGCTTCCGCAGCGCCAGCAGTCGCTCCTTCGAATCGCCCTTGATGCGATTATCCAGCACCTCGTACTCATAATCCACCTGACGCCACGCCAGATGATACAGCTGCTGCTCAAGTGGTGACCGCTGGTGTGGTTCAGACTTCAAAATGGCCTCGACGTCCGGCGGAAACATCTCGATGGCCTTGATCCGCGCGTCGTCCCGATACGGCTGCTCAAGCTGCGCGATCTGACCGCGAACGTCGGCCGTCGCCGACAGCCACTGCTGCAATGCCTGCTCATGAGACTGCAGCTCAGCGGTGGATGCAATCACCGTGCCGTCCTGCGGCAGCAGGCCCGCAAACACCGCACGCAGGCGGTAATAGTCACGCTGCAGCAGCGGATCGTACTTGTGATCGTGACAGCGAGCACACTGCAGGCCCAGCCCAAGAAACACATCCGCCGTCGTGTCAGTGACCTCGTTCAAAATCAAATCCCACTGGCCCCGCGCATCACGATTGTTGTACTCGTAAATCCAGTGACGCAGAAAACCAGTCGCCACCAGTGCGTCAGGACTTTCCGGAAACAGCTCGTCACCCGCCAGCTGCTCCTGCACAAACCGATCATACGGCTTGTCCTGATTCATCGAATCAATCACATAGTCCCGATAACGCCAGGCGTCCGGCCGATAACCGTCCGCTCGGTAACCATCGGAATCCGCATACCGCACGACGTCCAGCCACTGCCGAGCCCAGCGTTCACCGTACTGCTCACTTTGCAGCAGGCGGTCCACCAGACGCTCCCACGCATCCGGACGCTCGTCCGCCACAAACTCTTCAATCTGCTGCGCCGTCGGGGGCAGACCTGTCAGGTCAAACGTCACCCGCCGAATCAGCGTCGCACGGTCAGCTTCAGGCGCGGGACTTAACCCGGCCGTCTGCATAGACGACAGCAAAAAACGATCAACGTCGTTGCGCACCCAGCTGGAATGAACCCCCGAGATTTCCGGTACGACCGGATTCGCCAGCGGCTGAATCGCCCACCAGCGACGATCTTCGTCAGTAAACCCGGCCTGCAGCGGACGAGCCACCCCGCCCGCATCCGCCGGCATCGCCGCACCCGACTGCACCCAGTCCACCAGCAGCTGAATCTCGGCCGCCGGAAGCTGACCGGTCGGCGGCATTTCATAACCCTCGTACCGCACCGCCTGAATCAGCAGACTTTCCGCCGGCTTGCCCGGCACCAGCGCCGGACCCGATTCACCACCAGCCAGAATCAGCGCCGGACTGTCCAGCCGCAGACCGCCCTTCTGCCTGGTCCCATCATGACATTCGTAACACCGGGCCGCCAGTAGTGGGCGAATCTGCAGTTCAAAGTGTCGAATCGCCTCAGGAGCAGCCGGGGACTGGTCCTGAGCCCGCACGCCAGGACACGACAGTCCCAGACAGGCCGACACCAGCACAACAGCACAGATGAAAGATCGCAGCAACCCTGGGCACATGTTCAGACACTCAGGTTGAGTCAGGCAGGATAGAAACGGCGAGCGAGCACCAGTCTGACACGGAATGGCAAAAAATCCCAGTCAAAAATGGGCGGGACGGACGAACTGGCAGGGAAGATCCGCAATAGAAACGGGCACGCCGGCAAATTCACCGAACCGGCTGCTTTCCTCAGCCCAGGCAGGGCGATAAGATCAGAAGCCAAACAGGTCTCACGCCAGCGTTTTCCACGGCCTCCCCGCACAGATCCTCGCCTTTTCGTCGGTGCCTGCCATGCCTGCTGACAAGCCCCACAGTCTGTTTCAGGGTCGTCGTGATCTGGCTCGCGCAGCCGCCGGTTCGCTGCTGCTGGGCTGGCCAAACGCCGGCCCGCTGCCCGCAGCTTTCGGGGACGGGCTCAAAGCCCTGAATGCAAAGCCCGCAGCCGGCAAAGCCAGTGGCCGGGCCAAAGCCTGCATCGTGCTGTTCATGTGGGGTGGCCCGGCACAGCAGGATACCTGGGATATGAAACCCGGGGCGCCGCTCGAATTCCGCGGACAGTTTCAGCCCATCAGCACCACTGTACCCGGACTGCAGATCTGCGAACACCTGCCGAAACTGGCGGCCCGAGCCGAACAGCTGTGCGTGATCCGCTCCATGACACACGACGATGTCAACCACACCACAGCTCCGCACTGGCTGCTGACAGGTCGCAAAAGCCCCGGCGATACCGGCCTGCCGCTCGACCGCGACTGGCCGTCCATCGGCTCTGTGCTCAGCCAGCGCGGCCACGGCTCCGGTCCCTTGCCTCCGTTCGTGTCCATGATGCCCGTAGTTCCCAACGGCGCACCCAGGTTTGTTGAACAAAGCCATGGTCAGGGAGCCGGCTGGCTGGGGCCCGTCTACAACCCGCTGCGAATCGATGCTGACGCCAGCCTGCCGGATTACAAAGTGGGCGAGTTTGCCCTGCAGCCGGACCTGTCGGCCGACCGACTGCAGCGTCGCCAGTCACTGAATTCGGCTCTGCAGTCTGCCATCAGCAGCAGCCCGGACAGCAGCTCCGTGGTCGGACTGAATGAACAGTATCGCCGGGCGTTCGAACTGCTGGCGTCACCGCATGTCACGGCCGCCTTCGACCTCAGTCAGGAATCAGCCGCCACCCGAGAACGCTACGGCATGAATATCCACGGTCAGTCTGTACTGCAGGCGCGCCGCCTGGTGGAAGCCGGCGTACCCATCGTCACCGTATTCTGGCCCAACGACGGCATCACCAATGTCAGCGTCTACTGGGATACCCACTCACGCAACTTCATCGACCTGTCAACTCGACTGTGCCCGGTGACCGATCAGGCATTTTCCGCACTGCTGGATGACCTCTCCGAACGTAATCTGCTGGATGAAACACTGGTGCTGTGGACCGGTGAAATGGGAAGAACTCCGCGAGTCGGTCAGTCGGTGGTGGGCGGCGCCGGTGCCGGCAAGGATGGCCGAGATCACTGGCCAAAACTGTTCAGCAGCGTCCTCGCCGGGGGCGGGATCCGAGGCGGAGCGGTGTACGGAGCCAGCGATCGCTACGCAGCAGAACCTGCAGATTCACCAGTCTCGCCGGCTGACCTGGTAGCCACCATTTACCACCAGCTCGGAATCGATCCTCACTCCCTGATCTACGACCGCCTCGGACGCCCGGTGACACTTTGCGAAGGCCAGATCCTGCATTCACTGCTGTGATGCAGGGAACCAAATTCGCCTCAGCCCCCCCCCTTTATCCTTCCCCCTCCCTGACAACCGTTGACAAGGGGACTCCTGGCAGTTCGTGTTTAAATCGAGCACGAGCACGAGCACGAAAAACGCCCCCCCAAAAAAATCTCCCCTCGTACTCGTACTCAGTCCGCCCTGGCGGACGGTACTCGTACTCGTACTCGTACTCGTACTCGAAAAACGCCCACCACCCACTGACCCTTTGCGGCTTCCTTCGCGGCTTCGCGGCTTCGCGGCTTCGCGTGAGCCAAACCGCACGCAACGCGGCTAACCACTAACCACTCCTCACTGCTGCTCAGCCACCCACGGACTGACCGCTCGCCGCGGAACCGGCCTCGCTCCCTCAGCCAGCCGCTCCCGACCCAGTCGCACTGCCAGCAACCCCGTCAAGGCACCGGCCGCGACATACACCAGCAACCCCACCAGATGACCCAGCAGCGGCAGTAACAAATCAAAAAAGTTCTCCGGATGCCGGACCAGCTCACCGACCAGCGAAAGCCCGCTGAGCGGATTGGCGATCACCACAAACATCGCAGCCCCCAGCATCCCCGCCGTCCGCTCATTCGAACGATTACCGGCGATGGACCCCGACAACATGCCCCACGCTGCACTGGGAATCACACCAGCCAGACAAAACAGCGTGCCGTAAAAGCCGAAAGACCGATCACCTGCCACGCTGAGCAGCGCCACCAGAGCCCAGCCCCCGGACAGCAATAATCCGGCAAACATCCCCAGCCGCGCACCG
>JBJTPZ010000589.1:0-3355 GCA_046075365.1 Planctomycetaceae bacterium
GGCGGCCGGCGGAGGCAAAAAGATCAATATCTCCAGATACTAGGGGACGGGGGTGAGGGGTATGACCCGCCCTGACCCGTTCCCGCAACTGCGCTCAGCAGACAGCTCGTTTCACGCGAAGACGCGAAGACGCGAAGGCAATCGCAAAAAGCTGGGCCTGAACCGGCGGCATCCATGCCGCACACCCGGGCACTGCCGTGCCCGGCTCGCCTGATCGCACGTGTCCCTCAACCCAAACTCCACACCAGTCGAGCGTTTCCAAACGCCGAGCATAAAGTTGGATTGTCCCGCGAGACGGCACAATCCAACCGAAAACGTGACGTGTTTGCACGTGTGGGCCAGGGCTGGAAAGCCCAGGCTGGATTTTATCCCAGGCAACCTGCCACCCGCAGCAAATCGCCATCGCCGCCGCCGCCGTCACGGAGACTCAGCTGCACCCGGCCCCCAGTCCGCACTGTTCCGCAACAGACGAGGCTCCACAGGAGTCTGCAGCCTGTCTCCCGTGACAGCCAGCCAGTCGTCGAGCGCACTGCGCAGCTGCTGCAGCTGAGCCCCATGCTCAACCTCGGTCGCCAGATTGAACTGCTCGTGCGGATCCTTCCTGAGATCATACAGTTCTTCCGCCGGACGCTGGTGATAACGCCTCAATAAAACAGCAGCAGTCGCATCCGTGGCCGCCTTCGCTTCCCACTCCGCAAAGAAAGCACGCTGACCCAGTCGACCGCCCACCAGATCAATATGAGTCGTAAAGGCGGCGTCCGGTCGCAGATTGCGAATGTACTTCCAGTGCTCAGTCCGCACACATCGCATCGGATAAACATTCATCCGATTGTCATTCACATGCGCTGCAAAAATCAGCTCCCGATGCACTGCGCCAGACTGCCGCAGCACCGGAACAAACGACTGCCCGTCAAGCTCCGGCAGCCTCGGTCCTCCGGACAGCTCCACCAGCGTCGGCAACAGGTCAATCCACGAGACCAGCGCCGATGTTCGACCAGGTGAAATTCTGCCCGGCCACGCCACAATCAAAGGAGTCCGAATGCCGGCATCATAGAGATTCCACTTCGCCAGTGGCCACTGAGCACCGTGGTCGGCCGAAAACACCACAATCGCACCCGGCAAATGCTCACGCACAGCCCGCAAAATCAAACCAAGATCCTCGTCCAGCTTCCGCACCGCCGCCAGATATCGCTGCCGCCAGTGCCGCGTCTGAGCCGTATCGATGCTGCCCGCCGGAAGTGTCACCGAACCATCCGCCACAACTTCAGCAGACTGCAGCTCGGGCCACGGAACATGCGGCCAGTTGCTGCCGATCATCAGACACAGCGGCTTCAGCGGCGCACACTCCCCTGCTGCTCGGCGGGTCCTGAGAAAATCCGCTGCCGCCTGAATACCCGCATGGTCATGAAACGCATCATGCGCGAAATGATCGAAACCATAATCGGCCGTGTGCCTGTAATGCGACACCTTCCCAAACGCTGCCGTCTCATACCCCTGATCGCGAAAATACGCCGGCCACTTCCGCAGCGAAGCATGCGGCCTGCTGTGATTCGATTCGGCTCCGTTTCGCGCAGGCCATAGACCTGTCAGCAGCGCCGCTCGACTGGGCGCACAGCTGGGCGACGCCACGAACGCCCGATCAAACACCAGACCAGCGTCCGCCAGCTGCTGCAACTGCGGCGTGCTGCCCTGCGGTGCCCCCCAAGGAGAACCATCAAGCAGGCCGAAGTCGTCCGCGAGGATCACTACGATATCCGGCCGCTCAGCAGCCTGCTGCCCACACACTGCCCCTGTCAGTGCAGACAGCAGACAACCCAGCATCAGCCCCCGAAACACACACATACAGCTTCATCCGCTACAGCACTTCGCCTGACACCAGCCGCCAACAAAGACAACAGCAGCATAGCAAAGCCACGAGGCAAAATCGATCGCCTCCCCGCCCCCCAACCCACCCGCAGCACTCGTCTGACTCCTATTGCAGATCCCGCCCTGTCTCAGCAACAATCCGCAAGGTACCCCCAACCCCGTCCGGACTTTCCAAAACCAGCCATCCCCAACGCAGCTCGGGCTTTCCAGCCCGAGCCCCCCTTCCCCCCGCCCTGCCCCACCCGAGCCTCCTCCCACCTACCGCACCCAGCTCGCCCCCCGCGCCACCGCCGGCAGCCCCTGCGAACCCTCCACCATGAAACACACGGCCCTCGTCATCAGCTCCATCACAATCGCCCTCTGCCTGAATTCCGGCTGCATCACAGGCGGGCCCCCATCGACAGCCGACACTGTCCTCAGCGACGGCATCCGCCCTGACCAGCCGCTCGATCCGGCTGCGGCTCTGACACAGCCCTCGCAACTGGTGGCCGGGCAGCTTGTGGAAGTCTGGCGCGCCGGGGGACCTCGCGGCACAGCCGATCAGTCATCGCCAGGCCCGTCACCGACGGCTCCCGTGCAGCGTTACAGCGGCACTGTGGTGCGAGCGACTGCGGGTGAGATCGAGCTGCAGCCCGCCGCGCTGCTGGTGCACGTGGCCGAAGTCTCAGCCGTACCGGTTCTGAGCCGCATACCGTTTGTAAATCGTGCGTTTCGCCAGCACCGCATGACCGATCAGCTGCAGCCGCTTGACACTTCAATCATTGTGCCGCACAACGAAATCATCGCCATCTACGATCTGTCGCAGGTCAGCACTGAACGCCTGCAGAGCCTGCAGCCATACGAACGCATCGGCGTCGATTTTGACATGTCCGCACAGCCCGTCAATTAGCCCTCCCCGTAGCTCGGGCTTTCCAGCCCGAGTTCTGCCCTTTAACCCAATAGCACCCCTCGCCCCTGGAAGGGGAGAGGGGACGGGGGTGAGGGGTACAATACCACTTCCCTCACTCATAAGGACTCAGCAGGCGGTTGCCTCACGCGAAGACGCGAAGGGAAACGCAAAGGGCGGAGCGTGAACCGGCGGCATCCCTGCCGCACACCCCGGCACTGCCGTGCCCGGCTCGCCTGAATGGTCGCCTGAAGACCCCTTCCCGTAGCTCGGGCTTTCCAGCCCGAGCACTGTCCTCTGCGACTGGGTGCCCGGAGATCGCAGCAAGGGGCTGGGGGGGCGTTGCAGGCGGGTGCCTCACGCGAAGCCGCGAAGCCGCGAAGGGAAATGCACAGGGTTGTTGTGGTGTGTTTTGAGCTGCCTGCTCTCCTTTCAACTTTCTCAAATCTACTCTCTATGGCATGGATGCCATGGCCCCCTCACCCCCGACCCCTCTCCCCCGTTTCACGGGGGCGAGGGGAGGATTGTGCGTTTTTTGTGTTCTGGAAAGCGCAATAGCACCCCTCGCCCCTGGAAGGGGAGAGGGGACGGGGGTGAGGGGTA
>JBJTPZ010000590.1:0-3993 GCA_046075365.1 Planctomycetaceae bacterium
GGTGGTATGTTGCCCGTTTTTGACGTAGTGGGATTTCGCATGCTGCAGGAACACCAGACAAATCTCGCCGACCGTCGGGCCGGGATCTGGCTCCAGATTGCCTCGCTGACCAGCACGCCCAGCGGACGGCCTCAGCGGATCCACCGGGGCACCACTGACGGCCGAAGATACGACCTCAGCGTATCGGATCCGGGATTCTTCGCTGCCGTAGGGGCCGAGATAAATATCTCGCCCATTGAGACGGACTCGAGCTTGTCCACTCTTTTTGTGGAGCAAGTAAGACGGCAGAACATTGGCTTTTCGTGGCATCGCAGCTTCCCTCATCTCATTTCGTGGTACGAGTACCACGATTCGATCCGAGTTTTCGCTGCACTGACGAACGCCGCCAGGTATCGTAACTGCCGATTCAGCTTTGATTTAAAGTGTCAGGGCTGTGAGTGGAGGATAACGGAGTTGAACCGATGACCTCTTGCATGCCATGCAAGCGCTCTCCCAACTGAGCTAATCCCCCAAAGAAGGAGGGCACAGCCCTGACGGACGGAAATTTAGTGGGGCGGGGCAGGAGTGTCAAGGCCGGTGTGGCGGTTCCCGAGGGCGAAAGAATGCGATTGCAGGGTTCCGGAAATGACGGGTTTCGAAACTTGCCGAAATCCAATACCCTGACCAGGATACCAGTACAGCTGTCCCCGCTATTACTCGGAAGTCGCTCACATGAAAAAATGCCGACGCTGCACCAAAACTGCCACCATCCACGTGACGGAGGTCCGGGATGGAAAAGGAACCGCCGTGCACCTGTGCGAATCGTGTGCTCGCGAATATCTCGAAAAAAACGCTACCGCTGAAGCTGCCCTCGCCGTGGCAGCCGAAGCCGTCGAAGCGCACTCAGAAGCCGAATCTGCCCCCTCCAATATCCCGCCCTGTCCGCACTGCGGAATTTCGTTCGCCGAATTTCGCGAAAATGGCCGCTTCGGCTGCCCCCAGGATTACACCCATTTCCATTCCGAACTGCAGCCGCTGCTGGAAAATATCCACGAGGACGTAAAACACCTCGGAAAACAGCCTCGCAGACTGCTGATCGGTACCCAGGATCAGGCCCGGCTGGTCCAGCTCCGCACGTCACAGCGAGAAGCTATCGAACAGGAAAACTACGAACATGCAGCTCGCCTGCGTGACGAAATCGCCGGACTGGAAGCACGCCTGAAACAACCGGCGGAACCCGCCAACTGACTGCTCACCCCATCGCCCCCGGTTTCCACACTGTACCTCAGACCACCTCACGACTAAAATCGCTCGCGTATCGTCACCTCGCACCGGCCTCCGGCCTGTTGCCATCACAGCGGTCTTCGCCGCAAGGATCTTCCGTGCTCAATCCCCAGTCTGTCGATAACGAAACGTGGCTGACAAAGCTGGCCGCAACCAGCGGTGAGTGGCTGCGCGGAGACGGCCCGGAATCGGATATCGTCATTTCCAGCCGCGTCCGACTGGCTCGCAATATTGCCGGCTTCCCGTTTATTTCGCGAGCATCTGCGGACATCCGGCACCAGCTGGTGCAGCTGGCCCATGAAGCACTCAATTCTCCAGGCCAGCCTACCCGCCGCTTCGTCAACGTGGAAACTCTCAGTTCGCTCGACTGCCAGTTCCTGATGGAACGGCAGCTGATCAGCCGCGAACTGGCTCGCAGCGAAGGGGCTCGCGCCGTCGTCATCGCGGACGGCGAGCGACACAGCGTCATGATCAACGAGGAAGATCATCTGCGAATCCAGGTGCTGCACAGCGGACTGGCGCTGGAAGAATGCTGGAAGGAATGTGATCACCTGGACGACCAGATTGAAGCATCGGTCCCCTACGCTTTCCATCCGCAGTTCGGTTATCTGACCGCCTGCCCGACCAACGCGGGCACCGGCATTCGCATCAGCGTCATGCTGCATCTGCCCGGCCTGCGTCTGAACCGCGACATCCAGAAGGTCAACAACACGGCTCAAAAACTTAGCCTGGCCGTCCGCGGACTCTACGGCGAAGGCAGTCAGGCTCTGGGAGACTTCTATCAGCTGTCCAACCAGGTAACGCTGGGCATGTCGGAATCTGATCTGCTGGGGCATGTGCAGCGAGTCGTGCTGCAGGTGATTTCGTGGGAACGCAAGGTCCGCGAAACACTGCTGCGTGAAGGTCACGGCAAACTGCACGATCAGGTCGCCCGCGCCTTCGGGACTCTCACCAGCGCTCGCACCATCAGTTCTGAAGAAACCATGCATCTGCTGTCGATTGTGCGGATGGGCGTGCGACTGGGACTGGTGTCGAACCTGGACATTGGCGTAATCAACGAACTGTTCATCCATACTCAGCCCGCCCACCTGCAGAAGCTGCAGGGTGAAGAGCTGGAAGCGGACCGCCGCAACGTGGCTCGCGCCAACTACCTGCGGCAGCGACTCAGTTCGTCCTCCGTCAGCTGAACTCCGCCGCTCTGTAAAGCTTTCAATCATGCTGAAACTTGCCGACTATCGCTGGCCTGCGGAATGGGAACCGCACGCCGCCACCTGGACTGCCTGGCCCGTGAACCCCAATACGTGGCCCGGTATTTTTGAGCGTATCCCGCCGGCTTTCGCCGAATTCGCTGCCGCCATGGCTCAGTTTGAACCCGTGCGAATTCTGGCGGGCGGGCCGGGTGTGGCAGCGGCGGCAGCCCCGCTGCTGGATGCTGCCTGCAGTCGTCAGGGCAGTCGTTTTCCGGCCGAACTGATCGACATTCCTGTCAATGACTCGTGGTGCCGGGACCACGGCCCGATTTTTTTGAACGGTCGTCCTGACTCACCGGCTGCCGGTTCGCAGGTGATCATCGACTGGGACTACAACGCCTGGGGCGGCAAGTACCCACCATGGAATCACGATCAGCTGACTGCCGGCCGCATTGCCGAACGGCTGGGCATCCGCTCGATTCGCCCGCGTCTGATTCTGGAAGGGGGCGCGATTGAGGGTGACGGGCAGGGCACGGTGATGACGACCGAGTCGTGTCTGCTGAACCCCAACCGCAACCCCGGCATGACTCGCGAAATCATGACCGAAGTGCTGCAGGTCTGGCTGCAGGCTGAGCGAGTGATCTGGCTGCCGGGCGGCGGGGTGGAGGGTGACGACACGGACGGCCACATCGATCAGTCGGCACGATTTGTGGATGCGGAACGAGTGCTGGTGGCGGCGCCATATTCCGCTGACGCTCCTGAGGCTGCCGAACTGCGGCAGAATTTCGAGGCTGTGGCGGAGGCCACCGGCAGCTCGGGAAAACCGCTGCAGCCGATCCCGCTGCCCATGCCGGCTCCTAAGTTTCAGGATGGATCGCGTTTGCCGGCCTGTTACTGCAACTACATTCTGGTGAACGGCGGAGTTTTGGTGCCGACCTTCCGCGATCCCGCCGACGATCGGGCTCTGCAAATCCTGCAGGACTGTTATCCGGATCGCCGGATCGTCGGAGTGGACTGTCTGGATCTTGTCTGGGGACTGGGGGCACTGCACTGCATGACGCAGCAGCAGCCAGTGGGCAGTGGGCAGTGATCTGTGGCCAGGGGGGCAAGCCGCGGATGGGACGGCGGTCGGCATGCGGCGGCATCCATGCCGCACACCCGGGCACTGCCGCGCCCGGCTCGCCTGAACGATCGCCTAAAGACCCCTTCCCGTAGCTCGGGCTTTCCAGCCCGAGATCTGTCCTTCACGCCCCGACCCAGGCAGCACTGGAGTAAGGGGCTTTCCAGACTGTGTGCCTCACGCGAAGACGCGAAGGGAAACGCAAAAGCGTGAAGTGACCGGGGTGATGACCTGTCCGGTCCTCCTTTCTACTTTCTTGCGACTAAATTCTATGGCATGAATGCCATGGCAGCCCTCGCCCCTGGCAAGGGGAGAGGGGACGGGGGTGAGGGGTGAGTCCTACCCATAACTGTTGCCACAAGGCTGCCTTGCGGACTGTGTGCCTCACGCGAAGACGCGAAGACGCGAAGGGAAACGCAA
>JBJTPZ010000591.1:0-2449 GCA_046075365.1 Planctomycetaceae bacterium
AAACCGAACACCGAAAACCGAACACTGCCCTTCGCGTCTTCGCGGCTTCGCGTGAGCCCAACACTCCCCACCCCCCACTCCCTGAAATCCTCGGAATCCCGGTTGCCGCCTGCCCCCACTTCCCTCGATCATTGCGGTAAAATCACCGAAGCGTCCATTCCGAAGGCCACCCAGCCACGCACCAAACGATGCTAAAGGACCCCCAATGAACTGGCAAAACCGCATCACAGTTGACCCCCGCGTCTGCCACGGCAAAGCCTGCATAGCAGGAACCCGCGTGATGGTCTCCCTCATTCTCGACAACCTCGCCGCCGGCATCCCGCAACAGCAGATCCTCAGCAGCTACCCCTCACTGGCCGCAGAAGATATCGAAGCCGCACTCGCATATGCCGCCGATAGTAATTCTTCCGCCAGCAACACCTCTCAGTCACCCTGAAACACACACAAACGATGGTACCTCATGTAGCGCTCACTTGCCGCCGGCAAGACGACCACCGGCAGCTGCAGAAGGTCGCATTTCTCCCGGTCCTCTGATGTCAAACGCCCGGAAAGCCGAACCCTGCCGTCCGGCGAAAATGTCATCAGTCCTCGGTCAAATAACTTGTCACACAAGGCAGACAGCAGGATCCCATTCTCCGGATCAAGCCGCTCTTCGTTCGTGCATGCAGTCCACGGCTTGATGTGCGACGCCACCAGCAAATCAGGGTGCGAAATGCCACGAATCGGGCAGGTGGACCTCTTTACCGCATAGTGAATTCGAGTAGAGTCAGCATCGCAGGCATGCATCCTCCGTGGACGGCGACTCCTTCGGACTCGATTTCGCGGCCTCCCGACGTCCTCAGCCCGCTTTGAAGCCCGTGCGCTGGTACACGAACAACAGTTCAAGCCCCGCTCGCGTCAGCCAAGTGTGCCGAGCCCACGAGTCACCCTGCCTAGGTTTCCATCCGTATAGAACGGACCTCAGAACCGATGACATTGCGGGTGATAAACCCGGCTTTGCCAACGTCTTAGTCAAAACAACCGAGAGCGAATCCCCTTCGATCAATGGTTGCCCCCGTGGCTGGAATTCATTCTATGCTCTCCAGCACAATCCGGAATCCACTCGCGTTCTCATCGCGAGTTTCCGGGTTTGCATGGGATCGATGAGCAGACCGCATTTGACTCGCTGGGTGGAAAAAGGCACCACCGCGGATTACCCGGTCGGCACCTTTCACCACGCCTCCTGGGTCAATTGATGGCCCTGCATCATCATACGGCCCGTACCAGTCTTGACACCATTCCCAGACATTCCCGTGCAGATCAAAAATTCCCCAGGGATTTGGCTTCCGCGTGCCAACTGGTTGTGTGCTGTACGGACGTATTCTTGCCCACGCAAAGCGATCGAGGTCCTTCGTGGACACTCCGAAGCTCCACGGGGAATCGGTGCCCGCTCGACAGGCGTACTCCCATTCAGCTTCTGTGGGAAGCCGGTAGCTGCGGAAACTCTCCTGTTCAGCACTGATTTGCGACAGCAGTTCACAAAATGCCACAGCATCGTGCCAGCTCACTGTGTCTACCGGGTGAGACTTCCCGCGCCAACGACTTGGGTTCACGCCCATTACTCTCTCGTACTGTTCCTGTGTCACCTCGTGAACTCCGAAAGCAATGTCGCGATTCAAATGCACACGGTGCTGCCGCTCATCTGCCTGTCTGTCCTTTTCGGTTCTTGTGCTGCCCATAAGAAATTCTCCACGTGGCAACCAAACAAATGTCATATTCACAGAATTCGTCACCGTCGTGAGGGCCTCGCCACGTCTTTCCAAGTCAACAGCAATGAGACGCTGCATGTGCTTCATCGCATCACTGATGCGATTGGATTCGTCCAGATCCTTCGATTTCAGTGCAATGTCCAATGCCCCTTGCATCGATTCCTGATAGTGCTGTCTCGCCATTTTTTCCACGGCTCGGTACTGGCGTCTTGCTTGATTAACCGAGTCCTCATACGCCCGCCGGGCGATAATTGCATCGTTAAATCGAGGTGTCGAAAATGGTTTTCCCGCATTGAATTTCTTCAGCGCCGCATCGATTTCATTCGCAGACATCAAGTCTTTTTGCAGCAATGCCGCATCGATCGCTTCCTGGAATGCCTTGCGAAGACCTGCGGCTGCCTCGGTCAGTTGCTTCTTCAACGGATCTTCCGCGGCTCGGATTGCGTCCTCAAATTCGCGCTGGGCATGAATTGCGGCGGTCGAACGAGGCATATCCGCTGCAGAGACCGTTGCGTAAAGCACGCACAAAACAACAACGACAATTCTCATGGGATCACCATTTCCTCCACGTTGAATGCACCCGCTTTGGCTACCGCCTTGAAATACCGCGTTTAGGCTCCGCCCCACGCCACACATCACACCGCCCGCAACTCCCCGCTTCTCACCAGCCCCTCAAACTGCTGCTCCACTCGCGCCGGCAT
>JBJTPZ010000592.1:0-6721 GCA_046075365.1 Planctomycetaceae bacterium
GCGGAGGCCCTCAACGTGCATGCTTCTGAATTATGGCCAGACATTGAAGTGGCTGAGATGCTGGATGCTGTTGCCAGCTTCCAGCAGCCTAATTACGAAATGTCTAACGAAGAAGCGATTGCATTAAGCGATACCTCGCGGCCAAATCGCCCCACGATTCGGGTAAAGCCACTTCCCTCACGTCGTTAAACCCAGGTTGTCCGGATGACGGAGCATCCTCATCAATTATTCGCAATTGAGTTCACTGAAGCCGACCAGGCAGGCTTGGTCGGCTTTTCATGTGGAGAAGAGCAATGGTCAAGGCATGTTGCCCAGTGGATTCAAGGTTCTGATGTTCTGGATTCGATGAAGCGAGGCACTCGTGTCTGGCTGTTCGAGAACCCGCAACGTGAGGTTGTTGGATTTGGGTCACTTGGAGCGTCTCAATGGCGATGGCCACCACCTAAAGGTGACACGACGACGATTTTGCTGATTCCAATGCTCGGAATCGACGTCCGTTTTCACGGCCAGCCGCCAGATCCAGAATGGAAGTACTCGCGGCAACTCATGTCGCACTTGATTGCCGAGGGGCAGCAAACGTCTCGCGAGTGGTCTGATGAAAACAGGCAGAAGCCTGATTGGCTCGTGCTGATGGTGCATCGCGACAATGCACGGGCGATCAGGTTCTACGAGAATTGTGGGTTCGAACAGATCCCTGACGTCGTTCGAAAAGAAAACCATTTAGTGATGAAGCGGTGGATAGGCGAATAATCTGAAGTGTGCAGAAACAATTTGGCCATCGCTTATTTGTTCGGGACCAGGACTCGCCGTTGCTCTTCCCAAAAGACCGGAATGCCCTTCCGGCAATGCTGCAGACTGATGTCGGCAAAGGCCTGTCCTGCCAGGATCGATTCCACAATATCCGGCGCAAGCGAGGTTAGTTGCAGCATACGCCCGACGTGGCTGCGGTCGACACCTTGTTCTTTAGCGATGTCCGCGAGGCCTTCGAATTGCCCCGATTCCAGTTGCTCCTGCCAGGCGTACGCTTTGGCCAGGGCAGTCAGCATCGCGTTTTTCGGGACCACAGCTTCAATGGAATCCGATTCGATACTGTCAGCCAGGATCATCTGCCGGCCATTTCGGCGATAGAACGTGACGGGTGGAAACAGCACATTCGTTGCTGCCAATTTCAGCAGCGAGGCAACCTCCGGCGGTTGCTCGCCCTTTGCAGCCGCATCAGTCTGTCTGATGCGGCTTTCGAAGCTTCCAGCCTGACCGAACACCAAACACTCACCCCAGCGTTTCCCCTCGCGTCTTCGCGTGAGGCCAGCGGCGCCCAAACCCGCCACAGTGCGACGGTCGACGGACGCGTTAAACTCTGAGGACAGATCTCGGGCTGGAAAGCCCGAGCTACGAGGAACCGCACACCCGTGGGCTCCCGCCCACGGCTCGCCTCACGGACCACTGCCAACGGACCAGTGCATTCCTCTTCGCGTCTTCGCGTCTTCGCGTGAGGCCAACGGCGCGGAACTGCGTCAATACCCTGATGCCGCCGCTCCGATGACCTCGAACCTGCTGATTCTGGCGGCAATCAATGTGCTGTTTCCACTTCGCTCTCTGCGATTATCCGTGGCAATCCGTGTTCATCCGTGGCGAAAAACCGCAGCACAAAAATCCGTGGCCCCCCCCAATCCGTGGCCCCCCCAGGACCTCTGCCTACCTCAGGCAACTCAACAGCAGCAGCGAAACCGAACCCACCAGACCCACTCGCACGTTGTCGTTGATCTTTGATGGCACTGATTCCACAAATGCACACAGCACCACAGCCGGTGCCGTTAAAGCCAGCGCACGGCCCATTGATAAGGGGGCTTCCAGTGCTTCAGGATTCTGAGTTTCGCCCCAGTAAATCCAGCCGGCCATCAGCGAACCGTTGATGATAAACGCCAGAAATCCGGCCCACGTCTTGCCATGATTCCACGGCAGTGCCGGCCCCTGCAGCATCTTTCCAAAAGCCGTCGCTGATCCGTCACCAAAAGCCAGAATCGCCAGCAGCGCCAAACCCACTTCCAGCCGATCCGGAAACAGCACAATCGTCCCCAGCACCGACAGCGCGTACCCGGCCACAGCCCACAGACCATTCTCACGCTGCTCACGCTGAATACGGCGAAATCCCAGATAAATCTGAACTGCCAGTGCGCAGATCACCGCCAGAATGATACCTCGCAATGTCGGTGACAGCGGGTCCGCATGCGATATGAACTGCAGCGGGAAGGCCAGTAAACCGGGAGTCATATGCCACAGGCGGCGTCGCGATTCTCGCGACGACAGCGAATGCAGCATCGGAATCAGCGGTCGCCGCGACATGGCTCGAGATCTTCCGCCAGAAATGGACATCACTCGCACTCCGCTCAATAAATACAGAACCTGACGCTGCTCTGTTTATCGACGAACTGCTGCCCGACTCGGCACGCCAAACACCCCCCAGCTGAACGTCCTCAGCACCACCACACCCGCCAGCCGGTCAGACACACCTCAAAAACCGGCAGATTCCGCCGGTCCCGATTTCCGCCCGCGCTGCACTTCCCTCACTCCTGCTCCCACATACCTCAAAAATCCCGATAATTCGTCCGGCAAAGCACTCTCAAACAGCAGCGCCGCGCCCGTTCGAGGATGCTCAAGACCAAGCGATGACGCATGCAGCGCCAGACGTTTCGGCTGCCACGGAATTCGTGACCACAGGTCCGGTCGATAGCGATCGTCGCCCAGCACCGGATGCCCGGCCTCGGCAAACTGCACCCGAATCTGATTGCGACGCCCAGTCTCCAGCTGCACCTGCACATGAGTCACTGCGGGACTGCGAGCGTTCTCAGAAATTCGCGCTGCGACTTCGTAATGAGTAATCGCCAGTTCGCCACGATCCGCATCACGCACCGAATAACGACCAAGATTCTTGCCCGTCGCCAGATAACTGCGAAACGTACCGCGATCCTGCAGCACCGTACCCGCAGTCAGTGCATCATAACGACGTTCCGGCTTCCGCTCCGCAAACTGCCGCTGCAGCTCTTCAGCACATTCCCGAGTTCGACCGAAAACCAGCAGCCCCGACACACCCCGATCCAGCCGATGCACCAGATGCACACTGCGAATCGACGAGGTGCGTCGCACATATTCACCAAGTCGCGAAATCAGCGTATGAGGCTCGCGACCATCTGTAGGGACCGTCAACAGCTCGGCCGACTTCTCTACCACAATCAGATCCGCATCCTCAAATACCACCCGAAAACCGCGGTTCTGCTGCTGCTCAGGACGACGACGAGGCGCATAGCGACGACCCTGCTCGTAACACACACGCAGCTGATCACCGACCGACAGCAATCGACCACTGTTCGGCTCAGGCTGACCGTTCAGCTGCACGCAGTCATGATCAAACAAACCAGTGGCAAACGAACGCGATCCGCCCGCCAGATGCTGCACCAGACGGTCTGCTCGCACTCCCGCAAATGGCGAATTCGACTCAACCAGATATTCCCGTGTCAGTATCGGCACCCACACCCTCGGCTTTCTGTTGCACCACAGCGGCTGCAAATCCAGAACACTGTTAACCCCAGCCGTCCCAGCTGATTACCTGCACCATCTCTCCAGCTGCGTATTCGCCCCGCTCCGGTTCGAAAATTGCCATCCCGTTGGCGTCACTGGCTGACTTCAAATCGGCCGAACTGTTCCATGCCAGCGGCTCTGCCGTCAGATGACCCTCGGACAGTCGCAGCTGCACCGGCTGACAGACCGTGCGATCACCACGCACAGTGAAATTGCGAGTCAGCAAGGCACGCAGCGCTGAAACGCTCGTGCGACCACCCATTCGCTCCAGCACAGGACGCACAAACAACTCAAAACACGCCAGACTGCTGACCGGATTGCCCGGCAGACCAAACACCAGACACTGCCGGCCAGACTGTCGCAGCACACCCACAAACAATGGTTTTCCAGGCTTCATCCGCACCCCGTGCAGAATCTGCTGCACTCCCTCCTCTCGCAGCACCTGAGGCACCAGGTCCAGGACCCCCGCTGAAACTCCGCCGGTCAGCAGCAAGACATCCGCCCGCAAACCCGTCTGGATCTGACGACGCAGGCTGTCCAGCGAATCCTGAGCTGTTCTGAGCATTCGCGGGATCGCTCCCGCTGCTGAAAGCTGAGCCTGCAGCATGGGCGCATTCGAATTGCGAATGCAGCCAGGCGGAGGACTCTCTGAGTGATGCACCAGCTCATTGCCCGTCGCCAGTACCGCCGCTTCCACACGACGATGCACGGGAATTCGCGCAAAACCATGCTCGGCCAGCAATGCAATGTGCTGAGCACGGATCTGAGTCCCTGCAGGCAGCAGGACTTCCCCGCGGCGAGCCAGTGAACCGGCGGGCAAAATATGGGCCTGCGGTTTCAGAAACTCCAGCGGCACACTGACCCGCTCTGCACTCTCTGTCTTCAGCAGCACCGTACGCTCTACAGGGACGACACACCTTGCCCCCGCGGGGACCAGCGCACCCGTCATGATCCGAGCCGCCTGGCCAGGTTCCAGCAGCCGCTGCGGCACCATCCCCGCTGTCACCGTCTCGACCACATCAAACACAGCCGTCGCTGCTGCCTGCGACTCAGCCTCAGCCCCCGCTGCGGGCTGCCCTGCTGCAAAACCATCCATCATCGCCCGATCCGCTGCCGGCTGGTCATGCGGTACCAGCAGATCTGTGGCCAGACGCAGTCCCGCCGACTGCTCCAGCAACACGTCCTCTGCGTCCATCACGACCGCCGACTGCAGCGCCATCTGCAACGCCTGCTGCACTGTCAACAAAACACCAGCCCCCGCCATCTGCCCAGCCCCTTCACCCCAGACCTCAACCTGTCTTATTCAATCCAGCATAGCCACAACCCCCCGCACAATCCAAATCAAACACAACTCCGTTTCCCATCCTCCCACTCATCCGTGTTGAAAAAAATCACCACTCGCCGATTGAGTGTCCTTTCATGGTGCAAACTCCTGTGAAAAGGAATTTCTCAACCGCAACTTGCCGTTCGGAGTGATTACGGGCAGCGAATTGATCAGAATATCCGGATTCCTCACTTCCCTTCATCCGCCCAGGATCTGCTGTCTTGCCCGCTGCAACTGAAATTCACGCCGTTGTGTTCGACCTTGACGGCACAATGCTGAACACCGAAGACATCTTCGAAGTGGCCGGGCAGCAACTGATGAATCGTCGCGGGCTGGTGATGACGGATGAAATCCGCCGCGCGATGCTGGGACGTCGCCCGGTGGAAGCCTTCAGTGCACTGAAGACCCTTGTCGATCTGCCGGAACCCATTGAAGACCTGATGCGAGAAACAAAGGAGCTGTTTCGAGCGCTCGCGGAACACTCTGTCGCAGCAATGCCGGGACTGCACGAAGTTCTGCAGCTGACCGATCAGGCGCAGCTGCCGCGCGCAGTGGCCACCTCTTCACCGCAGAATTACATGCAGTGGCTGCTGCAGCGAACCGGGCTGGCTGATCGATTTGTATTCACGCTGGCAGCGGAAGATGTGACACACGGGAAACCGCACCCGGAGATTTATCTGACAGCCGCCAGTCGACTGCAGATCGAGCCTGCTCAGATGCTGGTGCTTGAAGACAGCGAAACCGGGACTCGAGCTGCAGCGGCGGCCGGAGCATTCGTGGTGTCGGTACCGAATCGACACACCGCTGCCGGGGACTTCAGCATGGCCAGTCTGCGGATCAGCAGTCTGCTGGATCCGCAGCTGCACTCCATTCTGACGGCTCGTCGTTTTCACTGATCTGGTTTTTGGGGATCGAGGATTCTGACATGCTGGCATGGCTCAGACTGATGCGGCTGCCTGCCGTATTTACGGCAATCTCAAACGTCCTGTGCGGCTGCTTCATTTCCAGTCCCGCGCAGACGCCGCCCGCACTGCAGCTGTGGCTGCTGGCCATGACCACAGCGGGACTGTATCTGGGCGGGATGGTCCTGAACGATGTCTTCGATGCAGCACTCGATGCGGTGGAACGACCGGAGCGGCCGGTACCATCGGGGCAGATCAGTCGTCGAGCAGCGGCGATTTTCGGAACACTCCTGCTGGTGCTGGGTACTGGTACAGCCGCGTGCCTGTCGGCAGCAACCGCGCTGTATGCCGTGCTGACTGCAGCAGCAGTCCTCGCTTACAACGCATATCTCAAATCCACCCCGGCAGGACCATTTGGCATGGCGGCCTGTCGATTTTTCAACTTTGTCCTGGGTTCCAGTGTCGGACTGTCGCTCGGCACACTGCCATCAGGCACTGTCCTGACGGCTGCAGCAGCCCTTGCGGTGTATATTGTCGGTGTCACCTGGTTCGCTCGCAATGAGGCTGCTGTATCCAGCCGGTTCGGCCTGACTGGCGGCCTGCTGGTGCTGCTGGCGGGACTGGCAATTGATGCTGTGCTGATCAGTCGTCAGGGTGCGACCCTGATGTCGATCCGCGGAGGCAGCATGGCACTGCTGCTGCTGGGACTGAATCTCACGATGCGCGCCGCTGCCGCAATCACTCGCAACATCCCGCGACTGCTGCAGCAAACCGTCGGACTGATGCTGTTGTGTCTGATCTTTCTGGACGGAATTCTGGTCTTTGCCTTAACCGGCAGCGCAGACCGCGCACTGACAATCATTCTGCTGGTCGCCCCGGCCGTGCTGCTGAAACGCGTGATCCCAATGAGCTGACAGTT
>JBJTPZ010000593.1:0-2698 GCA_046075365.1 Planctomycetaceae bacterium
GCCGTCTGGAGATCGCTTCACTGACGAGACGTCTAAGTGTTACGCTGGCTGCTGCAGTGCCGGAGGAATCCAGCAGTCGAATGGGGTTGCAGTTGTTGTAGAGTGACGACAGGCGATAGAACGAATCGTGGAGTGCGACGGGCAGGATCAGTGGCTGTCTGCCGCTGTCTTTGAGTTTTGCCAGCAGGTGTTCGGTGGCCTGACGCCATTCGGTTGAGGCAACAAAATGCTGGTCTACGAGCAGGATCACAACGTTCAGCAGTGCGGCATCCCAATCGATCGTTGGGTCGAACCGGAATCGTGGGTCTAATGAGGACGTGTTGGCGGTCGATGCCGCTGTTTTGAGTTTTGTCAGCGGTGCGACCTGCCGACGGTACCACACCGGCAGCCCGGCGTCACTTTGTGTGCCGGAGGAATCACTGAGTCTGAACCACTGCTGCAGACGACGACAGATGTCGCGAGTCTGATCGGACTGCGGATGGTGAATGATGTAGACGGTTAGTGCTGAGGGCATGGCCTGATCATTCCACAGTATATTCCACGAAGACTCGGTCCACAGTGAGTTTCTGTTTGAAGCGTTTCCATTCGGCTGCGGAGAGCTGCGGGATCTGCTGTTTGACCAGAGTTTCTGGTTTGTGATTGATATCGGCCGACACGATGACTCGCCCGCGGCACCGTCGATTCAGCGCTGTCAGCAGTTCTTTGTCGATGATGCCGTTGTAGCTTTCCTGCTGCTCAGGAATCAGTGCCACGAGGTCGGGGTGAGTCATCATTTCGAGGCCCTGATCCTTGAGTGTGGCATTGTGGCTGCCGTGGTGACTGACTTTGTAGAGCACAGTGCGATTCAGCAGTTCCTCGGCGTTGACTTTGCGGGTCCGACTGCCGCTGCCAACCTGCCACTCGTGCTGATGCCAGCTGAGCCAGCTGCCGACCTGAGCATCTCCGGGGAACAGCAGCACGCTGCCGGTTTTGACAATTTCGATCGCCAGTACGAGGCTGGTGTTATTGACAGCGCCGTCCAGCTGCAGTGCCAGTCGGGCTGCAATATTGAGCCAGTCATTGTCGATGTTGCGGTACTGCTGGTCTTTGTCGAGATACGTCGCGCGGAACCAGGCGTCTTTGGACATTTTTTCGATGGGTACGCCGGCATCCTTGCGGAACGGATTGCCGTTGTCTTCGTCATCGGTGCCGCTGGAGTTCATTGCCTGCAGGAAGCCGCCCAGCCCGTTGCCGTCAAGGCTAAAGTGGGCCTGCTTTTTAGTGCCGTAGGTTTCCTGTTTGTTTCCGGCGGAGGGATTGGATTTGTTGAGCAGTTTGTCGCGGGGCGGGCCGAGTACATAGATGCGAACACCGGCCGGCAGGTCGGAAGCGGGCACCAAAGTTCCGGGTTTCAGATAGCGTGCACCGCCACAGCTGTTTTTTGCCAGCCCGGTAATATGCTCCATCGCTTCCTGCGTGTCGGTGCTGATCTTTTGATCCTTCCTGTAGTTGATACCGCTGCCGGACTTGAGTCCCAGCCCGTAGAATTCGCCAATTTCTGCGACTGAGTCTCCGAAGGCTGCGAGAGCTTTTTCCCGCTTTGATCGGCTGGCGGGCGGAGTTTTTGAGCTGTTGTGGCTGAGCTTTCGCGATGCCTGCTGCAGGGCGCGTACACCCTTGCGAAGCCGCGAGTTGATCTGTATGGCTTCATCATCCTCGGGGTCTTCGGTCCAGCCCATCCAGACGGTGCCGATCTGGAAGTCGTCGAACCATTTGAGCTCGGGGTGAAAGAAGGCGATGTGATCCCAGTGTTCGTGTGTGGCGACGAGTGCATCGAGCTGGGGTGTATCGCCGTCGGCGGGTGTCAGCTGTTGCTTCAGATCGGCCAGCATATGTTCCGGGGGAACGATTTTGCTGGAGGTATTGAGCTTGATGCCGCAGTCGATCATCAGTGAGTAAACCCTGCGATCCTGTGCCATGAACGACAGCAGAAAGCAGTCACCGAAACCGTGCCGATACATGCGGACTTTAATGGCATCAACGACAGAATCAGCAGCCATGACAGTCTCCTTCACCGGGGACGTGAGTATGCATCATTGCAAACGGCCCGACGGCGGCCTGCAGGGAATCGTTGCCGAAGTACATGGCAGGTGCTGCGCTGAGGCTGCCATTGGTGTATTCAAATTGTTGCAGCATGCGTTTTTCGTCGTCGAGCGGCTTGTTGATGGCGTAGAGGAGGGAGAGGTCGTCGAGGTCGAAGATGAGGGTGCAGCCGCCGCGGAATTGGATGTAGTCACTGACACCTGCCGGGACAGCGTTATCGTCCTGGGGCACGAACCAGTGCTTTTTGTCAATGGACCACTGCCCGTCACGGCTTTGTCGGAATGCGACCCCCCGTTTTTGAGCCAGCGTAACGATAACGTGATTCAGGATGCGACCGTCCGGGGAAGATCGTCGGGCGAGTGCGATATTGCCGACGGCGTAGCTGGCGAGGCGTTCCGAGAGATAGCCCCATTCGATGCCCTTTGCTTCGCAGGCCTGCTGGTTCTCGGGGAACATGAGACCGGTAATTTTTTGGAACTTGCGGGAGAGGGGGCTTTGGATCAGTTCTTCGATGAGCCTGTGCAGCCCGACGTTTTTGTCTGTGCGGTGTCCGTCAATGAATCGCTGCGTCTCGTTGAAGATCTCTTCGCGTTTTGTGAGGTAGCCGACTTTGGCT
>JBJTPZ010000594.1:0-5218 GCA_046075365.1 Planctomycetaceae bacterium
TCGCACGCTGAAAGAGGGCGTCGCTCGACTGCTCGTGGGTGCCTCCGGTGTTACCGCCTTTGTCGGCAACAACTTCGGAACTGCCGACGCAAAAGGCTTCCAGATCTCCAGCGGAAAACTCGGACTCGTCGTACTCGAAAAGACTGCCACCGAACAGGCACGCTACGCTCTGATATCTTCCGGGACTACCGGACTCACCGGACTTTCCGATTTCACACTCGAAGGCAGCCTCGCGCTCGAACTGCAGCGATTTAATGCCACAATCGACGAAACCATCCCGGTTGGTTCTGATTCCATCCGGGTCAAATTCGACTCAGCAACCGAACTGACGCGACTGTCGGGCAACATCACCTTTGGCACGCCCATTGTGGATCTGACTGGCAGCTTCTCGGTGGAAGCGACCGGTGTATCACCAAATCGCAGGCTGTTGATTGCAGCAGCCGATGTGACCGGGTTTGTAGGGGATCGTAAAGGCACGGTTTCCACTGCCGACGACGCGGGTGTGCAAATTTCCGGTGGCACCGTGCTGGCAGTCGTGAACGCTTCAGGCACATATGGCCTGTACGCATCAGGCACAGCCGAACTCGTGGGCGGCTCAGGAGTTTCTCTGACTGGTTCACTGACCGCCTTGCGGAACACCACTGGGGCTGCCGTAAACGAAGATCTCACGATCGGTGGGGTAGCGAGGAACCTGAGCCTTGCAAAAGACGTATCAAAGGTTGATGGCACTGTCACTCTGAACGCGGAGGACACGCTGTATCTCACAGGTACGATCGGTATTGAAAAGAAGACAACGACACTGCGGCTGCTTGACGGCTCAACGGTCGCAGCATCTGCCGTTCAGATCGGCGGCAGCGGACTTTCAGGCTTCGCGGGTCTGAATGCGGCACCCGGCAGTGCCGATCAGACTGGTATCAGCATCAGTAATGTCAGTTTTGGCTACACACTGCTCACCCCGACGGATTCACAGGGCGGCAATGATCGGCGGACATGGAGTGCACTCAAGGGCAGTATCGCGAACGCGTCCCTTGTCGGCGTTGACGTCGTCACGGCGTCTGTGAGCAGCGCAACGATCCTGATGAATCGTGCTGGCGGAAAACTCAACGGCGTGGACGCCCGTGTCACTGCAGATTTTGAAGCTGCTCCGCTGACCAATACCGCCGGTGGTCAGGCATCCACTTTGGACTTCAAGGGTGACCTGCTGCGAGCGACTGCCCTGATTGAATTTGGTGTGTCAGGCTTCGTCCATCTGCGAGGCCGATTCGGGCTTGAGTTTGGTGACATGAATGTCAGCCTGCCGGCCTTCACCGGAATCAGCCTGCCCACAAAATTCATCAGGTTCTGGGGCATCGACATCGACTGCAGCATTGGGATCAACGGGCCCAGCTGGAGCATGCCTGACTTCACGGGCTTCGACATCCGCGGACTTGACTTCAACCTGATGATCAACATGCGAAACCCATTCTCCGGGCTGCTCCCGGATCTGGGCAGCATGAAGTGGTTTTCACTGAAAGCGTCGATTCCGGAAATCAATTTCCTGCCATTCCTCGACATCAACATTCCTGATCTCAACCTCAGCCTCCCCACGATCTCTCTCAACCTGACTTTCGATGTTCCTAACCTTTCGATCCCAACACCCTACATCGACTTCAATCTGTCGATGCCATCCATCGACCTGCCGGGATTCCCGGCGATGCCAAACTTCCCGGGGCTCCCGGACCTTCCGGCCGTTCCCAGTCTGCCGGACTTCAGTTTCGACCTGCCCGCTTTTGAAATGCTGGAGCTTGGCGATCTGCCGGCTATCAGCCTGTTCAACTTCATCAGCATCACTGGCAGCCTGACATTTAAACGCACCGAATACACGGCCACGCTGGATGACGGCAGCACCGTAAACACCTGGGCACTGGTGCTGAATTCTGTCGATGGCGGTGCGTTCGCCGGGCTGAACGGTCCGGCCAACAACTCGGATGCAACAGGACTTTCCATCTCCGGTGTTGACGGAGCGATGGCGGTGCTGGTCCCTAAAGACTCAACCGACAAACGCCGCTGGATCGCGGCGTCCGGGACCGGATCCGGTGCCTCGCTCGTCGGGCTGCCTGACCTGACAGTCTCAGCCAGCAATCTGGCCATTGACCTCAACCGACCGCTCGGGACCGCAGCGGGTGGTGCCGCCAATACCTCGATTGTGGATTTCAGCGCGAGGCCGCTGAATGTGCTGATGGACGATGGCAGCACAGTCAGCATTACCCACCCGTCCAGCAGTGGAGCACTGTTGCGTGTCGGGGCCGACGCCACCATCGGCGTTGCGGATTTCTTCTTCGTCAACGGCAGCTTTGGCGTTCAGTCAGCCACCCGCAGCCTCAGTTTGTCTGACGGTACCACAGTTGACGCTGATGTACTCACGATCGGCGGCCAAAACGCGTCAGCCTTTGCCGGCGTCAACGGTGGCACAGCCAACGCGGCCGGGCTGTCATTGTCCGGTGTAAACTTCGGCTTCGCCGCTGCAACTGACAGGCTGGACGGCCAGCGTCGCTGGAAAACCCTGCAGGCGACTGCCGGCACAGTCGCCGTTGTGGGCATCCCGGATGTGACAATCGAAGGCACGAATCTGGGGATCAGCATCAACCGTGCCGATGCGAATGGCGTGGTGGCGAATTACAAAAACGCTCCGCTCAGCGTTCCCCTGAGTGCCGGCCAGTCTTACTCCATCAATCTGGACGGCTCTGCCGGTGCTCTGCTGCAGGCATCTGGCACACTGACCGTCAGTGTCAGTGACTTCTTCAGGGTCACCGGCTCATTTGCCCTGCGACGATCCGCCGCCAGTATCACGCTTGCCGATGGCACCACCACAGACGTCTCTCTGCTCACACTGGGAATCGACGGGGGCTCCGCATTCGTTGGCCTGAATGGCGGAACTGACAGCGCCGCTGGCCTCACCATTACCAGCGCCGACGCAGCCATCGCACTTGCCAGCGATCTCGCCGATCCCACAAAACGCTGGACCGCCCTCGAAGCCAGCCTCGATGGCATCAGCGTCACCGGACTGGCAGACATCAGCATTGCTGCCAATAATCTGTCCGTCGAAATCAACCGTGCCAGTGCTTCACAGCCTGTTATCGACTGGGCCGCGACTCCACTTGTCGTGGCCACGGGACCATCGTCGTCAGTCACTCTGAACATGAACGGTGCCGACGGGACGCTGCTGCGTGCCAGCGGCAGCCTGTCACTCACCGCAGGCGGGTTCTTCTCCGTCACCGGTGACCTCGGCATCGAACGCAAAACCGACACCGTCAAAATCGGCACTTCAGCCGACGACGTCGTCGTTGATCTGCTGACCATCGGTGCCGCCAGCCTGTCTGCCTTTGTGGGTGTCAACGGAGGCTCACCGAATGCTGCCGGCCTGGCCCTGACCGGTGTCGAATTTGGCCTTGCAATCGCGTCCCGCCGCTCAGACCGCTCAAAGAAGTATTCCGCACTCAAAGCCAGCGCTACAGCAGCAGCCGTGACCGGCATCCCCGGCCTGACTCTGACCTCACAGAATCTCAGTGTGCTGGTAAATCAACCGGATGCGTCCGGCACCGTGATGAATCTCGCTGCCGATCCGCTGCAGGTCCTTTCGGGACCGGGCCGGTCGGTAACACTGGACTTCGCCAGCTCCGCAGGACCTCTGCTGGAGGCTTCAGGCACGATGAATGTCAGTGTTGAGAGCTTCTTCACATTGGCAGGTGATTTCGCCATCAGACGCAGCAGCGACACACTGCAGGATTCCACCGGTGCAAATGTAGACGTTGATCTGCTGACGCTGGGGGCCGAGAACCTGACGGCCTTTGCCGGACTCAACGGGGGAACCAGCGATGCGATCGGACTGTCCCTCGCCGATGCCGGATTTGCACTTGCCGTGGCGACATCGAAAGCCAACCCGGAACTCACGTGGAAGGCGCTGATTGCCGATGCGGGCAGTGCCGCTTTTGTCGGCCCGGAAAACATCGAACTCACCGCCACCGGTGTCAACATTGCCGTCAATCGTCCGGCATCAGACGGCAGTCTGATTAACTTCTCTGCGGATCCTCTCGTCATCGCCACCGGGCCGTCGACAGCGCGAACACTGAGCTTTAACAGCGCTGACGGGGCACTCACGGAAGCCTCCGGTCAGCTCAAAATCAACCTCAGCAACTTTATTCAATTCTCCGGCAACCTCGCACTTCGCAAGTCCACGGCCACGATGAAACTGTCCAGCGGTGCTGATGTGACCACGGAATTGCTGGCAATCGGCGGAACAGACCTCGCAGCCTTTGCCGGCGTGAATGGCGGAACGCCCGAGGCGATGGGGTTCAACCTCAGTGGTCTGAACTTTGCCTTTGCAGCGGCAACCGACGTCAGCGATCGCTCACGGACCTGGACGGCCCTCGATGCAACAGCGGCCGGCGTGTCATTCAACGGAATTCCTGGTGTCAGTGTCACTGCGACAAACCTCGACCTCGCTGTGAACCGGCCTGCAGCGGACAGCAGCCTGATCAACTTCACAGCGGCACCGCTGACCGTGAAGACCGGGTCGACAACATCGCGATCTCTCGACCTTTCCGGCGCGAATGGCGCACTCCTCCAGGCATCCGGTACCCTCACGATCGACGTGGCCGGATTCTTCCGCGTGTCCGGATCTCTCGGAGTGAAGAAGTCCGAGTTCGACCTCGCGCTGTCGGACTCCCAGACCGGCACACATCGCGTCAGCCTGCTGACGATCGCCGGTGAAAATCTCTCCGGCTTCGCCGGGATGAACGCCGCATCGGCCGAAAAAGCCGGTCTGGCACTTTCGAACCTCAGCTTTGCCCTCGCGCTCGCCAGTGACAAGGCTGACCCCGATCGCCGCTGGACCACCCTGCAGGCCACGGCCGGCAGCATCGCACTCACGGGCATCACCGGGGTCACCATGTCCTCAAGCGATCTGGCAGTGACCATCAATCGTCAGGCAAACGACGATACACTCGCAGATTACAGTCGCACACCACTGACCCTGACTACCGGATCCGGCACAAAAACGCTGAATCTGGACGGCCGCAGCGGCCCGCTGGCTGAAGCTTCAGGCACAATCAATATCGCCGTACAGGACTTTTTCACGGTCAATGGCGGATTCGCTGTCCGCAGTGCACAGGATTCGGTCACACTCTCCAACGGCTCGACAGTGGACGCCAATCTGCTCACCATCGGTGGCAGCAACGTC
>JBJTPZ010000595.1:0-3868 GCA_046075365.1 Planctomycetaceae bacterium
GAAGTATACGTAGAAGTATAAGTAGAAGTAGAAGTAGAAGTAGAAGTAGAAGTAGAAGTAGAAGTAGAAGTAGAAGTAGAAGTAGAAGTAGAAGTAGAAGTGGGGTGAGGGGGCCCACACTCCCCACAGAACGCCAAAGGCACCCCACGCACAGAAACGCACAGAACTGCGCCACAGATGCCGCCGGCCGCAGTGCAGAGCACCCACACCCGCGGACTCCCGTCCGCGGCTCGCCTGACGGACCGCTGACCACTGTCCCTAAAAAACTCAACTCGTACTCGTACTCAGTCCGCCCTGGCGGACGGTACTCGTACTCGTACTCGAAAAACGCCACCCGCCACCGGCCACCGCCCTTAGCGCATTCGCGGCTTCGCGTGAGTCAAACTGCCCGCAACCCAAACGCAGAAGGACAGATCTCGGGCTGGAAAGCCCGAGCTACATAAAACGCCCCACCCGCGGACTCCCGTCCGCGGCTCGCCAAACTGCCCACTGGCCGCTGATCACTGGCCGACGCCGCAAAATGCGGTACCATCTGCCACATCGTCACGGTACGACCTGCGGCAGACCCGCTCACTCAATCAATCCCCACCACCACCATGATCACTCGCATCCTGCTGCTCTGCACCCTCAGCCTCTGCAGTGTCCACGCCGCCTGCGGTCAGGACACCAGCCCGGTCACACCAGCCCCCGCACTGCCCACCGCAGACAGCCTGCGGGCCACCATCGAACAGTCACGCACCGCCTGGGATGTCCCCGGACTGTCCGTCGCCGTCGTACACCAGGGGCAGGTCGTGCTGTCGGCCGGATTCGGTCTGCGTGAGCTGGGGCAGCCGGAACCCGTCGACGGCAGCACCGTTTTCGCCATCGCCTCCAACACCAAAGCCTTCACCGCTGCCGCCGTCGCCATGCTGCAGGAATCCGGTCGCCTGCAATGGGATGATCACGTCCGACAGCACCTGCCGTGGCTGCAGATCGGGGATGCCTGGGTATCGTCCGAGCTGCGTGTTGATGACCTGCTGTGTCATCGCAGCGGGCTGGGCACGTTCAGCGGGGACCTGCTGTGGTGGGGCACCCCGTATTCGCCGCAGCAGGTTCTGCAGCGAGCTCAGCACCTGCCTCTGAAAAATCGTTTTCGAGCCGAATACGGGTATTCAAATCTGATGTTTCTGGCCGCCGGTGAAGTCATTCATGCGGCCAGCGGCCAGACATGGCAGCAGTTCATTCGCGAACGCATTCTGCAGCCACTGCAGATGCAGCGGACGGTGCTGTCAGTCAAGGACCTCCCGGGTCTCGGCAATGCCGCTCGTCCCCACAAAACCACTCTCACAGGCAATCAGCCGATTGACTGGTTCAACTGGGACACGATGGCGGCGGCGGGCGGAGTTATCTCGTGCTCAGACGACATGGCCAAATGGCTGCAGCTGCAGTTGCGCCGCGGTCAGCTGCCCGGAGGCGAACGACTGTTCTCGGAAGCTTCATCCCACCGCATGTGGACTCCGCACACCGTCATTCCCGTCAGCCAGGCAGCCCGCACACGAGTGCCCTCCACCCACTTCCGCTCCTGCGGCCTCGGCTGGATGCTGGCCGATTACCGCGGACGCATGACCGCTGGTCACGGTGGCGGCTATGACGGCATGTATTCCCAGGTGCTGCTGGTGCCCGAGGAAGATCTGGGCATCGTGGTGCTGACCAACAGCATGACCGGCATCGGGAATGCACTGACGATGACCATCGCCGATCTGTATCTTTCCGGTCAGACCGGACAGCCAGGGCAGTGGCTGCAGCAGGGCCTGGAACAGGATCGCAGCGGACGCGAAGCCTTTTATGATCGGATCAAAAAAGCCGTGCAGCCCGCCGTCCCCGGAACTCAGCCGTCACACGATCTGACCGCATACGCCGGACAATTTGAATGCCCGCTCTACGGCAAAGCGTCCGTCACCGTGGAAAATGGCGGTCTGGTGCTGCAGCTGCAGCCATTTCCGGAACTGCAGGCCGATCTGGTGCATCTGCATTACGACACCTGGAAAATTGTCTGGCGCAAATCATTTGCGTGGTTTGCCGAAGGCACAGTGCAGTTCGTGCCGGATGCTGCCGGGACCTTTCAGCAGCTGCGGCTGGATGTCCCCAACGATGACCTGTGGTTCGACGAACTGCAGCTGCGTCGAATTCCCTGACCAGTCGAACTTCAGAATCAGGATTGCGAATCATGCTAAGACCTTTCAACAGTGCTGTCAGACGCCTGGCAGCGGCAGCTGCCTTACTGACGGCCGGCATTCTGCTGTCACTGTCAGCAGGCTGCAGCGAATACAAATCGGCAGCTCCTCCCGAGACTCCTGCCGGATCCGACACAGCCAAAACAACAGCTCCCGCCACGGATTGAAACGGGCGCTCTGTTCAGCCGCGGACGACGGGGGAGTGCTGTTTTCAGCCACGGATAAAGGGGGGCGCCGGAGTATTCTTTTCAGCCACGGATGAACACGGATTTTCACGGATAATCGCAAACGAGCGGTGTTGAACCACCAGCGGACACGACCTGGATCACGAACGTACCTGAATGCCACTGACAATGGCAGAACGGCAGAACAATCAAAAGAATTCGGGTACGAGTACGCTGCGTTTCCCTTCGCGGCTTCGCGTGAGGCCAAACAGTCTCTCAGCCCCGCAGCGGTGATCTGCAGGCGGTACAATCGCAGAAGGACAGAACTCGGGCTGGAAAGCCCGAGCTACGGAAAGCAGCTAACGGGCAAAATTCGAGCACGAGCACGAGCACGAAAAACGCAAGAACGCAAAAACACACCCGTCACAAAGGCCGCCCCTCGTACTCGTACTCGTACTCGTACTCGAAAAACGCCACCGGCCACCGCGCCTCCCCTTCGCGGCTTCGCGGCTTCGCGTGAGGCCAAACTGCCCGCAATCTCACCCGCCCCAGTGCGGAGATCAATCGCAGAACGACAGATCTCGGGCTGGAAAGCCCGAGCTACGGAAAGCAGCCACTCGGCAAATCGGGGACGGAGTGGGCGAAATTCGAGCACGAGCACGAGCACGAAAAACGCACCCGTCACAAAGGCCGCCCCTCGTACTCGTACTCGTACTCGAAAAACGCCACCGGCCACCGCGCCTCCCCTTCGCGGCTTCGCGGCTTCGCGGCTTCGCGGCTTCGCGTGAGGCCAACTGGCTCTCAGCCCCGCAGCGGCGATCTCCAGGCACCCCAATCGCAGAACGACAGATCTCGGGCTGGAAAGCCCGAGCTACGGAAAGCAGCCACCGGGCAAAATTCGAGCACGAGCACGAGCACTAAAAACGCAAAAACTCATCCCCCCAAAAACCGCACCTCGTACTCGTACTCAGTCCGCCCCGGCGGACGGTACTCGTACTCGTACTCGTACTCGAAAAACGCACCCACCACCCACCACCCACCACCCTTCGCGGCTTCGCGGCTTCGCGGCTTCGCGTGAGGCCAAACTGCCCGCAAACTCACCCGCCCCTGTCCGCAGATCAATCGCAGAAGGACAGAACTCGGGCTGGAAAGCCCGAGCTACGGAAAGCTGCCACCCGCGGACTCCCGTCCGCGGCTCGCCTGATTGGCCACTGACCACTGGCCACTGACCACTGATCTCTCATTCAACTCCGAGCACGAGTACTCCGAATCACAGCACACAACAGCCAACCCCGTCATTCGTATCAATTCGTGGGTCAAAACCCCTCACTGCGGAGCCGGTGTGGGCAGCGGAGCCGGTGTCGGGGTCGATGCACCGGTCGGCACCGGGATCGCCGGCTGACGCTGCTCGTGCAGCTGCTTCAGTCGCTCCAGACGCTCCCAGGACTGAGTCAGTCGGCTGGGGCGAGTTTCACTCAGCGGTGCCGACTC
>JBJTPZ010000596.1:0-3854 GCA_046075365.1 Planctomycetaceae bacterium
TACCGATTCGCTGACGAATACAGCGCCCGCAGTGAATCGGTCTGGACGGTGCCGCGCGGGGATGCGCAGGACTACCAACGCTGATTACCGATCAGCGGCAGAAACATCCGCAGTAGTGGACAGCGCAGTGTCCTACCACCCGGCCGGCAGTCAGCGAAATTTGCCTCGCCCGCAGGAATGGCTGTTTTTTTTGCCATTTGAGGTTATGCTGCAGGGCCGGGAAACGACCACCCGAAAAACGTGAACGCTTCCCATAGAGAAAATGTCGACTTCGCTTTGCCTTCGGGACGTCAGGCAAACGCGATGGATTGAGAAAGACCACCCATGAACAGCGGCAACAAAACAGATGCAATACTGAATGGTATGAACGCTGAATTGCATAGACACGTGTCGCGCACAACAATCGCCGCAAATGGGCGACGGAAGGTGCAATTCCGATGTCCCCCGGTGCGGTCAGCAGGTATGGTCTTTTCATGCAGGGCGACGTCTCAAGGCTACACGCACGAATCGAACAGGTTGTGAAACTGGGGTAGTGAGCAGACGATGGAAACAGAGGCCCAAACACGACGAAAAAGAATCGATGTGTGCCTGAGGCTGGCTGGCTGGGAAATTACTCGCTGGTCTTCACGCCTCGATATCCGGTCCCTGGAGCGTCACGCTGTTGAAGAATTTCCAACAGCAACGGGCCCGGCCGACTACGCTCTCATTGTGGACGGGGTCCTGGTGGGCATTGTTGAAGCCAAGAAGCTTTCAATAAATCCATCCGGAGTCCTCGGGCAGTCAGAGAGGTATTCGGAAAGTATCGCTGAAGAGACATTGAAGAATTACAATGGCTTTCGCATACCATTCCTATATGCCACCAACGGCGAGCTCATCCGCTTCCACGATATTCGCGATCAGCTCAATCTGTCCCGGCAAATTCAGAAGTTTCACACTCCCACAGCACTGAAGGAGCTGCTCGGTCGCAATAGCTGGTCTCGAGCGTGGTTCTCAGAGAATCCATCGGTTCATCAAAGACTCAGGGACTATCAGAAAGGCGCAAACTCGGCCGTGGAAGACGCGATCGTCAGCGGCAGGCGAAAAATGCTTGTGGCCATGGCGACCGGAACCGGCAAGACCTTTACGACCGTCAACCAGGCATATCGCCTCCTTAAATCCGGGACCGCCAAACGCATCTTGTTCCTTGTCGATCGACGAGCTCTCGCAGCTCAGGCGGTGCGAGCCTTTTCAGTGTTCGAGCCGGAGCCGAACAAGAAGTTCGACAAGATCTTTGAGGTATACAGTAACCGGTTCCAGAAGGAAGACTTTGGAGATGAGGAGGCGTTCGATCCGAAAGTTTTGCCTACGGAATATCTGTTGAATCCCCAGCCAAAGCACACTTTCGTTTACGTATGTACGATTCAGCGAATGGCGATCTCTATTCTCGGCAGGCAGGCTGTGTACACTGAAGATGGTGATGATGCGGACGAAGACGCTCAGCCACTGAATATCCCGATTCATGCGTTCGACGTCATCATTGCCGATGAGTGTCACCGCGGCTACACGTCAGCAGAACAGTCCATCTGGCGTGCCGTTCTCGATCATTTCGATGCGGTCAAGATCGGATTGACTGCCACGCCTGCGTCGCACACGAAGGCGTACTTCCATGATGTTGTGTTTCGTTACACCTATGAACAAGCCGTTCGCGAAGGTCACCTTGTCGACTGGGACCTGGTCAGGATCGCGTCCAATGTTCGTATCAACGGCGTCTTCCTGAAGGAAGGCGAAACAGTCGAGCATGTCGATCTCCAGTCCGGAGCCAAAGAACTGGACTCGCTGGAAGATCATCGCGAGTTTGCAGCGACCGAGCTTGAACGCGTTGTCACATCACCAGACTCGAATCGCAAGATTCTGCAGGAACTCAAGAAATACGCCGACGCTCATGAAGCGGAGCATGGACGGTTTCCCAAGACGCTCATCTTCGCCGCCAATGATCTGCCGCACGCTTCTCATGCTGATGAATTGGCCGAAATGGCTCGTGAGATCTTCGGCCGTGGTGAAGCCTTCGTGCGAAAGATCACCGGCCGTGTGGACCGACCTCTGCAGCGAATCCGCGAATTCCGTAATCGGCCGAACCCCGGTATCGCCATCACGGTCGATCTCCTTTCGACCGGCGTCGACATCCCGGACCTCGAATACATCGTCTTCCTGAGACCTGTGAAGTCGCGAATCCTGTTTGAACAGATGCTGGGACGCGGGACTCGAAAGGGCGACAAATACCCAGATAAATCTCATTTCACCGTGTTTGATTGCTTCAACGGCACGCTGGTCGAGTACTTCAAGAACGCCACGACGATGACATCGGAGCCGCCGAGTGCTCCAACCCGAACGATTGCGGAGATCATTAACGCGATCTGGGACAACAACGACCGCGAATACAACGTCCGTTGCCTGGTGAAACGACTGCAACGAATTGACAAGCAGATGGCACCAGAAGCTCGCGATCTCTTCGCAGCATACGGCATCGCTAACGGTGATATCGGTAAGTACGCAACTCAGCTTCCCGGGCGGCTCAAATCGGACTTTTCCGGGACGATGATGCTGGTTCGAAAGTCAGATTTTCAGGATCTGCTTGAGAACTACCCAAGACGTCCCCGAACCTTCATTCGCGCTACGGAAAATGAAGACCAGGTCTCGTCCGAATTCCTGATCCGCGACGGTCAGGGAAAGGAACACAAGCAGGAGGACTATCTGGCGTTGTTTGCTCGGTTCATTCGTCAAAATCCAGCCCACATCGACGCCGTGCAGATTCTTCTGGATCGCCCTGCTGGCTGGGGCACGGAGGCGTTGAAAGAACTGAAGCAAAAGCTGATCACGGCTCCTGAGCGATTCACGCTCGACGCTCTGCAGAAAGCCCATCAGGTTCGGTACCAGAAGTCGCTGGTGGACATTATTTCAATGGTCAAGCATGCGGCGTCAGCCCAAAACCCGCTACTAACAGCAGAAGAACGAGCCGCAAAAGCTGTCGCGCACATTTCTCGGGGAAGAGTCTTCACCGCTGAACAGCAACAGTGGCTCGATCGGATTGAGCAGCACCTTGCTCAAAATCTTTCGATTGATGCCGATGACTTCGACATCATTCCATCATTTGAGGGAGCTGGTGGCTGGGGAAAAGCGAATCGAGTGTTCGAGGGAAACCTCGAGTTAATGTTACGGCAGTTCAACGAAGCCCTTGCGGCGTAGAACAGGAACGATCATGGCAAATCATGAAACCCGGATGACCATTGAGCGGGGCAGCATCGACCTGCAAACCAAAGGCGAGCGAATCAAATTCCTGTTCAAGGCGGATGGCGAGAAACTCGGCGAACTTAAAATTTCTGCAGCCAGCGTGACGTTCAAGGCCCGCAATAAACAGAAGGCAAAAGTGTGGTCAATTACTCAGTTCGTAAGGTTGCTTGAGGAAAACTCCTGACCATGTCTGACGTCGTATCCAAACTCTGGGGCTTCTGCCACACACTCCGTCACGATGGCATCGATTACGGGGACTACATCGAACAGATCACCTTCCTGCTGTTCCTGAAGATGGCCGATGAACGCGGGATTGATGTTCCCAAAGGCTGCGACTGGCCGACGCTGCGAGATAAGGCGGGGTCGGATCTCACGGACTTCTACGTTGATCTGCTCCGGAAACTCGCAAAGCAGGCCGGGATCCTTGGTGATATTTTCGCCGAGGCCCAGTCACGCTTCAATAATCCAGTCAGCCTGAAGAAACTCATCAATCTGATTGATGAAGTCGAATGGACCTCGCTGGGTGTCGATATCAAGGCGGAAGCCTACGAAGGACTGCTTGAGAAAGCCGCCAACGAAGGGAAAAA
>JBJTPZ010000597.1:0-3147 GCA_046075365.1 Planctomycetaceae bacterium
ACCGAGGACCCCCGTGGCTGCGTAGACCAATTTCCGGCGACAGCCATGCAGCTCAGGCTGTTACAGAGATGTCAGAAAGTGCAGTGTTTTATCAAAAACACGCAGAGTGCGAGCTCACCCTGGGTACAGAGACCAGCAATACTTCATCCTCAAACTCTTCGCTCTTCACGAGGCGAATTCAAATTCCTTGTCTAAACACTTGTATTACACGGCGCACCGTATTTGTTGTAGAGCCAAAAAACCGCCCCTTCATCTGTGTCCATCCGTGGCACCTCAGCGACTTGCCCGGTAGCCATACTCAATCGCAAACCAGTCCACATAACGCTCGCGCTTGCGAGGACTTGTGTTCCGCGAATCATTGATGCGCCCGATCTCATGCATCAGCACATTGTTCAGATAAAAATCCCGCACCGTTTCAGCCGTCCAGATCAGCCGCCAGAACCGACCGTCCTGCACCCAGCGACCACCGTACATCTCGGTTTCAATCCGCTGTGCGGGTCGAGGCGTACGGACGTACAATTCTTCCAGCGATTCCTCGATCGGATACAGGTATACCGCGGAACCCCACTGCAGTCCGTAGCAGGGAAACAGCTGGCGTTTGCGAGTCATCCGGCTGAGCTGCACAACATCCAGATCCGCACGCAGGTCGGGCGGCAGCTGCAGCACCCGCTCACGCACGTCATCCACACTGACTGCATGCACATAACCGGCACCCGCCGACTGCGCCAGCACACGCAGTTCACCAGGCTGACCCTCGGCATGCTCAACAGGCGGATGCCACACTTCTGGCGCATCAAAGTGCCGCCCGGCCGCCAGACCCCGCCCACGCTGCTGATGCGCCGACGGCGGCTGCACACTGCGACGACGACGAACCTGCCGGGATGCCGGCAGGCCCGATCGACTGCGCTGCATGGATTGGCTGCGGCTAAGCTTCATGACAGATGAGCCAGTCAGGGTTCGGACACGAAAAGTGACTCCGAAGATCCTAACGGGCGCCTGACCCGAGTCCAGCTGAACAGCGCAAGTGCCAACAGCCATGCAACTTACGACAGATCAGCAGAAAACTGCACCAAATCCGCAGCGTCTGCCTGACAGTAACTCCTTAACACTTCACGGCTTCCGTACAACAGACCAAACACGTCCGATCATGACGGCGTGTACACCATTTGGCAGTTTTCTACAAATTCACCAGGGCCGGTTGAATCACTCATGGCGATTCTGACGCCCCGTGGACCGGATGCAACCTAACTCGCAAGCCCCAAAACCTGGTAAACTCCCTACTCCACTGGCTCCTCTTCAATCGCCGGCCCTTCCACCAGCTCAATCACAAACCGATTCTCCACCCCGGTCTTCACTTCAACCTCCGTGCCCTCCTGAACCTGCAGCGACATTCGAGGCTTTGCATTTTTGCGGGCTTTACGAGCATTCGGATCGGCGGTTTCCGTCTCGCCGTCACCCGTCGCAACCTCTGTCTCCTCCGCTTCCTCTTCGCCCTCCGGCCCCTCGTAAATCACCTTGTGCCGGCCCGGCACCGCACCGTCAAACTGGCCATAGGTCGACAATTCAAACGTGCCATCCGGTTTCAGCTCGGCTTTCGCCGGCTTGCCCAAATCCTTGCCCGCCACTGCCTCACCAGCAGCCGATACAGGCACCAGGGTGATCGAACCGGTGGACACCGGAGCCCCTTTGAACTGTACCGATCCGCCTGCCGGAACCACCTCAAAGGCACCGCCACCACAACCAGCCACAGCCGATATCATCACAGCCGAAAATACGACGCCCCAGACACCACGCATCCCCGAACCCTCCGTCACCAGCAAGACACACCAACCACACAACCCCAAACGCCCGCGCAGAGCCCAGCCCTGGGATGTTGAAACGGTGTTAAGCCCCTGATAGTCGCGTTTCGCTCCGTCGAAACGAACCTCCTGCTGATTCACCGCCAAACCCGACACTCAATTCCCTTTGCTCGCCTGGGTGGAAATCGCCCCCGAATTCCCGAATTGCCCTCGTTTCACCAGCCAAGCCCAGCCAAGCCCAGCCAAGCCCAGGCACTGCCCATTAAGAACACTGCTGCTGTGAAAGCTCACGAGGCCAGTTCAGGGCACCCAAAGACCATTTCGTCGGCCTCAGAAATCTGCCCGGCTCTCATGCATCGCGAGCCAGCGACGCGGCCACCGTCAGAACTCGCCGATGACTTCACCGCCATCGCGAGTCGCAAGTCGACGATAGGTGGTCATGCTGATGTTCTCGGACACAAATCGCACCGATCCATCAGTCATACAGAACTGCGCTCCACCGGTGTGATAGCTGCCCGCATACTCGCCATCGCCGCTGAACTGGCCGGCGGCATTTCGAGTATTCGCGTTGATCGGATCATCAGTCTCCATCCCGATCATAGACTCCGTCGAATCTGTCGGCGGATTCCCGTCACCGCCCGCCGTGAAGTTATAACGCCGGTCGCTGCCCGGCATGAAGTTGGGAGTTCCCCTGAGATCGTCAGGGACTTCGGCCACCATGAAGGTGTTGGTCGTGCCATCCGTCACGTCCGCAATCCGCACCTTGCTGTTCAGAAAAAATATGCCGTTGCCGCGATAGCCGATGTCTGTCAGCTGATCCATCTGGTCATTATTGAAGGACGTCGTACCGCTGACAGCGTTGTAGTTGCTCGTCTGATAGTTGTTCTTCGCAGCACTGCCAGTGCCACTGGGATGCGAAGGACACTGAAAGATGGCTATTCGAGTCGTCCGGCCAGCCAGCAACTGCTTTGCGGAATTCTGACCCCCAGCGTCGGTACCCATCACATCACTGACCTGCTGGTACAGGTTCGTCTGCTCTATGTAAGGCAGAATTCGAGCATGATAGCTCCAGCCATCACCCCACAAATCACCGTTCGCATCCACTCGTACCACGTTCCCCATCGGAAAAACATTGAACGTGTCATGGTAGTTGTGCAGCGCCAGCCCCAGCTGCTTGAGATTGTTCTTGCACTGAGTCCTGCGGGCGGCTTCACGAGCCTGCTGGACAGCCGGCAATAATAACGCCACCAAAATGGCAATGATCGCAATCACCACCAGAAGCTCAATCAAAGTGAAAGCACGTCGCGGTTTGCAGGCCCGGCGATGCATCAGCAGCACTCCTTCGAAT
>JBJTPZ010000598.1:0-2202 GCA_046075365.1 Planctomycetaceae bacterium
GATGGAGCCTGTTAATCGAGGAGCGAGGATCTTCAAGATCCTCAAAGGCGACAAACAATTCGCTCAGTTCAATCTTCTTACGCTTCGCTGCCACCGGAGCATCTCCCTACAAGATTTGTTTCGGTCTCCGACCGTCGAATCGCAGGGAATATCAGCCCCGGGCGCAAGTCTTCCTATACTACCAAGAGCCCCCAGAGTGCGCTCTGACCCTGGCTTCTCGGAGAGACGCTGCTACATAAGTAGGGACGTATCTCCGAGACGGCCAACAGAGCGAGAAAACCAAGTCAAAAAAACTTGCACTTTCGTAGGTGTGTCATGTATTAACCTGTTAACACCCGCCCGCCAAATTCATCCCCTGTTTCTGCGGAAAACTCGTTTTCGAGGATGCGGTGTCCCCCGACGACTCATTTTCCGATCTAAAACCATGGCTGATCGAAGGCGATTGGCACTGAACTGCATGAGGTCACTTTGCTCTTTGCAGCGCAACGAATTCCGCAGATTTCAAGTGCCCGGCCCGAGATGCGCCAGCGATCACCAGAATTCGATCAGTATCGCCGATGAGCCGATGATGAATGCGCGGCGCTGAAAGTCGTGCGGATTCGGTCCACGAGGTGCCATCTGTGGCGAGCTGATAAACCTTGCCGTCCATGCCTGCTACAACAAGTGACTCGCCTGCCACAGCCGCCGCGATCCCGTTGCCGTTGGATGGCATTCCAGGCACGTCAGGCCCAATGCTCCACGAGTCCTTCGAAGGATCGAAGAGGTGAATCTTCCGCGAGATCTCGCCGTCCGGTGTGAGTCCTCCAATCAACCAGATCCTGCCTTGAAATTCGATGACTTCAAGAGCCCGAACGGGTTCCGGTTGCGTGACCGTCTTCCATCCCGCCGCTTCGTTCTTCAGATCCATCACAAGCCCATGATCCAGCCAGACGCCATCTTCGCCGCCATGCAGCGACCAGCCGCCGAAGACATAAAGGCGATCGCCATGCACAGCGGCGCGATGAGAGGATCGGGGTTCCGGCATATCGGGGACTCGCCGCCATGTCTTCACGTCCGGATGGAAAGCGGCCACATCCGACAGAGAATGCAGGTCATGAGCCTGCCCGGGCTCGTTCACCGCGTGCATGCCTCCGATGCGAAACAGTTCCGTTTCTGTGGCGACCAGGGCCAGCCCCTGAGCCGGGCGTTCCATCGGCAGTGGTTGCCATTTGCCTCCACTGCTGAATGAAATCCGATAGAAGCCCTTTGATGTTGTTTCGTGCGAATACCAATGAGTCTTCCCGGTATGGCCGCTGTAGACGTACACATCATCGCCGAGCTTCGCAGCGCCAAAACTGGCGATGCCCTGCGGGAGTTCCGGAAGAACAATGTCCGTCTGCTGGGCGAACAATGCTGGAGCAGCCACAGCAAGCAGCAGGATGGATGTCATGGTTCGAAGTGCCGTCCACAGCAGATGGTTCATGGTCGCTCCTTGTTTGGGGGATGGTTACGTAGCACTGTCGATGCGTGCGAATCTGACAAATCGGTAGGGATCGAAGGCTGCTGGTAAGCTCAAAAGCTGCCGTTGAATTTGACATGACTCGGCCCAGGTGATCAGCAGTTCGTATTGAGACGCCTGGCTCAGTCCGCCGAACCAGATCGAATCCCCAGCGGCAGGCATCATGCAGACCACGTTGGCAACATCGCACGGACCAAGACAGCCGCTAATCGTGAGCTGAATGGTGTTGTTGAGTTTCAACTCCTTCCAGCGGGCCTTCACAAGATCTTTCGGCCAGGCGGGAAATCCACGATCTGTCCGACCACAACAGCAGCCTTCGCAGAAGATAAGTTGTCCAAGCACTGTGTCTCGACGAGTCACCACGGGGAGGCCGTCTGCAATCGCCTGTTGCAGCTTGACAGTCTGCGCGTTGCACGGCGAGGCGTCGATCGCTGGCTGGTTTGGCGTGGTAATGACTGTCATGGGTAAATTCCGTGGTGGTCCGTGTTCAATTTCAATCGCCGGCCTGTCTCATCGCTTCGCCAGCGAGTTTACCCCGGTGGAATCAGGCTTTTGCACTACTCCGGTGTCATTGCGAGGTGTGAGTTGAGTAGTGCAGAAGCCTGTAAACGACTGGCGTCAACCCAGTGGCGAAAGAACGTTGATTCCTTTGGTTGAAGGGTCGTTCCTATCCCTGAAATCCAATGCTCGTCACCTTGCCGTCG
>JBJTPZ010000599.1:0-3744 GCA_046075365.1 Planctomycetaceae bacterium
CTGCGGATTCACGGGGTTCCATGACTACTACGGCGGCAAACTGGCAGGCTGGACCAGTGACCGTTACATGCCGCGAATTCGCGAACTGTACGGCAATGATCCCGGCCGAGTCCCTTTCGATTTTGCTGAAGTGCTGACCGCGATCGCTCCGCGCGCCCTCTTCGTATCGGCTCCAATAAACGACGACAACTTCGACAACGCCGGAGTTCGCAGGGTGATGCAGGCCGTCAACGAAACGTGGCAACTGTACGGAGCCGCAGCCGATGCGGTCGTTGCCGAGTATCCTGATTGCGCTCACGACTTCCCCCCGGAAACTCGAGAACGCGTCTACGAATGGCTGCGAAAAAAGCTGGATCAGTGATCAGTGAATAGTGAATAGTGAGCAGTGGGTACAATGGCACCCTTCGCCCGTGGAAGGGAAGCGGTGATGTGGGTGAGGTCACCCTTGACCGTCGCTGCATGAGGACTCGGCAGGTTGTTTGCCTCACGCGAAGCCGCGAAGGGAAACGCAGGGGCGGGCTGAAGTCATATGTGCGAGGCGTTCTTCAGTTCTACTTTCCACTTTCTCGAATCGACTTTTTATGGCATGGATGCCATGGCCCCCTCACCCCCGACCCCTCTCCCCCGTTTCACGGGGGCGAGGGGAGGATTGCGTGTTTTTTGCTGCAGAAGAGCGCCAGAGCAGCCCTCGCCCCAGGCAAGGGGAGAGGTTGTGGGGTGATGGTGTGTCCCACCCTTGAGCGTCAACGCATGAGGACTCGGCAGGTTGTTTGCCTCACGCGAAGCCGCGAAGCCGCGAAGGGAAACGCAGGGGCTGAAAGCGCATTCTGTGGTTTGGGTGAGCTGATAGTTTTTGCACCGCTGATAATCGCGGATAAACGCGAATGAGGCGGGGCGCGGTTCGAATCGCTTGTCGTGCTCGTGCTCGTGCTCGTAATCGTAATCGAATTTGAATTCTTTTCTTTATCCTGCCGCTGCCGTCGTCCGCGGCATTCAAGTACGAGGAGGGTGCTGGGGCTGGAAGGCCGAGGCTGCAATTTTATTCCGCGCGGCTGCTCAGGCTGAGTTACTCACAGCGTCAGGCTGATGCTGCTGTTCGGGAATGACCACACAACGGCACCGCCGGCAAGCTGACCGGTACTTAGCGAAGTGCCGCGAGCCGACTGAAGCACTATCAGGACCACTGCCAACAGTAACCCAATCGACAACACTCCGGTCCCCATTGAGACCGCTCGCGAAATCAGTCCGCCCACATGCCACAGCCGCACTGCCACGGTCATCAGCAGCAAACCGGCCCAAAATACCAGCAGACCCGCCAGGAGCAGCCAGCCACGGTGCTGGCTGGCCACCTGAGACAACTGGCCCACCAGCTCCGCTTGCGGCAATTCAATCTCGGTCCACACCACCTGCAATTCACCCGCGCCGTCAATCGGCTGCTCCAGCGTTTCCATCCGCTCAAAACGACGCTGCACCAGCCCATTCACAGTTTCCGCAGAGACTCCCACACTGGCCCGCATCGCCGCAGACCGCAGCCCCGTCGGAATCCACTCGGCCGCAGAGCTCAGTTCCTGCTGCAGCAGCTCCTCAACCGATTCCCGCACACGCTCACTGACGTCCTCGCCCGGCAGGACTTCAGCCCGAGCCACGCGGTGGCCGGCCGCTGGCTGACGCACCCACGCCGGCAACTGGTTCGGCTGTTCCGCTGCAGGCTGCGCATCGGCCTGAGACTGCTGCGCTGCCGCCCGTCCGCCCGCCGGTCCCGTCTTCAGCAGTTCCACCAGCGAATCAGCCAGCGATCGCAGACCGCTGCTGGCCAGCAACGGCTTCATCGGCGGTACGGTTGCTCCCACCGATCCCGGCAGCGGTATCAGAGCATAGGAATTGCGAATCCCCGCCGGCATCTGCTGACTGAGCGATCGAAGCGTGTCGATCGCCTCAGATCCAAACAAATCAGCCAGCATCTGTTCTGAAAACTGATACACCACGACATCACCATCTGCTGATTCACCCGCTGTCCCCGCGGCCACTTCCTGGTCCGCTGTCGCCGCAGCCTGACCGTCGCCAGTGACCGCCGACTCAGCCGCCGGACGGTTCAGCTGCGACTGGAAAAACTGACCAAGTTGACTGGCGACTTCCAGCAGTTGCGCGCGGTTTGCCGCCGCCGGTCTGGCTGCCTGCTGACGATCTTCCTGCGGCGATACCGCAGGTTCAGGCTGCACCGGAATTTTCCCCGGCTGCTGCTGCGTTTGCATTCCGTCACTATTGAAAGACAGCTGGGAGGCCGGCTGCGCCCAGTCGACAACCACCGGACGCGGCGGCGCAAATTCCATACGGCGAGCACTGACATTAAACAGCATCAGGGCAACACCCACTGCCACTGCCAGGACGCCCAGTGCCGCCACTGCCGAAAACGACAAACGACCGGTGCTGCCAGCCGGCGCCGCCAGTTGTGGCTGCGGCACGGGCTGCACCGGCCTTACAGGCTGAGGCTGCTGCTGCGGCACAAACATGGCGGGCGCAGCACTGCCCTGCAGGCTGCGGAATACAGCCCTGACCAGCAGCAGGCCCACATAACCCAGCAACAGCATAAAGAAAATGCCGGCACCCAGGCTGGTCAGCAACAGCAGGATGGACGGAACGAGCATAGTCATGGAACTTCTTCCTGCGGGACAAATACACCGCACCCGTAAATTCTAGAACGCAGCTCCGCCCACTGCGACGCTTTCAATCTCTTTCGCCCACCGGAATTCCTGAAATTTTCAGGTATTGCGGAGCTCTGGCGGCGTCCACACCGCAGACACCTGAATGACCACCGACACCGCCAGGGCCAGGGTTGAACCCAGCACCGTCGGAAATGGCACGATCAGTGACACCATCCCGCCAGTAATCAGCGTCAGAATCGAACTGCCAATCCGGAATCGTGCCGACCGGAAATTGTCAGCCTGCAGCCACCAGCGGCGAAACATAAACAACAGGCAGAAAAACAGGGCAAATCCCACGATCGTCGGAGTCCCATCCTGCAGAACTTTCAGGCCGGCCGCCTCCCGATTGCCCAGCAGGCCGTCGCTGTCCACCTGGAAAATCTGCGACGGCACAGGACTGTTGATCAGCAGCAGAAACTCGGCCGTCACTCCGCACAAAGCTCCCACTCCCAAACCACAGACTCCCAGCCACAGCCGCCGCAACAGTGATTCTCCGGGTCGGCCTTCCCACAGCTTGGACACCAGAATCAGCGGCCAGGCTGCCAGCAGTGTCGCCGCACCAAAATAAATCGCCTCCACCGGCGTCCCAAGTATCTCTGTTCCCCAAAACACAGCAGCCGTCACAAACACGGCAGTCACCAGTGCCAGCGACATGGAAGTCGTGGCATTCAGCAGCCGCTGCAGCAGTGTGAAACTGCGAACAGTCTCGGGAGTCAGCAGCAGGGAACGATACTGTGGTGCCGCAGCTGTGCGAGACTGCGGGGGCCGCTGTCGGACCGCCTGCGGCCGACCAGCGACCGCACCCGTCGGCTCAGACTGCTGCTGCTGCGGCATCATCACAGTATTGTCCAGCCGGTCAGCTGCGGCACTCGCGTTTGGCTGAGCATTCCGGCTGTCGGTTAAAGGCTGCGACTTTTTGCTGCGACCAAACATCCACCATGCCAGCCAGCCGATTGCCAGGCCCTGAGCCGCGGGACTGGTCAGCAGCCCGGAACGCAGTCCGGCCAGCAACAGTGCTCCCGTCAGCATCCAGCGAACAGGT
>JBJTPZ010000600.1:0-2005 GCA_046075365.1 Planctomycetaceae bacterium
CGCTGTCGCCCCGTCACACCGGCCTTGATCGCCAGTCCGTGGCAAATGTGTCACTGATTGTCGCGATCGACAAATCTGTGCTGACGGAACAAGTCGGAAGACTGCCACGCAAACAACTGGCTGCTGTCCTTGCTGGTATCGACGTGGTTCTGGGACGTTAGCCTAACCTGCCCAGGCTGGCGAGCATGTTTTTTAAGACATCCTGACGCCTCCTGCGAAGGCGACTACCCGATACTCCCACGACAACAAAAAACCGGCAATCATGCTGGGAAACGTCTGCCCTCCAGCAGTTTCAGCAACATCGAAATCCATCGCCCGCCGGGTTTAGAGACTCAGCCGGAGCTGCAGCCAGCGGACTGCCCGCAACACAACGCAAACTCTGGCAGCGACTTCCGCCGACGCCCGGGATCCCAGACTCTTTGCCGCCCCAGCAATCGCGACGTCACCTCCCAACTCGGGCGTCACCTCCCGGTCCCCATTTGCCCCGCAGCTCTGGCCCCTTCCGGACTCTCACATTGCCCCGGGTTATCATCCGTTTGGACCACTTAGGTTGTCCAAAAACACACAGTTGCGACCGCTAAGCAGTTTCGGCAAAAACGAAATGTGACTGCGGGGTGATGGTGGTGTGGGAGTGGTGGAAGGATAGAAAAAGGGCCGGGCGTGGTGGCTCGATTGACTGACTGCCGACGAATCGGTGATACTTATCGAGCGGGCTTTTCGTTCGGGTCTTGCACAGGTGCTGATTTATTTCCGGAGCTGACCATGCGGAATTTCTGGCCGCTGTTGTGTGTTGCTCTGACGTTTGGTTGTGCCGGTACCGTTGTGGCGCAGCAGATTGAAACGCAGCCCGTTTCGCCGGCCAAAGAACAGTCGCCGGCAGCGGCAACTGGCGGCCAGCCTAAAGAGGTGGTCAACACGATCGGGATGAAGCTGCTGCTGATCCCCGCCGGAACCTTCACGATGGGTTCGCCGGCCAGCGAAAAAGATCGTTTCGACGACGAAACACAGCATCAGGTGACGCTGACGAAACCGTTCTACATGGGCCGCACCGAGGTGACTCAGGGGCAGTGGAAGAAAGTCATGGGCACAGAGCCATGGAAAAGTGACGGTGAAATCTTTGTACAGGTTAAGCAAGGCGACGACTACCCGGCGATTGACGTTAGCTGGGATGACGCGATGGAGTTCTGCAAAAAGCTAGGGGCACAGGAGGGCAAGGTGTACCGGCTGCCGACAGAAGCCGAATGGGAATACGCCTGTCGCGGCGGGACTAAAACGGCGTTTAGTTGCGGCAACGATGATACCGAACTGGGGGAGTATGCGTGGTTTCATGAAAACGCCGTGCACATCAATGAGCATTACGCGCATCGCGTCGCGCAAAAGCTGCCGAACCCTTTCGGGTTGCACGATATGCACGGCAATGTATGGGAATGGTGCATCGACTCGTATGGCGATTACCAATCCACCCCGCTCACGGATCCTCGCGGTCCCGACACGCGGGCTTCCCGCGTTTTGCGTGGCGGCTCCTGGGACGTCGTACCGAGCGGCGTTCGTTGTGCGATCCGTAACAACTACGCTCCGCAGGACCATAGCTTCTACGGGGGATTTCGTTTGGTGTTGGAGTAGTGTTTTCGCGTTTTCGAGTCATTCCTCTGCGATTCGTGTTTTGCGATTTTGCCCGCTTGCGACACGCGCAGCCCGGCGCGCGAGTTTGAAATTTAAGCCCGCACTCTGTCATACCACCCCTCATCCATCCCTGCATGAACGCCTGACCGTGGTACGCGTTCGTCTGCCCCCAGCGGAAGATGTACGAGGGATCGGCAAACTGGCACGGGTCGCCCGGGGCTTCGATGGCGCTGAGCCTTGCAATCAGCTGCTGATCGAAGTCGCCGTGTCTGGTCAGCGGCCAGCCACCGATTCGGTCGAAGATCTCACGGCGGAAAGCCAGACTGGCGTGGAACCGACCGGTGGCATCCTCCTGCTCCAGACGTCCGGTGTAACTGCTGAG
>JBJTPZ010000601.1:0-28045 GCA_046075365.1 Planctomycetaceae bacterium
AGCGGTGCGGCAGATCCTTGCGGTGACCCGCTCGGTGACGCCTGTGCTGAAGGCTGCGACGGCGGATTGTTCGGCGAATCCGGCAGCGGAATCGAATTCGGCGGCTGGACTCAGTTCGGCTACCAGAACAATCCAGACGGATCCTTCACCGGCAACGGTGTTCTGCTCAATCAGAAGGAATGGGACGTTCTCGGGCTGAATCAGCAGGGACTTTACATCGGTCGTACTGCTGATGGCTCGAAAGGGCTGGACTTTGGTTTCCGAGCCGAAACCATCTATGGTACCGACGGTAACGAAGCTCAGTCCTTCGGTAACCGCCCCGGGAAATATGATTACGTGAATGGCTGGGACCACGGCATCTACGAATGGGCCCTGCCCCAGTTGTACGCCGAAGTCGCCTCCGGTGACCTGTCTGTGAAACTGGGCCACTTCTACACACCGATCGGTTACGAAGTGATCCCCTCCGGTGGCAACTTCTTCTTCAGCCGCCAGATCACGTTCTACAACAGCGAACCATTTACCCACACCGGAGCTCTTGCAACCTACGCAGCAGGTGACAACCTGTCTGTCCTCGGTGGCTGGACGCTGGGTATGGACACAGGGTTCGACCAGCTGAACGGCGGCAGCGCATTCCTCGGTGGCTTCATCTACAACGTCTCCGAAGCGACCTCGCTGACGTACATGATGACGACCGGAAATCAGGGCTGGCGTGGAAACGGCTCGATCAACAGCGTCATTCTTTCACATAACTGGACCGATGCCGTTCAGTCTGTCCACCAGATTGACGTCCTGAACTCGGACCTGAACGCTGACTTCGTTGCAAATGGTATCGCTCGCGATTCCGTCGGTCAGATCAACTACCTGTTCTACACCATCAACGAACAACTCAAAGCCGGTGTTCGACAGGAATGGTACAAAGCCGACTCAATCTCCTACAACACCGTGACATACGGCGTGAACATCAAACCAGTGGACATGCTGGTCATCCGACCTGAAGTCCGCCATATGTTCTCGCCCGGTGCTCCCGCAGGAGCCTACGACGAACTGTTCAACTCGACCGTGTTCGGGATCGACGCTATCCTGACCTACTGACAGAGATCTCTGCTGGCAGAAGAAACGAGACCGTGGCGGTAAAACGCCACGGTCTTTTTTCATGCTCCCCCGTCAGTCCGAAATACTCGCCGCTCCTCATGAGTCCCCTCGAGATGCGCAGCTGCGCGAACCGTATCCATATTGAACAGCGTTCGACCCGATGGTCGCCAGCCGTCCGGACCGTAAACGTACACCGCACAGGCGTCCCGCAGCAAACCCACCGCCGCCACATCCTCCATGTCACCACCAGCTATCGCCTGAAACGACAGATTCACGCCCCGCAACAGCCACCAATGCCCCGTCCCTCGCTCCCGCAACAGCACTGCCTCCTGCAGCCAGTCACAACGGTCCCAACGCAGCCCGCGAGGCTTCCCGGCGGCTGAACACAACTCAAAATAGTCCTGCTCCAGCCTGACGCGCCGCTGGCAAAACTCTCGGATCAGACGACTCTCAATGCTGCCAAAGAGCCCCCCCAGCAGTCTCAGTATCCGCAGAACCATGAATTCCTGCCTTTCCACCGCATAAACACCGGGTTTCGACGTCTTCCCTGCTGCCAGTGCTTGCCCACAACCCCGGATTCTCCTTAATCTCTCCTGCTCATCTTCCATTTACCAGCGTCGCACGACCACAACACGCACAACCGTATCACAGATTCCTGCATTCGACAGACAGATAAACCGTTATGAATCAACCAGTCACCTCAACGGCTGTCAGCCTGGCCTCTGCCACCACCCGACTGCTGCTGCCTGCATGGATCGGCGGTGCCTTACTCTTCGTTGTCACCAGCGTTGCCGAACAAAAATTCCCCGGATTCGACTCCGCCATCCGTGATCAACTGGCCGCTATCCGCTTCCCATGGTACTACCTCTATTGCTGGCTTACACTCGGCGCAGCTGCCGCATCAGCCTGCATTGCCGCATTTCTGCTGCCGGCAGCAACTCGCCGTAATACTGTCCTTGTCGCAAGCCTGACATCCTTGTCACTGCTCATCGCAATCGCAGACTACACATTCACTTACCAGCCACTCATCAGGCTCATTACACCCCCCGGACAAAAACGAACAGATGACTTTACCACACTCCACAACCGCTCTCGAATCGTCAATCAGGTCCACCTGACGATCGCCATGGCCGCAGTCATCGCTGCCAGCCTGCCGCAAACAACTCCGCGACAGACACAACACGCCGCCCACAAGTGACTTCCAGCTCACGCCAATCTATAATATCACCAGAAAGCGCAGGCCCTGAACACACCAGTCGCACTGCATAACGCCAGCCCACCGCCACATCCACCACAATCACAATCAGTCCATCATGCAGATTGCGGAAATCTTCGAATCCATTCAAGGTGAAGGCCCATGGGCCGGCACCCCCTCTCTGTTTATCCGCACCTCCGGATGCAACCTGAGATGCTCGTTCTGTGACACCCCCTACACGTCGTGGAAACCTGAAGGCAATGCCTGGACTGTCGATGACCTGATAAACAAAGTCAGCAATTCAGACGCCCCCGATGTCGTACTGACAGGTGGTGAACCACTGCTTGTGCCGGATCTGCCAGACCTCGCGCGAAAATGCCAAATCCTCGGCAAACGAGTCACCATCGAAACAGCCGGCACCGTCAACTCAACAGCACGCTGTGACCTGTTTGCCATCAGCCCCAAACTCGCAAACTCAACACCAAATGACCCACAATGGAGTTCCAGACACCAGAAAACTCGATTTCAGCCAAACATCGTCCAGACTCTGATTCAACAGTCGCCCGCTATCCTGAAATTCGTTATCGAACACCCCGATGACATTCACGAAATCCTCGCCTGGACACAACTGCTGCCACAACTGACACCCTCAGCTGTCTGGCTAATGCCACAAGCACGCACCCGCGAGCAGCTGCGCGAGAAATCAGAATGGGTTCGACAACTCGCACTCAACAACGGCTTCAACTTCTCACCCAGACTACACCTCGAAATGTTCGGCAACGTTCGAGGAACGTGAAGGCAAAAAAAAGGACCGCCACCGAAAACTCGATGGCAGCCCCTCAAAAACAACTCCGAATCAAAATCTCAGCGCGAATGATTCGGCAAACGCATTCCCAGCCGCAGGTCAATCTTCACCAGTCGGTCACGAACCTCGTCCAGCGTCGTTTCCCCAAAATTTCGCACCTGCAACAACTCGTCCTCGCTGCGCACAACCAGATCTCGAACCGTGTTAATGCCCACAGACTCAAGACAGTTCGTCGCACGAACTGACAGGTTCAACTCAGCCAGACTCTTGCCAAGCTTCTCTTCAAGCTCCATATCAACAACCGGCCCGGTTCGCGCAGAATCGAGCGAGTCCTCCGGACCTGGCTCGCGAAACGTGATAAAACAGCTCAGATGCTTACGCAGAATCTTTGCCGCCTCAACCATCGCCATCTCAGGGTTCGCCGTCCCGTTCGTCCAGATCTCAATGGTCAGCTTCTCGTAATTCGTTCGCTGACCAACTCGAGTCTCCTCAACAAAGTGACGAACACGAGTCACCGGAGCAAACGTAGCGTCCAGCGGAATAATGCCCACCTCAGGCTCATGCTGATACTGCTCGCTGGCCGGGACAAAACCACGACCGTTCTCAACTGTCATCTCTACCTGAAACGGCACATCATCCGTCAAAGTCGCAATCACAAGATCGCGGTTCACCACCACTACCTGGTCATCACAGATGACGTCCGCACCAGTCACCACACCCCGAGAGTGCTTCTCAATTCGCAACGTGCGACTGGACGCCGAATAGTTCTTCACCACCAAAGACTTCAGGTTCAGACAAATGTCCGACACGTCCTCAACCACACCCGGAATCGTCGTGAACTCGTGCTGCACCCCCTGAATACGCACACGAGTTACCGCAGAACCCTCAAGACTTGACAGCAGAATTCGACGCAGACTGTTCCCAACAGTCCCTCCAAAACCACGCTCAAATGGTTCCGCCACAAACCGCCCATATGTCTCAGTACGAGTCTCACGGTCCACCGCAACCCGACTGGGCAACTCCAGACCACGCCACCGAATCTTCATCTCACCCCTCCAGCTACGACCAGCTGACCCACCCGAAACAAACGTCGAATTACTAATCACACCCCGCCGCAAACATTGCTCAAACCCAGCATACTAGAGACACACAAGAAAAATGAAACCGAACCAGCCAAACAACTCCAGCCTTGCCAATCTCCGCACTCACGCACTAACGCAGCCAACAAAAAAAAGCCTGGTCCTCGCGAACCAGGCTGGATCTCACTCTGACAGAAACGCAGCTCAGCCAGAAGCCTCTGCAGACTCAACCGCAGGAGCACTCCGCTTCGTACCCTTCGAAACGCGGTCCCGCTCGCCCACAAACTCGATAATGGCCTGCTCACCCGCGTCACCAAGACGCACCGCTGCCAGACGAACAATCCGGGTGTAACCACCCTCACGGTCAGCAAATCGCTTTGCCAGCTCGTCGAACAAAATGTCAACAGCCACCTCGTCACGCAACACCGAAAAAGCACGCCGCCGCATCGCCAGAGCCGGGGCAGTCAGACGCACCCAGTTCTTCCCAGCCTCCGACTCCCGCCACTGATTCCACGCCTCACTGCGACGCTCAGCAGTTGTACGAAACTCAGCAGCCGCACTGGTAACACGCAAAGCCTTGCGACCCATCGTCACAAGCTTCTCTACCAAAGGACGCAGCTCCTTCGCCTTCGCAACCGTGGTCACGATACGACCCGGTACCTTCGCAGTACCAACCGCATCGTCCGCACGCAGCGTCCGAATCAGGCTGACTGCCATGTTCCGGAACATCGCCTTGCGATGAGATGCATTACGGCCAAGCTTACGACCAGCACAACGATGTCTCATGACCGAGACCCACTCATTCAGAATTTCGCTACACAAATGCCACAGGACAACCCCGCGACAAACTCAATCCCAACAACTCAACGGACCTGATTCGGCAGACGCATCCCCAGCTTCAGATCAATCTTCACCAGACGGTCGCGAACCTCGTCAAGAGTCGTCTCGCCAAAGTTCCGCACCTGCAGCAACTCATCCTCACTGCGAACAACCAAATCCCGTACCGTGTTGATACCAACCGACTCGAGACAGTTCGTTGCACGCACCGAAAGATTCAACTCCGCAAGACTCTTGCCAAGCTTCTCTTCCAGCTCCATGTCAATCGGAGAATACCCCGTCGCGTCGCTCATCCCACGCAAACCACCCTCGGGACCAGCCTCCGCACCAGGCTCGCGGAAAGTAATAAAACAATTCAAATGCTTCCGCAGAATCTTCGCAGCCTCAACCAGCGCCATCTCAGGTGCAATCGTCCCGTTGGTCCAGATCTCCATCGTCAGCTTGTCGTAGTTCGTACGCTGGCCGACACGAGTCTCCTCGATCAGATGACGCACTCGAGTCACAGGCGAAAACGCCGCATCCAGCGGAATCACACCGACTTCAGGCTCATGAGCATACTGCTCGCTGGCCGGAACATAACCACGACCATTCTCAACCGTCATCTCAACCTGAAACGGCACGTCATCGGTCATCGTCGCAATAATCAGGTCGCGGTTAATCACCAGCACCTGATCATCGCAAATCACGTCCTCACCACGCACCACGCCACGAGTATACTTCTCAATACGCAGAGTCTTGCTGGAAGCCGAATGGTTCTTCACAACCAGTGACTTCAGGTTAAGACAGATATCCGTCACGTCCTCAACCACCCCAGGAATGGTTGTAAACTCGTGCTGAACACCCTGTATCCGAGCCCTCGTAACTGCGGAACCCTCAAGACTGCTCAACAGGATTCTGCGAAGACTGTTCCCTACCGTAGACCCAAAACCACGCTCAAACGGCTCGGCAACAAACCGACCGTAAGTAGGAGTCCGAGTGTCACGGTCAACAGCTACTCGACTGGGCAACTCCAGCCCGCGCCAACGAATCCTCATTGCACTTCCCCCAGGTTCTTTGCTTCGACCAACCCAACGTCAGACCCGGCGACGCTTCGGTGGACGACAGCCGTTGTGAGGCAGCGGTGTCACGTCCTCAATAGACTTAATCGCAAGTCCAGATGCCTGCAAGCCGGTGATCGCGCTCTCGCGACCAGCACCAGGACCCTGCACCTGAACCTCCACCTCCCGCACACCGACCTTTGACGCCTTCTCGGCCACAGTCTCTGCCGCCCTCTGAGCAGCAAATGGAGTACTCTTGCGAGAACCCTTGAACCCCACGGTGCCCGCAGTGGCCCAGCAAATCACGTCGCCGGCCGCGTCCGTCATCGTCACAATCGTGTTGTTGAACGTCGCCTTAATATGAGCAACGCCCTTGTTCACATTACGACGAATCTTCTTCTTCTTGACCTTCGCCACTGCCGCTCTCGCACCAAAAACAAGATCAAACAATCACACACAACACCACTGACACAACAGTCACTTCAGATCCTTAACGCCCTTTTTGCCGGCAACCGTCTTCTTGCGACCCTTGCGAGTCCGCGCGTTGGTCTTCGTACGCTGACCACGCACAGGCAATCCCTTCCTGTGACGAATCCCACGGTAGCACTGAATCTCACGCAAACGACCAATGTCCTGCTGCACCTTGCGACGCAACGGACCCTCGACAGTGTAATTCTTGTCGAGATGATTGGTAATGCGAGCAACCTCGTCCTCTGTCAGCTCACTGGCGCGAGCAAGAGGATCAACCCCCAGCTCGTAACAGATCTGAACCGCAAGGAAAGGCCCAATACCGTAAAGATAGCTCAACGAAATATACGTTGGCTTATTGTTCGGAATGTCAACACCAAGCACACGGGGCATCGCTCAAACTCCAAATTCCACTGTTTCCAATGTCCCCTCAGCCCTGACGCTGCTTGTGACGAGGATTCGATGAACAGATCACAAAGATCTTCCCACGACGTCTGACCAGTTTACAGAAGTCGCAAATACGCTTAACGCTGGAACGAACTTTCATAACTCACCACAAACCGTTCGGCTAACGTCTTTGAACCAATCACACCGCCAACACCAACCGCCTCACTTATCAGAATCCAGCAGACCAGGATAGTTCCGCATCACCAGATGAGAATCGATCTTCTGCACCAGATCCAAAGCAACCGAGACTATGATCAGCATGCCCGTGCCACCGAAAAAGCTGGCAGTCACAATGTCATCCGTAATCGTGTTCGCAATCACAGTCGGAATAACCGCGATCACCGAAAGAAACGCTGCACCTACGTAGGTGATTCGCAACATCACCGCTTCCAGATGCTGAGCAGTCCGAACACCCGGACGATAGCCGGGGATGAAACTGCCATTGTCCTTCAGATTCTCAGCCATGTCCTTCGGATTGAACGTGATTGCAGTCCAGAAATAGCAGAAAAAGTAAATCAGAACGATATAGCCAAGACTGTACACAAAACCCTGCCCCGGAGCAAACAAGGAGCCTGCCCAGCCAAGCCACGATCCGGGACCCGAATCCGGGCCGAAAGCCCTGCCCAGCTGGCCAAACAGGAAGAACGGAATCATCAGCAGGCTGGACGCAAAAATGATCGGCATCACACCGCTCTGATTCACACGCAGCGGCAACCACTGACGATTTCCACCACTCACCTTACGACCACGAACATGCTTCGCACTCTGGATCGGAATCCGTCTCTGACCCTGCGTAATAAATACCACAACCGCGATGACTGTGACAAACACCAGCGCCATCACCAACAAACGCTCGATTCCAAACTCGCTGCCGATCCCCACGCCACGAGTCATAATACCGTCGACCCATTTTGACACAATCGCTGGCACTCGAGCCAGAATGCCCGCCATGATCAGCAAACTGATGCCATTGCCAATGCCGTAGGCGTCAATCTGTTCACCAATCCACATCAAAAACACAGTCCCGGCGGTCATCACCAAAGTACCAAACAGGATCCAGTGAACCCCCTGGTAACTTGACAGCAACAGCCCCTGACCGCCCGCGTCAACACCACGCATCGACCACATCAATGCAAAACTCTGCACCAGACAAACGGCCACCGTCGCGTACCGAGTATACTCGTTGATCCGACGACGACCTGACTCGCCCTCTTTCTGTATTGCCTCAAGAGGCGGATAAACCGTGGCCAGCAACTGAAACACGATCGAAGCAGTGATGTATGGCATAATGCCAAGGCCGAACAACGAGCCACTCTGCAGGTCAGTCGCGGCAAATACCGAAACCACCTGCATCAGCCCGCCAATACCGTTCCTGTCGCCCTGCGCCGCATTGCGCATCGACTCTGCCACTTTCTCCTGATTCACAAATGGCAGAGAAATGTGGAAGCCAAGCCGATAAACAGCGAGCAGAACGATCGTCAGAAGTATCTTATTGCGAAGTTCCGGGATCCGAAACACCGTCAGCAGTTTTGAAAACATGCCGCTTCGATCCTCCCACGAACTGCGAGAAAAACCATGGAACACACGATTCAGGCCTCAATCAGCTCAACAACGCCACCGGCCTGCACAATCTTCGCCTCCGCAGTAGCGCTGAACCGGTGAGCCCTGACTGTGAAAGCCTTCTGAATCCCGCCGTCACCCAGCACCTTCAGCAAATCGAAACGAGTCGCAACAAGACCCTTCTCGACCAGCAGCTCTGGAGTAATCACTGTGCCGGGTTCAAAGTTGTCACACAGTGTCCCCACATTGACCACCGCAACTTCGGGAGCAAACTGAGCGTTGCTGAAGCCGCGCTTTGCAAAGCGACGGAACAACGGCATCTGGCCGCCCTGGAAACCAGTGCGAACAGATGAGCCAGAACGAGCAAAAAAGCCCTTGTGGCCACGACCAGCGGTCTTGCCATGCCCGGAACCAATACCACGGCCAATGCGCTTACGCGGCTTCCGAGTCTGCACACCGGTATGAACGTCATTCAAAATCACAGTGTCACCCCTCGCAATCGCTCAATCTGCTCTCGAGTCCGCAGTTTCTTCAACGCCTCAAAGGTGGCCTTCACCAGGTTCAACGGATTCGTCGAACCATAGGCCTTCGTCAAAATGTCCGTGATTCCAGCCGCCTCAACGACCGACTTGACACAATCGCCGGCAATCACCCCTGTACCGGGCTTTGCAGGCAGCAACAGCACGCGTGATGAACGGTACTCACCGATCACCTGGTGCGGGATCGTACCGTTCACGATCGGAACGCTGCACTGGGAACGGTTCGACTGCTTGGTAGCCTTCTCAACGGCCTGAGGAACCTCGATGGCCTTTCCGTAGCCATACCCGGCCCGACCATTGCCATCACCGGTAACAACCAGTGCTGCGAAACTGAACCGACGGCCACCCTTGACCACGCAGGCGCAGCGCCGAATCTGCACAACACGTTCGCCCGAGTCAGATTTTGCTTCTGCTGTCGACACCGTTCACCCCACGCCCATGTTCAAAAAGTATCAAACCTTGCCTACCCTACTGACGGAAACGGTCCGAAACCAGCCAGCCGGACCCACATCCGCCGAATTCGCAGACGTCAGAAATCCAGACCGGCAGAGCGAGCCGCCTCAGCGAGCGCCTCAACTCGTCCATGGTACCGGAACGCACCACGGTCAAATACCACCGCCGTAATCCCTGCACCCTTCGCCCGCTCGGCAATCAGCTGGCCCACCCTGGACGCACTGTCCACGTTGCCACCCACGCCACCCGGACCTGAAATGCTTGCATCCACGCTGCTGGCAGCCACGAGCGTCCTGCCGGTCGCGTCGTCGATCACCTGAGCATACATGTGCCGATTGCTGCGGAACACAGACAAACGCGGACGGCCGTTAGCACCCCGCGCAATACCGTTGCGAACACGATGCGTACGTCGCACGCGACGCTTTGCCAACTGAGTACGAATGCTCATCGCTTACACCAAATAAAAACGTAAATTACTTGGAACCAAATGCCTTGCCCGCCTTGCGACGTACCTGCTCGTCCTGGTAACGGATGCCCTTGCCCTTGTAGGGCTCCGGCGGCCGAACACTTCGTACCTCAGCCGCAAACTGGCCACACGCCTGCTTGTCGCAGCTGCGAACAACCACATGCGTCGGGTCCGGGACCTCACACTTCGTACCCACCGGAACTTCAAGCACGATCTTGTTGGCAAAGCCAACCTGCAGGGTCAGCTTCGAGCCAGAAAGACTGGCGTTGTAACCCACGCCAGTGATCTCAAGCTTTTTCTCGAAAGGCTTGACCACCCCGCAGACCATGTTGTACAGCAGACTGCGAGTCAGCCCGTGCAGGGCACGGCTCAGACGCTTGTCGTCGGGGCGACCGACCACAATCGAGCCACCGTCGAGCTGTACAGACATCGACGGATGAACGTCCAGTGACAGTTCCCCAGCCGGGCCCTTCACCGATACACGGTTTCCCGCGATGTCCACCTTCACAGCGGATGGCACAGCTACCGGTTTCTTACCAATTCGAGACATGTTCAGAACCTCAGAACCTGAAGCTAACCTCAGCCGAACGCAGACCCAATCGTCGGTGTGCGACGATCACCAAACCTGACACAACAGTTCCCCGCCAATACCCTGACGACGAGCCTCTCGGTTGCTCAGAACACCACCAGAGGTCGACAAAACGGAGATGCCCGTACCCTGTCGCACGTCCTTCATCTCATTCACCGCCATGTAAACGCGACAACCGGGCTTCGAAATACGCTCAATGTGCTGAATGACATGCTCGCCATTCGGACCGTACTTCAGGTTAACGCGCAACACCTTGTGTGGGCCGCCCTCGACGACCTCATGGTCCCACACAAAACCCTCACGCTGCAGCGCCTCAACGATCGCGACCTTCAGTCGCGAATAAGGCACATCAACAAACGGACGCTCCACATGAACGCCGTTGCGAATTCTTGTCAGCAAGTCAGCAATCGGATCTGTCATCATATTCCTGCACCCCTCACCAACTGGCCTTCTTTACGCCCGGAATCAATCCTTCGAGCGAAAGATTGCGGAAACAGATCCGACACACTTTGAACTTACGATACACAGCACGCGGACGCCCACACATCATGCAGCGATGCTCAATGCGGCTGCTGAACTTGGGAGTCCGACGGGCCTTTTCAATCTTAGACTTGCTAGCCATATCACCGCCCTGATCTGTTCCAGTACAGATTCACCCGAAAACAACGTCACCGACTACTTCTCGACCCGGAATGGCATTCCAAATGCCCGCAACAGCACACGACCCTCATCGTCGGTCCTGGCCGTTGTGACAATTGTGATGTTCATCCCCTGAACAGTCGTGGCCGTCTCCGGGTCGATTTCCGGAAACACAAGCTGCTCACTCAAACCACAGTTGTAATTACCATGGCCATCAAACCCATTCGGGTTCACGCCACGAAAGTCGCGGACTCGAGGCAGCGCCAAGGTGATCAGCCGCTCAAGAAAGTCGTACATCCGACGGCCACGCAGGGTCACACGACAACCGATCGGCTGACCCTCACGGAGCCTAAACCCGGACACAGACTTCTTGGCGCGAGTCACCTGGGCCTTCTGACCCGACAGCTGACTCAGATGCTCGGCGGCAGAATCCAGCCGCTTGCGATCTTCCACCGCCTTGCCCACACCCATACTGACAACGATCTTCTCCAGTCGTGGCAATGAATGGATGTTGGTCCGCCCGAGCGACTCCCGGAGCAGTGGTACAATGCGATCTTTGTAATCTTGAATCAAACGAGACATGCTGACGATTCCAGTCTATTCCGCCAACCGGCCAGTCACGGACCAGCCAAAACACCGCGTCGAACCTACACCAGACCCCGACAAGAACTCAGACCACTTCGCTCGCAAGCGAAACAATCTTCATGAACTTCCGATCCCGAAGTTCGCGCGCCACGGCACCAAAGATTCGAGTCCCCTTTGGGTTGCCGTCATTGTCAACAATTACGATGGCGTTTCGATCAAATCGGACGTAGGAGCCGTCAGCTCGCCGGGCCGATTTCTTCACACGAACCACGACACCCTTCACCACCGAACCGGCTTTGATGGCACTGCCAGCAATGGCCTTCTGAACACTCACCACAACAATATCGCCCAGACCGGCGTAGCGTCTGCGAGTACCGCCAAGCACCTTGATACAGCGGGCTGACTTGGCACCCGAATTGTCTGCCACGTCAAGCAATGTCTGCATCTGAATCATCGCACATCACTCCAGACTCTAAACGCCTACCACGACAAAACCATACACCCGACACGTCGCCCAGTGGCTCGGCCGCCCAGCTACTCGGCCACAGCTGGAGAACTCACGACACGGACCAGAGTCCATCGCTTAAGACGAGACGTCGGGGGAGCCTCTTCGATCTCGACCGTGTCACCCTGTCGAGCAACACCGGACTCATCGTTGACATGGCAGATAGTCCTTCCGCGGATGATCTTGCCATACTTCTGATGCTTCATACGCCTGTCAATCTCGACTCGCAGAGTCTTCGACTGACCAGCACTGGCAACCACACCGATCAAAGTCTTCTTCATGTCACACACCAGAACCCGAGAGAAAAAAGGGCCGAATTATCACTTACGCTCACGCTGGATCGTCAAAATCTGAGCAATCCGGCGCCGCAGCTTGCGAGCGTTGCTGGGGACATCGTTCCGCTCTGTCGCCGCCTGAATCCTCAGCTTGAAAAGTGCCTGCTGGGCACCCGACAGCTCGTGACCGAGCTGCTCATCCGACATCTGACGAATTTCTGCTGCCTTCGACATGGAACCCAACCCCTCAACGCTGACACAACCAGCCCGGAAGCTGATCATCAAGAAACTAAATCTCAGGACGACGACCAACCAGCCGAACCCGAACCGGAAGCTTGTGAGCAACGCGACTGAAACAGCTTTTCGCCGTCTCCTGACTCACGCCACCCAACTCAAACATCACAGTACCGGGCTTCACAATCGCCACCCAGCGGTCCGGCTCGCCTTTACCCTTACCCATTCGCGTCTCCAGAGGCCGAGCAGTCACCGGCTTCTGAGGAAAGATGCGAATGAACACACGCCCCTCGCCTCGGACGTATTGATTAGCGGCGATACGACAGGCCTCAATAGTCTGACCGGTCACGTGACCGGCGTCCAGCGACTGCAATGCCCAGTCACCAAACACGACGGTATTTCCGCGAGTCGCATTACCTCTTATACGTCCTCTTTGGCTTTTTCTGTGCTTGACCCGCTTTGGCATTAGCGCCATCTGCAGTCTCCTCGTTTGAATAGTCGCCCAGATCGATCCACACCTTCACACCAATCACACCCATCGTCGTCTTCGACTGGGCAAATCCGTAATCAATATGGCGTCGCAGAGTGCTCAGCGGAATGGAACCGCGGCTGGCCTTCTCACATCGAGACATCTCGGCACCGCCAAGACGCCCCGACATTTGAATCTTTACCCCCTCAACGCCAGAACTCATCACCTCATCCAGAGTCTTCTTGATCGCACGGCGGAAACTGCCCCGCTTTTCAAGCTGCTGTGAGATCTTCAGGGCGACCAGGGCGGCGTTTCTATTGGGATTTGTGATCTCCACAATCTTCACGTCCATCCGCCGACCAGTCAGGTCCTCCAGTTCCGCCTTCAGCTTGTCCACTTCCTGACCCTTACGCCCGATGATCACACCGGGACGGGCCGTGTGCATGTGCACAACGACCTGGTCACGAGTCCGTTCGATCTCAACCCGCGCAATCTCTGCCGACGCATACTTCGTGGCAACAAAATGCCGAATCTTGTAATCCTCCAGCAGCAGGTCCCCGAATTCTTTCTTCGAGGCGTACCAGCGGCTGCGCCATGTTTCCATCACACCGATGCGAAACCCCGTTGGCCGTACCTTCTGACCCATCGCTAAACCTCAATTCAAATTGCTTCAGCCAATTTCCGGAGCATCCACAGCCACGTGAATGTGAGCAGTACGCCGACGAATCAGATTCGCCATCCCGCGTGCTCGAGCATGCACACGTTTGAACATTGGGCCGCCATCAACTCGAGCTTCACTGATGACGAGCCGGTCAGCATTACGCACGCCACGGTCCTCTGCGTTCGCAATTGCACTCTTCAACACCTTTTCCAGAAAGCGAGCACCGCGATTGGGTTCATACGCAAGCGCCTGCAGGCCAGCCTGGGCCGTCTTGCCCCGGATCAGGTCAGCAAACGGACGAACCTTGGTTGCGGAAATACGAGCAAACTGGTGTACAGCACGAACTTCGCCCATGACTACTTCTTACCCTTCGAACCGTGGCCACGAAATGTTCGAGTCCCCGCAAACTCACCCAGCTTGTGACCTACCATGTCTTCAGTAACGTAGACACTGATATGAGCACGGCCATTGTGAACGAGGAACGTATGTCCCACAAACTCAGGCGAAATCGTGCAACGTCGCGACCAGGTCTTTACCGGCTCCTTGCGACCCGCTCGGTTGAGTTTTTCAACCTTCTCGAGCAGTCGCGGATCCACAAATGGACCCTTTTTCAGCGAGCGTCCCATCTAAGCACCCTTCTCCAAAAACCGCTTACAGCTTGACTTCGCCATATCGAACAGAAATACGCCGCCGGATAATCGCCTTGCGAGAGGCCTTCTTGCGGTCGCGGGTCTTTCCACCCTTCGACAGCAGGCCACGAGGAGAACAGGGGTGACGGCCCCCCGAGTTTCGGCCTTCACCACCGCCCATCGGGTGAGCCACCGGGTTCATCGCAGTACCGCGAACCCGCGGGCGAATACCCTTCCAGCGATTGCGACCAGCCTTGCCAATAACAACACTGCTGTGCTCAGAGTTACCCACAGTGCCGATTGTTGCGCGGCAGGTACTGGGAATACGCCGGACTTCGCCGCTGGGCAACGTGATCTGTGCCCAACGACCATCGCGAGCGTTCAAGGTAGCGCCCATACCGGCACTGCGACACAACTGGCCACCCCGCCCCGGTTGCATCTCGATGTTGTGAACGACCGTGCCGAGCGGTACGGCACTCAGTGGCATGCAGTTACCGACGTTCGGCTCAATACCGACCCCGCTCTCGACCACAGCGCCAGCCTTCAAGCCCTCGGGGGCAAGAATATACCGCTTCTCGCCGTCCGCATACTCTACCAGAGCAATGCGCGAGGAGCGGTTTGGATCGTACTCGATGTGAGTCACCTTGCCGACCACACCGTCCTTATCCCGCTTGAAGTCGATCACTCGATACAGACGCTTGTGACCACCACCACGATGCTTGGCTGTGATCTTACCCTGGTTGTTGCGTCCGCCCTTCTTCTTGAAGCGGACCACCAGATCCTTCTCCGGTCGCTTCTTCCGGTCCGTGATCTCTGCGAAATCACTGACGGAAGCGCCGCGACGCCCCGGAGTCACTGGTTTGTAAAATCGGAGTCCCATGATTTACTCTCTTCCTGCCGCGATCCTGCCCGAACGCACAACCTCAATCAACCGAGCACCATATCAGAAGAACGCTATGCGGTCGTCGGCATGAAGCTTCACGATCGCTTTTTTCCAGCTTCGAGTCTGTCCGGAGAAGAACTTGTGCCGACGAGGCTTGCCGACCCGGTTCTGGATACGCACCGAGTCAACCCTTACGCCAAACAACTTCTCAACGGCCGCCTTAACGTCCGTCTTGGTCGCCAGCGGGTTGACCTCGAACGAGTAAGCGTTCAGATTCTCTGACAGTTCCGTGCCCTTCTCGGTCACCAGCGGTCGCCGAATAACCTGATGAGCCTCAATTTTTACGCCTGATGCTGCCACTCTGCCCATAACCCACCAAACCCCTGATTGTACCGAGCCTCAGCGCCCCAGAATACGGTCCATCTCAGCCACAGGAATCACCAGATGACGCTGCCGCAGCAAAGCAAATGCGTTCAAGTCCGCCCCCGGCAGCACCATCACTCCGGCAATGTTGCGAGCAGAACGGTGTACGTTGCGGTCAACGCCCTCGGTCGCCAGCAGCACGGTCTGGCCAGACAATCCCACCGAACTCAAAAAGCCGGTGATCTGCTTCGTCTTGATCTGAGGACATTCCCACTTGCTGACAACAACAGCCTGTGAATCCTCGAATTTGCTCAACAAGGCCATCCGCATCGCCTTTCGCACAGCCTTTTTGGGCATGCGATAGTAGAAATCGCGAGGCAACTTGCCGAAAGCATGACCACCGCCGCGACGAACTGGAGTCCTGATGGAACCAGCACGAGCACGACCAGTGCCTTTCTGCTTGAACAGTTTCCTGGTGCTGCCAGCGACCATCCCGCGAGACTTCGTCTGGACTTCACCCACACGTCGGTTTGAACGATACATGACCACGGCGTCATGCAGCAGCTGCTTGCAGATGCTGTCCGACACATCCGCGGGGTCAAATGTGTAAGTGCCACACTCGGTGCCACTCATGTCACGAATCGGAACGGAAATCATGATCCACCACGCTGTAAGTTCAAACACCCGGAACTGACTGAAACTTTGGTTTCGAAATCGTCTAGCCCTTGCGAGACCTTCGGATCATCACGAAAGCCCCGTTTGGACCCGGCACCGCGCCACGCACCAGAATGACGTTCTGGTCATTGTCGAGCCTTACCACGCGGAGATTACGCACAGTCACTCGCTCAGCACCGTAATGACCAGCCATTCGAGTCCCCGGGAAGACGCGAGACGGGTCGGCACTGGCACCAATCGAGCCTGGCTTGCGGTGAACACGCTTCGCACCGTGGCTGGCTGGCTGACCCCGAAAGTTGTGCCGACGCATTGCACCCGAAAAGCCACGACCACGAGTCACACCGACGACGTCCACGAAGTTGACGCCTTCCAGCGAAGACGGCTGCAGAACATCGCCAACCTTCAGCCCGTGAGCATTATCGCGGCAGCGAAACTCGCGAATCCATCGCTTTGGCTCACAGTCGGCCTTAGGAGCAGTGGCTGTGCCGGCTTTGCGGCGACGACTGTCGATTGCAGCGACATGGCCACGAGCAGCACGAGTGGCTTTGCCGCGAGCCTTGTCAGCAAAGCCGAGCTGAACAGCGTCGTAACCGTCCCGCTCTACACTGCGCACCTGCAGCACCACGCAAGGCCCGGCCTCGATGACCGTAACGGGCTCAAGCACACCGTCGCCGGTGTACACCTGAGTCATTCCGATTTTTCGTCCCAGCAGTCCGACTGACATAGACCACACTCACAGGATCTGGGAGAAGCCACTGACGTGTTCAGCAGCCTCTCGATTCCATAGCAATTTGACCGAAAACCCAAAACAGGCTGTTAGCCTTTGGCCTGGTGCAGCGTAAGGCGGCCGAAGCCGACCGAGTCACCGCCAGACTGATTGTTGCCTGAAACATCAACCGCAGGGCCGAACACCGCGGCCCCGCAGGTCAGCCCGTTGCAGTTGCCTTGATTTTTATGTCAACACCAGCCGGCAAACTGAGCTTGTTCAGGGCATCCACCGTTTTGCCAGTGGGCTGAATTATGTCAATCAGCCTTTTGTGCGTACGAATCTCGAATTGTTCGCGAGATTTCTTGTCGATGTGCGGACTGCGAAGAACGGTGTAACGCTCAATCCGAGTCGGCAGAGGGACGGGACCATGCACTATCGCCCCCGTCCTCTTTGCGGTATCGACAATCTCCGCCGCAGACTGATCCAGTACAGAATGGTCGTACGATTCCATTCTAATCCTGATGCATTCTTCCCCTGAGCCAGCCACGGCACGCCACCTTACACGAATAATGTTTGATTCTGGATAACCTTGCGAGAAGATTATCCCGCAAAATCAACGTATTTTGTCTTTTTGAGGTCTTTTTCCTGCCAAATTTCGACCCGCCACGGTTTTTGGTGACACCTGCGTTCGGCCATCGCCCAAGGAGATGACGTCAGCGAAATTTGGGGAATCGCGGAGTATACTGAGCGCGAACTGTGAAGTCAATCATGCTCCGATGGAAATCGTTTTTTCGGTAGATGAGACGGGAAACTTCAGCCTTACATGTTCTCGGTGACCGAAGGCGGCGCAATTTCATACCGATGCGGCTGCATGGAGTACGACGCTCGCCCCTGCGACAGACTGCGCACCTGGTTCGAGTAGCCAAACATCTCAATCAACGGCACTTCACACTGTAAAACACACAGATCGCCACGGCGGTCCGAGTTCACAATGATGGCCCGCCGAGCATTCAAGTCGGATTGAATGTTCCCAAGGAAGTCCTCCGGAGTCGTCACCTCCAGCAGCATGACCGGCTCGAGAACCGCCATTTTCCCATCCGTGCGAACCCTGCGAAATGCCTCCGCTGCCGCCGTTCGGATCGCCACCTCCGTGCTCTCGCCCTCCCGAAAATTCACCGACTCAATCACCAGCTGCAGCCCCATGATCGGATGCCCGTAGTTCCCGCCAGCTTCCGCCTCCTTCTGCACAGACTCCAGCAATATCTGCAGAAACTGCTTCGGCAGAGACTCAGGGGACAGCCGACTCTCAACCTGAATGCCGGCCCCCTGATCCGCCAGCTCGCGAGCCAACAGGGTCAAACCAAACCCGATCACACCCGACGGGAGCTGCCGATGAAAGTCCTCAACAACGCGAACCTCACCCAACAGCTTCTCTCGGTAACTCACCCGCGGCTTGTGGAATTTCACACGCAAATTGAAGTCCCGCTGCATCCGATTGCGGATAATCTCCAAGTGCAGCTCACCCATACCACTAATGATCGTCTGTCCAGTCTCCACGTTCGAGCGAACGCGAAATGTCGGGTCCTGCTTTTCCAGTCGCTTTAACGTCTCCTCCAGTTTTTTCCGGTCCGAACTCGAATCCGGTTCGATCGCCATCGAAATGACAGTCTCAGGAAACACAATCGACTCAAGAGCTACAGAACTGCTCGCGTCGCACAGCGTGTCTCCCGTCGCAGACTCCCGCGGCCCAATCACGCCGCAAATGTCTCCCGCCTCGACTCGCTCCACTTTCTCCCTCGAATCCGACTGAATGTGCCACAGCTGAGTCACCATCTCTTTGCGACCCAGGCGAGGATTGAGCAGTTTGGAGTTGCCCGTCAGCACTCCGGAATAAACCCGGGCAAAGTACAGATCACCATGCGACTCCGCCTGCACCTTGAAAATCAAGGCACAAACAGGTTCGTCCACTGCTGCCCGACGAACCACACGCTGGCCCTCCTGCTTGCCAGCAGGCACCAACCCCTCCACCGGCGGCCGATCCAGCGGACTTGGAAGATACCAGTGGACCGCATCCAGCACTGGCTGTACGCCGATATAGTCGAGCGATGCTCCACACAACACCGGCTGAATCTCACGAGCCAGAGTCGCGCGGCGGATCGCCGCACGCATCAGCTCCTGAGGAATCTCGCCACCCTCCATACAGGCGACCATCAAATCCTCGTCATACAGCGACAACACGTCCAGCATTTCGCCCCGCCACAGCTCCGCATCATCCCGCTGCTCCGCCGGAATCTCCTCCTCCCGAAACTTCTCGCCCCGGGATTCCGCATCCCAGTACAGAGCCTTCATCGTCAGCAAATCCACCACACCCCGAAAGCCGTCCGAGTTGGTGGACTGCCCTGCCCCGATCGGAATCTGCAGCGGAACGGGCCTCGCATTCAGACGCTCTCGGATCTGCTGCAGAACTCGGTCAAAACCAGCACCAATGCGGTCCATCTTATTAATGAAACAAACCCGCGGCACTGCATACCGGTTCGCCTGCCTCCAGACTGTTTCACTCTGAGCCTCCACGCCCTCCACAGCACTAAAAATCACGACAGCGCCATCAAGCACCCGCAGACTTCGCTCCACCTCGGCAGTAAAGTCAACATGCCCAGGCGTATCAATAATATTGATGTTGGCGCCCTTCCAGCAGCAGGAAACAGCCGCTGAATAAATCGTAATCCCCCGCTGCGCCTCCTCAGGGTCGAAGTCAGTCTGAGTCGTCCCGTCGTCGACATTCCCCATCCGATGAGACGCACCAGCGTAGTACAGGATCCGCTCCGTTGTCGTTGTCTTACCGGCGTCAATATGAGCAATAATGCCGATGTTTCGAATGCTGTCGATTGTTCGAGCCAACTTGCTGGCCATCCGCCGCCCCGCTCACGCAAAGTCCAAAAAAAAACGCCAAACAGACCGCCACAAGGGCCGTCTGTTCGGCGTGCAAAGAATACTCAGAATTACCAGGCGAAGTGCGAGAACGCCTTGTTGGCGTCCGCCATACGATGCACGTTCTCTCGCTTGTTCATGGCTGCGCCCTCACGCCGAAACGCCGCGACAAACTCTTCTGCCAAAGACCGATCGACCGGCCGCCCCTTGCGGCCACGGACAGCCTCTAGAATCCACCGAATTGACAAAGCCTGCTGCCGACGAGGATTAACAGGAGTTGGAACCTGGTACGTCGCACCGCCAACTCGCTTCGATCGAACTTCGATCGATGGCTTCACATTGTCCACAGCAGAAACGAAGACATTCAAAGGATCTTCATTCGGCAACTGCTTCTTCACGATGTCCATCGCACGATAGAAGGCACTCAGAGCAACGCTCTTCTTGCCGTCATACATCAGACAGTTGATGAATTTCGAGACCAGAATGCTGTTGAACCGAGTATCCGGCTTCAACTGTTCCTGACTGGCTGTAAACTTCTTAACCATCGCAAACACTCTCAGACGCTGGAAACTAACTCACCAGAAACGGGAACGACTCACTTCTTCTTCTTGCCGGCCGCCGGAGCTGCCCCGGCCTTCGGACGCTTCGCCCCGTAGCAACTGCGAGCCTGCTTACGGTCCGAAACACCCAGCGTATCGAGCACACCACGGATGATCTTGTAACGCACACCCGGCAAGTCACGCACACGACCGCCACGCACGAGCACAATTGAGTGTTCCTGCAGGTTGTGACCTTCACCCGGAATGTAAGCCGTGATTTCCTTGCTGTTGGACAGCCGAACACGGGCCACCTTTCGAAGAGCCGAGTTCGGCTTTTTCGGGGTTACCGTTTTGACCTGCAAACAGACCCCTCGCTTCTGAGGACAACCCTCAAGAACCGGTGACTTGGACTTCGAGGACTGCTGCTTCCGAGGCTTTCGAATAAGCTGATTAATCGTGGGCATAAACCGCCAGACACACGCAAAGTTCGAGAAACACCATCACTTGCCGACCGCGCCGGGCAAGGGGGAAACGACGCATGGTAACGCCGTTCCCGGTAATCGTCAACCTATTGTCAGGCCAATCATTGTATTCCTCGAGATTCAGCAGGAGCACCCCGCCAAATGCCCGAATTCCCAATTGTCAGGGCTTTTCCCAGTCCGTAAACCCGGCAAAACCCCGCTGGCCAGACAACCGTTCAGTTCAAAGCATCGTCAGACAGGTCGACAAACGAAGGAGCCGCCGGGCGGTCCGGATCCATTCGCCGAGCCTGAATGTCAGCCGCACCCATCAGATCCTTGCGAGCCGCAGCCATTCGCGCCCGCTGTTCCTCCTGCTCTCGCAGCGCAGAATCATGGATCCGTACCTGAGCATCCTGGTGCAAATCAAATCCAGTACCAGCCGGAATCAAGTGCCCAAGAATCACGTTTTCCTTCAAACCCACCAGCCGGTCCTCACGACCACCCAGTGCCGCTTCTGTCAGAACCTTGGTCGTCTCCTGGAAACTGGCCGCCGAAATGAAACTCTCGCTCGATACAGCAGCCTTCGTAATCCCCAGTAACTGCGGACTAGCCTTGGCCTTCTTCAAAGCAACAAAGCGAATCGGCTTCGACAACTCCTGGTTGACTTCCTCGATTTCCTTCACCGAGACCTTGTCACCAACAACGTAGTCCGAACCACCCGGGTCCGTAATGCGACCACGCTGCTCAAGCTCATCATTAATCTTCTTCAGCTCAAACTTGTCAACCAGCAGACCCGGCAACAGATCCGTATCACCCACACTGTCGACACGCACCTTTCGCAGCATCTGCGAAACGACGATCTCAATGTGCTTGTCGTCAATCTCCACTCGCTGTGCTCGATAGACGTTCTGAATTTCATGCAGCAGGTACTGCTGCACTTCCTCCGGACCACTCACACGCAAAATGTCCTGCGGCACAAGCGGACCACGCACCAGCGCGTCACCAGCCTTGACGTGGTCGCCGGAATGCACCTGCAAATCCTTGCCGTGCGGGATCACATGCTCCACCTCAGATCCATCTGCACCCTTCACCAGCACAATTCGCTTGCCACGCTTCTTCTCAGCCGGTAACTCAACTTCGCCGTCAATCTCAGCCACAACCGCCGGGTCGCGCGGCTTTCGAGCCTCAAACAGCTCGGTGACTCGAGGCAGACCACCGGTGATGTCCTGAGTACCAGAGGATTCACGGGGAGTCTTGGCGACAATTGCTCCAGCCGATACCTGCCCACCATCCTCAACCTCAATACTGGCCCCCTCAGGCAGATAGTAAAAGTCGAGAATTCGACCCGCTCCGTCTTCCACCACAACCTGCGGATGCAGACCGGACTTGTGCTCAATCACAGTCCGTCGCATCGTGCCCGAACCCTCTTTCTCCACCCGAATCGACTGACCCTCAACACAGTCCTCCAGACGGACCCGGCCACCCACCTGAGCAATAATTGGAATGGCATGAGGATCCCAGTTGCAAAGCACGTCACCCGGCTTCACAGCCTGGTTCTCCCCAACGTTCAACACAGCACCGTTGGGAACCCGCTGAGTCTCAACCTCGCGTCCGCGATCGTCCACAATCGCGAGCTCACCGTTCCGCCCCAGCACCACCTGACGACCCTCAGCGTTAATCACGCTGCGAATGCGAGTAAACCGGACATTACCGCCACGCTTGGCGATCAGCTCACTCTCCTCAACCGCCGTCGTACCAACTCCACCCATGTGGAAGGTACGCATCGTCAGCTGAGTACCAGGTTCGCCGATACTCTGAGCAGCAATGATCCCCACCGCCAAACCCATTTCCACAAGGTCGCCAGTGGAAAGGTCCATCCCGTAGCACAGCTGGCAAAGGCCCAGCGAAGCCTCACAGGTCATCGGACTGCGGACCTGAATTCGCTCCAGACCCATCTCTTCAATTCGACGAGCCTTCTCGACGGTGATCATCTCACCTTCCCGAACAATCGTCTCCTCAGTAATCAAATTCACGATGTTCGTTCGACTGACTCGGCCACGAATCGCGTCCGCCAGACTCACTTCCACCTTCTCGCCACGGTAGACAACCCCGCGAGTAATGCCTTTGGTCGTTCCACAGTCATTAACTGTGATCACCATGTTCTGACAGATGTCGGCCAGCTTGCGAGTCAAATAACCGCTGTCCGCCGTCTTCAGAGCCGTGTCAGCCAGACCCTTGCGAGCACCGTGGGTCGAACTGAAATACTCAAGTACCGACAGACCCTCGCGGAAGTTGGACTTAATCGGAGTCTCAATGATTTCGCCACTGGGCTTGGCCATCAGACCACGCATACCAGCAAGCTGCTGAATCTGACCCACGCCCCCTCGAGCACCAGAGAGAGCCATCAGGTAGATCGGATTTACGTACTGACCATTGTCACGCACGTCCTCCTTCAGCCGCTCCATCATCGACTTCGTAATCGACTCTCGAGCATGCGTCCAGGTTTCCAGAACCTTGTTGTAACGCTCCGTATTCGTAATCACACCACGCTCAAACAACTTCATCAGTCTGAGCACCGCTTTTTCGGATTCTCCGATTTCCTTTTCTTTGTTCGGAGCAGTACAGAGGTCGCTCACACCAAACGACAAACCGCTCTCCGTCGATGTCCGGAAACCCAGACTCTTCATGCGGTCCAGCAACTCAATCGTCTCACGACGACCCAGCTCCAGATAACAGTCAGAAATCACACGAGCAAGGTCCTTGCTGCCCAGCGTCTGATTGTAGAACGACATCTTCGCCGGCAGTACGTCGTTGAAAAAGACGCGCCCCGGAGAAGTCTCCACCAGACCACCAGAACGATACTTGTCCGCCTCTTCTCCCTTGACCCGCTTGTTGCGAGGCAGTCGGACTCTGATCGTCGCATGACGACCAACCTTGCCCTGCTGGAATGCCATGAACACTTCAGCAATTGATGAGAACACCATGCCGTGCCCCACATGGTCCGGCTTCTTCAGAGTCTGGTAGTAACATCCCATCACGATGTCCTGCGACGCCGAGATAATCGGGGCACCGTTGGCCGGACTAAAGATGTTGTGCGTCGACATCATCAGAGTCGTAGCTTCAACCTGAGCCTCCATCGACAACGGCAGATGCACCGCCATCTGGTCGCCGTCGAAGTCGGCGTTGAAACCCTTGCAGACCAGCGGATGCAGACGAATCGCATTGCCCTCAACCAGTACAGGCTCAAATGCCTGAATCCCGATGCGGTGCAAAGTCGGTGCTCGGTTCAAAAGCACAGGGTGATTGCGAATCACCTCGTCAAGAATATCCCACACATCCTCATCGCGGCGCTCCAGCATCCGCTTGGCACTCTTGATCGTGTCCGCATGACCCAGATCCTTCAGGCGGCGAATCACAAATGGCTGAAACAGCTCAAGCGCAATCTTCTTCGGAAGACCACACTGATGCAGCTTGAGCTCGGGACCAACCACGATCACGCTTCGAGCCGAATAGTCGACTCGCTTGCCCAGCAGGTTCTCGCGGAATCGCCCCTGCTTGCCCTTGATCATGTCCGTCAGGGACTTCAGCGGGCGGTTCGATGAACCCAGCACCGGACGCTTGCAGCGATTGTTGTCGAACAATGCATCCACCGACTGCTGCAACATTCGCTTTTCATTGCGAACAATCACCTCAGGAGCATTCAAGTCAACCAGCTTCTTCAGTCGGTTGTTGCGGTTGATAATGCGACGGTACAGATCATTCAGGTCGCTCGTGGCAAAATTGCCGGAATCCAGCAACACCAGAGGTCGCAAGTCAGGAGGAATCACGGGGATCACATCCAGAACCATCCACTCAGGACGATTCTGACTATCCCGCAGAGCCTCCACGATCTTCAGTCGCTTAATCAGGTCCTTGCTCTTTTGCTGACTGCCGGTCTTCGCAAGCTCAGCGCGCAGCTCGACAGACAGATCCGCCAGACGCATCTGAGACAACAGCTTCTTGATCGCCTCGGCACCCATCCCCAGTTCAAAGTTGCCCTCGCCGTATTCGCGGCGAGCCTGACGAGCCTCCTCCTCGGTCATCATCTGACAATGCTTCAGCGGAGTCTCACCAGGGTCCACAACGACGTAGTCCTGGAAATAGATCACCTTCTCCAGCGAGGTGGTCTTCATGTTCAGCAACGCACCCAGACGACTGGGCATCGATTTGAAGAACCAGATGTGCACAACCGGAGCCGCCAGCTCAATATGGCCCATGCGCTTGCGACGAACGCGACTGTGAGTCACCTTGACGCCGCAGCGATCACAAATCATCCCCTTATACTTCATGCCACGGTACTTGCCGCAGGCACACTCCCAGTCCTTCTCAGGTCCGAAAATGCGCTCGCAAAACAAACCGTCCCGCTCCGGACGATACGTGCGATAATTGATCGTCTCAGGCTTCTTGACCTCGCCAAATGACCAGCCACGAATATCGTTCGGGCTGGCCAGACTGATCTTCACTGCCGCAAAGTCATTAACACGATCAAACTGACCTTCGCTGACGCTCACGTCCGCTTCTCCCGTCTTTCCAGCAACTACCGGATATCCCTGGAACGCTGATCCACCGCACAGACTGCCTGCCCACGCCGACTCACTCAGGAATCAGGAACAGCAGCGGCGGCAGAGCCTCTGCTGTCCCGGCCACCATCTCAGGTGCCCGCTTTCTCCAGCTGCAGATTCAAACACAAACCACGAATTTCGTTGTTCAATACGTCGAAACTCGCAGGTGTTCCGGCTTCCAGAGTATTCTCGCCCTTCACCATGCTCTCGTAGATCTTCGTACGCCCCTCGACGTCGTCGCTCTTCACAGTCAACAGCTCCTGCAGAATATAGGCCGCCCCATAAGCCTCCAGAGCCCAGACCTCCATCTCCCCGAAACGCTGACCCCCAAACCGCGCCTTGCCACCCAGCGGCTGCTGTGTGATCAGCGAGTACGGGCCAGTCGCTCGAGCATGCACCTTGTCATCCACAAGGTGATGCAGCTTAAGCATGTAGATATAACCCACTGTCGTCTTCTGCTCGAGACGCTCACCGGTTCGGCCGTCACGCAAGTGAGTCTTTCCGTCCTCAGGAAGACCCGCCTCACGCAATGCAACCCGCACGTCCTCCTCGCTGGCCCCATCAAACACCGGACAAATCGCTCGATAACCAAGCTTGCCGGCAGCCCAGCCCAGATGAGTCTCCAGGATCTGACCCACATTCATGCGGCTCGGAACACCCAGCGGGTTCAGAATAATGTCCACAGGCGTCCCGTCCTCAAGGAACGGCATGTCCTCAATCGGGAGTACCTTTGAAATCACCCCTTTGTTCCCGTGCCGACCAGCCATCTTGTCTCCGACCGAGATCTGACGCCGCGAAGCCACATACACCTTCACCATCTGCAGCACTCCGCTGGGCAACTCGTCCCCACGCTTCATGCTGTTAACCCGATGGTCCTCACGGTCAATGACGTCCTCGACCAGCACCCAGTTTTCTCGCAGGACCTTGCGAGCAGCAGTCTTCTTCTGAGGACTGCGGATGTCCATCTCCTCGAAGTGATTCTGGAACCGGCGAGCATACTCGGCGACCACACGAGCATCATCGTGCTTCGTGAGAGCCCGACCCTCTTCGTCAGTCACCTGCTGCTCCAGCGCACTCTCAAACTCCACAAGGAACGATTTGAAAGCCTCAGCGATGGCCGTCTCAGCATCCTTCTCAACACGCTTCAACTCGTCCTCGAACTTCTTGCGCTCCACCTCGGACAAACTCATCCGACGCGAAAAACGCTCTGTGTGGATCACGATGCCACTCACACCGCTGGGCACCTCGAGACTCTCGTTTTTGACGTCCTCACCGGCACGACCGAAGATTGCATGCAGCAACTTTTCTTCCGGTGTCAGCTCGCTCTTCGCCTTCGGCGAGACCTTGCCAACAAGAATGTCGCCGGGGTTAACGCGAGTCCCCACTTTGATGATGCCGGAATCGTCAAGGTGACGAAGAGCCTTCTCACTCACGTTGGGAATGTCACGAGTAAACTCTTCACGACCCAGCTTCGTCTCGCGAATTTCCACATCAAACTCGTCCAGGTGAATCGACGTGTAAACGTCCTCCTTCACCAGTCGCTCAGACAGAATAATCGCGTCCTCGAAGTTGTAACCCTCCCAGGACATGAACGCCACCATCACGTTTCGACCCAATGCCAGCGATCCGTTCCTCGTCGCAGCACTGTCGCACAGAACCTGCCCCGCACGAACCTTGTCCCCAACCCGCACAATCGGCTTCTGGTTCAGACAGGTCCGCTCGTTAAGACGCACAAACTTGCGGAACGGGAATCGTCGACCATCCACCTCCACAACATTGGCGTCCACATAGGTGACCTTGCCGCTCTTCGGTGCACGCAGGACCATGCCCGAGTTCTGAGCAACAAACTGCTCCATCCCCGTGCCCACCACCGGGCGCTCTGCAATCAGCAGAGGTACAGCCTGACGCTGCATGTTCGATCCCATCAGAGCACGGTTCGCGTCGTCATGCTCGAGGAACGGAATCAAACCCGCAGAAACACCCACCATCTGACAAGGAGCAACATCGATGTACTGCACCTCAGAACGATCAATCCAGACCACGTCGCTCTTGTTTCGAGCGAGTACGCGGTCCTCGGCAATCTGACCAGCCTGCACCAGCGTATCCGCCGGACACACAAACGCAGACGCCTCTTCGTCGGCACGCAGCCAGACCACCTCGTCCGTCACCTGCGAATCCCGGACAACACGGTAAGGCGAAATCAGGAAGCCGTAGTCGTCAACACGAGAATAGATGCTGAGACTGGAAATCAGGCCGATGTTGGTGCCTTCAGGAGTCTCCACGGGACAGATTCGACCGTAGTGCGAAATATGCACGTCACGA
>JBJTPZ010000602.1:0-2573 GCA_046075365.1 Planctomycetaceae bacterium
CCGACAGGCTACCTGCCGGCTGATCAGCCAGCCCAGCTTCTGCCAGTCATTCGGCGGGCTGAGAGATCTGCCGGCCATTGATTCCCCCAGCGCCTGGCGGAGCCCCGAGATATCAGTACCCAGTACCGGCAGCCCCAATGCCATGGGCTCGAGTACCCCATTGGGACAACCCTCTGTCAGCGAGCTGTGCACGACCAGATCGGTGGCACGCAGCAGACCCATGATGTCGGAAACCGGGCCCGGAAGGTGCAGGTGGCCCTGCAGGCCAAGGTCCCAGGCCAGTGCCTTGATGGTCGCCGCCGTTTCACAGTGACTGCCGGCCAGTATAAGCTGCAGGTTTTGTCCGGGGCACAGCCGCTGTGCCTCGGCAAATGCCCTCAACAGAGTCAGATGATCCTTGTAGACCGTCAGATTGGCAAGCATCGATATCAGGAACGCATCCGGGCAGATGCCCACACTCTGCCGCCAGGTCAGGTCACGCCCGGGTTCCGGCAGCTGGATTCCGTTGTTAATGACTTCCACACGACCAGGCGGCAGCTGAAACCGGCTGGTCAGAAAGTCGCGGCCTTCCCATGAATTTGAGACCACGGCGGGCAAAGTCTTCATCAGCCGACGTTCCAGCCAGCTGCCCTGAATGCCACGTCCTTCATCCCGCTGATTCCACCAGCAGAATTTGGCGCCGGTCAGCCGCCAGATGGCACCCACAGCCCGACAGTGCATCCAGACATAGGGCAATATGAAATCCGGTCGCAACTGCTGCCGCAGCATCCCGGCAAGCTTTAGCAACTGGTACCGATCGGACCAGCGAGGCAAACCAATATCCAGCGGCTGAACAACGATCCTTGCTCCGACACCGCGGGCCTCTTCCGCCAGTCGGCCGTCGCCTCCCCAGCCAACGAACGTCACATCAGCATCAAGCTGCCTGACAAGCTCACCTGCAAAATAAACAGCCTGACGCTCTGCGCCACTGAAGAAATCAAAGTGTCCGGCGAAAAATACAAATCGCCGACCCCGAAAATCTCGAAATGCCTGCCAGTCTGTGGGGACCTGCAATGGCGACATATCAGATTCAGCCGTCATTTGTCGCTCATCATTCAGCAGTTCTGCAACCGCCATTCCTGCAGGATACACAGCAGCCACAGGTTGTACGCGCTGCCCTGATCGACCACATTTCTGATTGCGCTAATAGAAAACCACGCCCCGAGGCCGGCATCAGAATCGGTCAAAAGTCGCAGCACCTGCGCCTTGCGCTCAGGTGTCCCCCTTAACCAGCGTTCCAGCGGAATCTCAAAGCCCTGTTTGCTGCGAAAGGCAAACTCTGCACCGAATCGCGCTGCCGCCAGCTGCTTCAGCGGCAGCTTGCCACAGTATCCGTCTCGCTGCTGGTACAGCTGCTGCTCAGGAATCGACGCAGCCAGTTCGAAGACGCGACGGTCAAGAATCGGCGGCCTGACTTCAAGCCCCACAGACATGCTGGCGATATCAACTTTAGTCAAAATGTCTTCAGGCAGAAACGTTTGCAGATCCAAATACTGTGCCTGGTTGATCCGTGAAAAGCCGGTCGCCTCGGCTAACGCCCGCTGAAATGCATCGTCCGGAAGGTCTGAAACAAATCGCAATTCGGGTCGCCATAATCCGCTGCGCAGCAGCGGCTGATTGAACCGCCCTGTAAGGGAGTACCAGCGCAGCAGCTGATCTGGCTGATACCGGTGCACCCCTGACTTCCTGCCGCCAAAATCACGCACCTGCCTGACCACATTCGCTAGCCTGGCAGATGGCAGCACCGTGGGCGATTTCACGGCAGAAGCTGCCCAGTTACCGTACGTTCCATACCCTGCAAAAAACTCGTCGCCGCCATCCCCGGAAAGCACCATCGGCACGTGCTGCCGAGCCAGTCGGCAAACTGCCCAGGTGGCAATCGCCGACTGATCCCCATAAGGCTCGCCGTAGTGCCTGACCAGTTCAGGCAGCACAGAGAACGCATCGACATTCAGCACCTGTTCATGATGCTCAGTCCGATATTTGCTGGCGACCTGACGGGCAAAAGACAGTTCGCTGTATTGCTGATCGTCAAACCCGATCGAAAAGGTGCGTACTGGCTGATCAAGGACTTCGGCCATGTAACTGACAACAAGCGAAGAATCGATGCCCCCGGACAGAAAAGCCCCAAACGGCACATCAGCCACCAGATGTCTGCGGACACTGTCACGCAGGCACTCGTCGGTCTCGCGCAGCAGCTGGCTTTCAGATCTTTTCTGTTTCCTGCCAAAGTCCGGTCGCCAGTACCTTTCCACGACGGTTCCGGGTTCGTCGAGCCTGACGACCATGCAGTGTCCGGCGGGAAGCTTGAACACATTTCGAAAAGCGGTCAGCGGGGCTGGAATGTACTGATATCGCAAAAACAGGTCGATTGATCGCAGATCAATTTCGGCAGACCAGTCCGGCAGTTTCCTGAACGCCTGCAGTTCTGAAGCAAACGCAAAGCATTCCGGCGTAATTCGATACAGCAGGGGCTTGATACCGAAGTGATCCCGCGCCAGCAGCAGTTCTCGCTTCCGCAGGTCCAGAATCGC
>JBJTPZ010000603.1:0-1166 GCA_046075365.1 Planctomycetaceae bacterium
ACGTCAGCGGCCTGCCGTTCACCCCGCAGCAGCTCCAGAGCGGTTTCTATGCCATACACAGCCAGCTGGTCCCCATGCTGATCTGCAGTCACGGCAATCTGACCGTCCAGCACTGCCTGCCGAACTGCTCCGATGTTGTCGAAACCCGCAATTTTTACTTCGTTTCGCCCGGCCGCTCGAACCGCAGCCAAAGCTCCCAGGGCCATGCTGTCATTGCAGGCCATGATCGCACGCAGGCCGGGGTGAGCAGTCAGCAGCGCGGCAGTAGTCTGGTTGGCAATCTCCATTTCCCACTGTGCCGACTGCGATGCCACCACTTTCAGTCCTGCTGCGGTCGCCGCTTCGGTAAACCCGAGCTTCCGCTGCTGGCCATTGAACGAAGTTTCAAGGCCTTCCAGGATGGCGATCTCGTCACCAGCCTGCAGCACCCTGGCCAGTTCCAGACCCACGTTCCTGGCCCCCGCGCGATTATCCGGCCCCACAAAAGGAATCTGCACCTGCTGTTCACGCAGCACATCCGCATCCAGCCGATTGTCAATATTCACCACCACGATCCCCGCCTCGCTGGCCTTTCGCAGCACGGACACCAGTGCTTTGGAATCAGCCGGAGCGATCACGATGGCCGATACCTGCTGCGCCACCATCTGTTCCACCAGGCTGACCTGACCGGCCAGATCGGTTTCGTCCTGGATGCCATTCACAATCAGCTGGTAGTCGGCAGCGTGCTGGTCTGCATGAGTCCTCGCGCCTTCAGCCATTGTGGCAAAAAACTCATTCGCCAGTGACTTCATCACCAGAGCAATTCTGGGCCTGTCACCGGCAGTCGCCTGCGCTGTCGCGGGATCAGTGGCAGCGGCGGGATCAGCGGGTGCTGTTGATTCACCGCAGCCGTTTCCCGATAACAGAAACAGGGCCGCGGTCAGACACAGAAAAGAGCGTCGCTGCAGTTGGCTGCGGCATGCAAACATGAAAACAGATCTCCTGCCAGTCAGTGTGTAGATCAGTGTGTAGAACAGCCGCAGTCGCCGCAGCCGCCGCCGGATTTCTCAGGGACAAGTCCTTCGGCTGAAACCGGCTGCACGTGAACTATGCCGCATCCCGCCGCCGCTGCCAGCAGTGCCAGGCGAGTTGTTTCGGGGCCGCGATCATTCAGTACGTAAAGAATC
>JBJTPZ010000604.1:0-5140 GCA_046075365.1 Planctomycetaceae bacterium
AGCATCCAGTTGGTGGATGTCGCCAGCCGTTCGAAGGACCTGCTGGGGCGGCTGGACAACGTGTTCGTGGAACGACTGTGGTGGAGCGTGAAGTACGAGCATGTCTATCGACACGATCATCAGACGGCAGCGACATTGCACGAGGGGTTGGGTACCTGCCTGGAATTCTTCAATCGTCAGCGTCGGCATCAAAGTCTGGAGTATGCAACACCGTGGGAAGTGTATCGTGGGCATGTGACGGTGGCTGGGTCAGAGCCTCGCATTTGAGGAAACCGGGCGAGGGCGCCACTTGTGGTCGCAGTGGCTCCGCTCCGGTTCGCTGCGCTCACCTGCGCTGCGGCACTGCCACCACAAGCAGATCTGGGAGCCAGGCTCTATAATAAAATTCATTTTCTGGTCTAGACAACGGGGGCCACCTCATCGTAATCACTGGGGAATCGAGAACACATGTCATTGGTCACTGGATGTGACGTGGAGAGAAGATTCTCTCCGAACAATGGAGCGTCGAATGGCAGGGAATCTTGCGTGGATCCGGAGGTTCAGTCTATCGCTGCTTAAGCAAATCCCTGACAAGCTCAGCGTAGCGATGAGGAGGCGGCTGTGTGGCTGGAGCGAAGAGTAACTGACGCAAGTCCATACCGAATTAGGCACTTAGTGTGCGATGGCCGGGCTCACTGCGGCTGGCTGTATCGCGTTTGGAAGTGGAATCAGTGTCCGCTTCACTCGTGTGATCGACATGAATTACCAACTGGTGCACCATGGCGACGTTATCGTCATTCAGGGATCCGGCTTCCGCATGAAAGGCAAGACTCTCGACGAGTCGTTACCTGCGCATGCAGCGGACAGGCCTAAGAGCCCTGACCAGCGTTCTGTGAAATGAGCCCCAGCGGCGGGCCACATTATTCCCGCATGGTGAATTCGAGTTGAGTCAGCATTGCAGGCTTGCATCCTCTGTGGACATCGACTCGTGCGGACCCGATTTCGCAGCATCCTGACGCCCTCAGCCCGCTCTGAAGATCGTGCGCTGGCAGAAGAAAAACAGCTCAAGCTCCGCACGTGTCCGCTTCGTGCGATGAGCCCGGATGCATATCCATTAAACTGGACACGCGTATAGGTATAACCTCAATGCCGGTGAAACTGCGGGTGACGAACCCGGCGTTCCCAGATTGCTGGCATTCAGTAAATTCTCGCACATTTGTTGGTCAAAAAATCAAACACTGAACTTGCGTGACGAGACCGATAGATTAGCATGGATCTGCAGTCAGGTGGGGCACTGCCTGGAGCTCGTACGGGAACCCATACTCAGGCCTTCAGTCAAACAGAAATTCCTGTGCCATGACCTTTGAAAGCAACATTTGCAATGTTTTTGTCAGTTACAGCCACCATGACAATCAGCAGGGATGGGTGGATGCTTTCGCAGATGGTCTCAAAAGTGAACTTGGAAGGAAGCGTGGTACATCCGAAGGTTTGCGCGTCTGGATGGACAGGAGGTCGATGCCGAATGGGCGGATCCGGGACAAAATCACGGAGGCTTTGTCCGCCAGCAATTACTTCGTTGCGGTGCTCTCAAAAGGGTTCCTCAAATCGAAGTGGTGTGTACCGTTCGAATTTGAGTACTTCCGCAAACAGGGGAAACTTCTGCCGGACAACAGCAATCTTGTGGTGATTCAGACGGATGATTTCGAACTGCACGGTGCGCCGCCGGAACTTACGGACAACATTCGTCTACAGGCCTGGACGGGAAGTCGCACTGACAATGATGACCCGCCCAAACCGCTGAAACCGACTTCTGACCGTTTCAGCAAGCTGGTGACAAGAACCGCAGTGAGGCTGCTCCCGGCCGCAGGAAAGAGTGACGGTCAACCGTCAGGGCAGCCCGGGGCAACGCCCGGAAGAATGGTTCTGCTTCCATACGTTCTGGAAGGCAAGGCGGCGAATCTGCGAGAGCGTCTGATTAGTCACCTCACAGATGAGCGCGTGCGCTGCCAGCAGTCTGCGGCAACTTTTCCTGCGAAAGCTGGCGAAAAGGACTGTGATAATTTTGTGGAAGTTTTTAGAGAAGAACTGCGCAAGTGTGATGTCGTTGCGCTGCCACTGGAAAAAAGACCGGGAAAGATCATTAAATGGAACGGTGAAGAGACTTATATGGCCGTCATGCAGGTGCGGTTGGCAGATGAAGAAGGCAAGCCTGTTGAGCTCTACCGCCCCGCAGAGTTGACACGGGACAATTTCGACGAAGATCTGTTTGCAACACCCGAACTCGCTGATCAGTACAGGAATTTGCTGTTCGAGCGAGCAGTGAATGACTGGGATGAATTCCAGCGGGCAGTCATTGAGCGGGTGCGTTCGACGGTCACGCCATCACCGGAAGGTTTCATCTATTTTGATTTTAAATCCGACGAGACCAGTCCTGACTGGAAGCTCATCCGGGAGATTATCGATTTTTTTGAAGAGCAGGGAATCCCATGTCGGCGACAGCAGGAAGATAACCCAAACCTTATGGACCAGTTCAGGATGGAAGTGCAATCTGCACTCGCCTGTTTTGTTGTCTACGGAGATCCGAAGAAAAAAAAATGGGTGAACGGTCGCCTCGAAAGCATGAGCAAGTACGCCTGGAATCAAGACAAGCCGCGGCCGGTCTGTCTGGTTACAGCGCCGCCACCGGGGAAGGACGTGACCGACAGGCAGATTCTGCTTCCAGGCGCAGGTCCCTGGTGGCGTGAGGTGCTGCAGATCCTTGATTTCCAGAAGGGCTTCAGGCGCGAGCAGTTCTGCCAGCTTCTCAGCCGCAGCGGTATCAGCTGCAACTGATTCGCCTCCTGGGTTGTTCCTCGCTGGTTGCGCATTCTTCACACCACCAACCCCGTAAACTTCAGGCCTCGAAATGACTACCGAATTCGCCGCAACAGACCAATCGTGTCCATATCCAGGTCTGCGGCCATTCGAAAAGGAAGAAGCACAGCTCTTTTTTGGACGAGAAAGCCACGTCGCGGCAATTCTTCAGCGGATGCGCGATGAACGATTCGTGGCCGTTACCGGCCCTTCAGGGTGCGGGAAAAGCTCACTGATCCGTGCTGGCGTTATCCCGGCTCTGGAACACGGATTTTTGAACAACGACGACGCAGAGTGGAAAATCGCCATCATGCGACCTGGTGGCGCTCCAATTCACAGCCTTGCCGAATCGCTTGTCGAAAGTGGTGTTTTCACCGCGGATAGTGCATCCCCGCCAGCAACGCAGGCGCCGCAGTCATCGCGGCAGGAAACCGTGGGGCTGAGCGAAGTGGAAGAGCTCGAAACATCCCTGCAAGCGGGCCCAAATCGCCTCGGCGACCTTCTCGCACTAAACACGTTCGCCAGAGAACGGCAACTGCTCATTCTGGTGGATCAGTTTGAAGAGCTGTTCACTCACGATATTTCAGCCACATCCACTGACCTTGAAACAGACTCCACTTCGTCTGCGATGGATCCACTCAGCGATGATACGGACCCTCAGGACAACAGCCGACGAACGCGGGAGGAGGCGCAAGCGTTCGTCCGCATGCTGTTGTACACCGCCAGACGAACTGGAAACAGAGTCTACATCCTGATCACGATGCGCACAGATTTCCTTGGCAACTGCACTTTATACAACGGCTTGCCCGAACAAATCAGTACCAGCCAGTATCTCACACCCAGACTCTCAAGGCAGCAGACCCACGAGGCCATTGTGAAGCCGGCCAGAATGTTGGGCTGTGAAGTTGAACTCGGTGTGGTTAATGAGATTCTGAATGAAATGGGAAATGATCCTGACCAATTGCCCCTGATGCAGCATCTGTTGATGAGGATGTGGCTCATCGCTGACGGCAGCCAGGAGGGAAACCAGGCGGAACACACAACAACCGCAGCTTCAGAACAGACGCCGGGACATGAAGACAAAAAACGTCTGCACACCGCGGTGATTCAGAATGAACGCGAGCGACTCGAATTCGCGAGGAAGGCAGAGTTGTTGGGGCGACGGGCGTCAGGCCATGATGTTCCGCGACGGCGAGTCACGAAATTATCTCGGTCTCATTACAAAGAAGCCGGACAACTCAGCAATTCAATTGCCGCACAGGCCGACCAGATCTACCAAAAATTGTCACCGAGTCGTCAAGCTGTTGTTGAGCACGTGTTTCGCCAATTGACGAAAATTGGCGATGCCGGACAACTTGTTCGCCGAACACCGGTGCGGGTCTTTCAGGAACTGCTGTCAACCCTGCCGGACTCAATCGAGGACCAGCGCGAAGGAACATTGCGGCATGTACTCCAGCTGTTCAGTCAACCCGGTGTCAACTTTCTTCAGCCCCGCATGAGAGATGACGAAATCGCTGAAAGCCAAAGAATTGATCTCGCGCATGAAAGTGTGGTCAGAAACTGGACGCTGGCAGGTCACTGGGCCCGAGACGAAAGGGAAAGACAATCATTCATAGAAGACAGAAGAAAAGATGCAAAAACGTGGCTTGCTAAAGGTCAACGCTGGAAAGATCTGGGCCTCACAGATGCGGAATTCGATCGATGCGTAGACATTCAGAAACAAAACAGCAGAAGCTTTGATGAGCTCACAACACGGTTTATAAAGCGTAACAAAGACAAGAAAACGGCCGAAAATTGGGGCAGATATATAATACTGGGAAGTGTTGCGCTGATCGTTGTGCTTATTGTCGGCATTATTCAGCAAGGCGAAAAGAAAGGAACCCTTGCGCGAGCTCTGCAAGCAAGGTTGCAGGAATCAGTTCACGACAAAATCATCCGGGCCTCTGAATCTCTTCAAGAGCATGGCTTCGATCCAAACAAGTACGATATTGCATCGAGATTGGGTGATGTGACTAGCGCCTACAAGAATTTGATCGAACACCGTCAAGAAACATCGGAGCAGGGCGCGGAGCGACGTACAGACTTTCTCTTTCAAACTCTTCTGAACCTGACTGAGCAGCAGTTCCCGGGAATTGAATCAGTCGAATTGTCGCAAGGCGACGAACGTCGTCTGCACTGGTCGGAAGGCAATACACACTGGGTCATCGCGAGAAATTCAGAGACGGGAAATGCGGTTGTTTACAAATCGACAAACGCAGGACCCGACGGACTCAACTTCAAATACACGTTTGTGGAAGAAGTGAGTCCT
>JBJTPZ010000605.1:0-6408 GCA_046075365.1 Planctomycetaceae bacterium
GCATTTGCAGCAAAGGATGCTGTCTGCAGTCTACCAGCCAAACAGCCACCACAGCAGTGCCGTGGCCGCCAGCACCGCTGCCGTTCCGCCGGCAATCAGCAGCAGGGTTGCGGCCCGATCAGATTTCCTGCGGTCGGCAAATGCCGTGGGGATGGCAACGCAAATGACCAGCAGCGGCAGGTTCAGCAGCGCCAGCAGGGTTGTGAGCTGGCCCAGTACATCGGCGAGGAAGTTGGAAGCGATGGAAGTTGCAACGACAACACCGGTGTAACAGGCGAACAACAGGGCCGGCGGCAGCAGCAGCCACCACTGACGGAAACCGGCATTGCGCAACCGAGCTCGCACCAGCCAGAAGTGTGCGGCGTACCAGCCAACAAGCAGCAAGGGCAGCGCGATGAATCCAAGGCCACCGGCGAACGTCAGCAGTGCCACAAACAGCAGCAAGGTCAGCGCTGCGAACCCGACAGACCAGCCAATAAATCTCAGCCGCCCGACGGGCCCGTACTGCCGCAGCTCGAGCAGTTCCCCTGCCCGCGAATCTTCCGCCAGCACTGCAAAAGGATTGTCCGTCTCCACATCACCGCCCCCGTTCCTGCTGAGCCCGTAAAACCCCGCCCCGTCCCTGCTGTAGCTCGGGCTTTCCAGCCCGAGCACCTGCCTTCAAACACTATCTCCTGCCCCCGGGCACCACACCGGTCACCAGTCCCGCCGGCACACCAGCCGACCAGCATTCTGCCTGTTTTCCGGCCGGTTAGCCAGCAATTTGCAATCAGCCTTTCCACACCACCACCAGCAGTCCTGCCAGAGTCATCAGGCCGACCAGCAGTACGGCGAAGCCAATCAGTCCGCCGGTGTCATATTTCGAGTGCTGGTGGCAGCCCTTCGGCGCGGTGATGCACTGCAGCAGAATCACAGCATTCAGCGGCGGTACCAGCAATACCCACACCCACAGTCGACCATAGCCGATATGCTGCAGTCGCAGCGCCGCGACCAGCATCTGCAATGCCAGCAGCACCGCACCCACCCCGACGATCAGCAGCACCGCAGTCAGCGACTGAGCACCTCGCAGTGCGGTGACGCACATAAACTGCATCAGCAGCAGTCCGGTCAGGCACAAGCAGAACTGCCGGCGACCGATCCAGCCATAATTCCGCAATGCAATCTCCACCGACTGCTCTTCCGCTTCCAGCACCTCAAAGGGATTCGGCGAAGACATGAGGAGATACCAGGGAAGACTGTTCGCTGCAAACAATCACGTATTGCGAACCCAGCGCCCGCATAGCAGACTATTATGCCACGGAATCACTACCGGGAACAGGGGGCGGCAGAAAACCGGAAAGACAAAAACACCTGCCTCGCAAGGTAAATTGCCGGACGTCACTGTGAACCAACACAGCCAACTGCAGGAAACACACCCACGTTTCGATGTTTTTTCCCAACTCAAGCCCGATCCTGTTGCCCCGAACGCTTCAGGGTGGGTACAAGAGAGTCCTAACAGAGACGGCACCCTTAACCGCGTCGTACTGAAACGCTCATAAGCGATGGACAACTCATATCTGCCCACCCAGCAGAGGTCTCGGATGCCGCCCGATAATCAGGATCAACAGATTTATCGAGTGCAGTCCGAGTACCGGGATAAGACGCACTACTCTTTTCCGGAGGATCAACTGGCCCGCTGGGTCACTCCGGAGAATGGACCGTCTATCGCGAATGCCGGCGGCATCCGATCACAGCGCAATGCCAGCGCTCCGAATGGTTCCACGCCGGCGGTCGTGTACCTCTTCACGTCGCATGTGCGCACCGTCTTCGACAATCCATGGACGGACACTGTTAACTACGAAACAGCAACAATCGAATACTGGGGTGACGCCAAAGCCGGCAAAGACAAAACGGCAGGCAATCGTCTATTGCGACAACTATTGGCACTGCCACCAAACCAGCGTCCTCCCATCTTGCATTTCGTTCGAGTTCGCGTGGGGTACATCAAATTCAGCGGCTTGTGTGTAATCAACGATATCACTGAACGGGACTACGAAGATTCCGATGGAAATCCTGTGCCGAATCTGTGCGTGCAGCTCACTATTCTTGATGCGCCGGCTGTCTCTGCTGCCTGGATCCGGGCTCGAGTGCTCTCCGGGCCGAGTGCCGATTTTGGTACGGCGGCTCCAGCTGCATGGCAGCATTACCGCAATGGCGAAGTCCTTCCCCTCAAGGCGAGAGTGGACCACAACACCGTGGTCCCGGAGACTCACAATATGACTCCGTCAACGACACCCATCAGCGATGCTCTTGAATTCCTGATCGGCCAGATTGACAGGGAGGGCTACATCTATCAGCCATGGCAGATTGCAGCCTATATCACAGCTTTGCGTACCCGTCCGTTTGTCATACTTGCAGGCGTCTCCGGCACAGGCAAGTCCCGACTGCCCGCACTGGTTGCCAACCTGACCGCGATGCCCGCCCCGCAACGAATTGCTGTTCGACCTGACTGGAATGACAGCTCTGAAGTGCTGGGCTATATCGATCTGCAGCAGCGATTTCGACCTGGACTTGTGCTGCAGCAAATGCGGACAGCAGTAGCTGCTCCGCAGCACTTCCACACATGCCTGATTGACGAAATGAATTTGGCCCGTGTGGAATACTATTTCGCAGAACTTCTAAGCAGTATTGAGGATTGCATCACCGACAAAAACGGGGGATTCCGCAGTACGCCGGTGCTGATGCAACAGTTGCCTGCTGAGGATGCGATTTGGCAGCAACAGTACCTGCCTTCAAATCTGGCACTGGTCGGCACTGTCAATATGGACGAGAGCACTCACTCGTTCAGCCGCAAAGTGCTGGATCGAGCGTTCACAATTGAGCTTTCCCACATCGACTTTTCCACACACGAGGTGCCACCGGCCCAGTCATCCCCCACATCGCCATGGACTGCTGACATGCTGATCTCGCGATTCCGCCGTGTTACAGACATACCTGCTGATGACACCGAATTTCCCCGGATTCTGCAACACACAAACGACCTGCTCACCAGCCTGAATAAACTACTGGTGTCTTCGCAAATGCAAGTCGGATATCGAATTCGCGATGAAATTGCGATTTTCACGCGGAATTCCCTCGACGTCGCTGGCAGTTTCAGAACCAGAGCCGGCACCTCCGTTGATCCTCTGGACCTTGCACTCATGATGAAGATCCTGCCGCGACTGGTGGGCGGAAGTTCGTTGCGCCAGGTGCTGGCTGGCTTGATTGAACTGATGCAAACTGGTCAGGATGGCAACCTGATGTCAGATCCGTCAGATCTTGTGGCTGCATGGGAACAATCCGGACGCCCATTCACCATGGACGGGGCTGCCTATCCAATGACACTTGCCAGACTCTGTCAAATGTGGCTTCGTCTGGAAAATGACGGTTACACATCCTTCTGGCTCTAGTCATGACAGCACTGTTCTGCATAGAAACAGATGAGTTTCGCCTTGAGTGGCGAGAATTGTCCAGAGTTCGCGCGAGGCGCGAACAATCCGGGCTGTTTCGCATCCGATTGCTGAAACATCAAGCCACTCTGTCAACAGACTCGTGGAAGGCTTCCCCAACAGGTCCCGACCATCTGTTCGACTCAGATATCGGTCCGGCATTGTTCGAGGAAACCGACTACCAGATATATCTCAGAGCGCTCAACAACAGCCAATCCGTCAGAATGCAGCACCGCGATCCCCTGATTGTTCGGCATCTGACGACTCAGGAGTCGGGCCGCGTACAGCATGGAGTGATCAACTTTCGCGGTCAGGCCGGGCAAACAACCATCACAATCTGCATCAATAGTCGGCCATACGCCATTCTGGAACTGGAAGTCTTCCCGACAAAAATGGATTACCAGTCAGACTTTCGAAGTCTGATCGCAGATCTGCAGCAACACGCTCAGGGATTGGTTTGGGAGTACCTGCGTTCAACGGTGCATCAGGCCCAAACATTGGGGTCGCGCCCGGCAAATCGACTTGAATGGCTGTTGATTTTGCGCCGGATCCTGGATTCTCTCGACGCCGCAGTACGTCACATCAGCCACAGTCCTTCGCGAAGGCTCGACCCCGACCTGCGTCTGCAGCGGCCAGAACAGATTCGACGCGTAGATGCGGGCCTGCGTCGCCAGATTGCGCGAGCGTCATCAAGTGGAAACGGCGTATCCTTTCAGGGTCTTTTCATTCCACAACGCCTCAACGCTGCAACTCGCACGGCAACCCTCAATACCCCTGAGCATCGCTGGCTGCGATTGCAACTGACAGATATTCAACTGAAGCTGGCAGGACTTTTAACCGCCGCCACCGTGGCACCGGATTCTGAACGCAATCGAGTAATCCTTGCTGAAATACAGAATTTTTACCATCGCATCGGACTGATGCTTCAAACGGAACCTCTGCAGAGTGCTGATGGCCCGCCAGACAGCATACCGATCTCACTACAACTGCTGCAGGCTCCGGGATACCGCGAAGCATTTCAGTGCTGTCAAGCTTTGCGAATGGGGCTTGCCTTCGAGGGCGACAAGCTGCAACTTAGCATCAAAGAACTAAACACACTCTACGAAAACTGGGTATTGATTGCCGTCCTGAAAGTCATCCGTGAACTGGCAGGACAGGAGGACTTCAATCCACAGCGTCTGACTCTTCAGAATTCCGGACTCACAAACACACTGGCGCGCGGGAGAGAACAGACCTTTCGATTTCAACTGGATGACGACCGACGCATCGAAGTGGTATACAACCCTCAGTTTCAGCACCAACGCGCGATACTGATTCCCCAGCGACCGGATGTACTGATTCGGCTGCAGCAAAAACACTGGCCTCCAGTTCACATTATCGTGGACGCCAAATATCGAATTGATGACAGCCCCGAGTATCAGCGACAGTTCGGCTCGCCAGGGCCACCTGTCGATGCCATCAATGTGCTGCACCGATATCGTGATGCAATTCTGGAATCAGAACCGATCGCCGAGTCCTCCGGGGGACTTCGGCGCGCGGTCGTACACGCCGCAGCGATTTTTCCCGCCGACGAACGTATCTGTCGCTCCTTCCGCACCAGCAGATTATGGCAGTCGCTCGACCGGCTGGGTATAGGAGCAATCCCTGCACTGCCACATGACTTGTCTCTGCTGCGTGAGTGGCTGCAGCGGATCCTGAAAGAGAGTGGCTGGGAGATTGCCCGGAGAATAATCCCCCACTCCACCACAACGCGCCACACGCAGCTGCAACAGTCATCGCTTCGTCCGGCGCTGGTGCAGGTGCTTGATCAGGCTGAAGGGCAGAATCGCCTGAACTGGATCCGACAGAACCAGCGTTGTTATGTCAAAATGCCAAAACGACCACACCGACACTTTCAAATCAGCACTGTGGCTTTCTACTGCTCGCAACCAATGCAGCATCCGCCGGCTATTGCATGGAAAGCCGACGTTCTGCACACAGAACTGGTGGCCCGATCAGACATCAAAACACCATGGGCGACCAGACACAACTCAAAGTCACCCATGATTCTTTACCACCTCGGTCCGGTTACACGGATCAACTCACCCTTAGCCAATACTGCACCTTCACAGACCTCCTTCAGAACCGATCGATGGACTACTCAACTGGCACTCGACCGAGCCTCCACGGCAGCTGAGATCAGCCTCGAAACCGAATTCGAATGGCAATTGTACGAAGCCTTGAAAGCACGAAAGGTCATATTCCGACTGCATTTGGATCTGATCCGAAATGATTCCGAAGATATTCCACGCGGCCGAACGTGGTTTCGGTTCCATAACAGCTGCGCGGTTAGATTCGATGGTGCCAACGGATTTCTGCAAACAACGGGAACCCTGCAGAAATTCACCACTCTCGAACAAATTCTTGCCGACGTCACTACAGCCGTACACACCAGCGACAAGTCCTCGAACGGAGACGAAAACGCATCACAAAATTCAGCTTAAGAATAATTCCCGGTTACACTTACGTAATCCGCATCGATTTTTGTTGCAATTCGACAAAATGCTGATCCTGCCCGTTTCCGGTCAGGCTGCTTACCTAGCAGGTCGTTTTTTTCGAACCTGAGCATTCGCTGGTTCAAAGACGTTGCGCACCATGAAGGCCTGCCGGCAAAACAAACAGTAACGCGCGACAGCAGACACACCCAGATGCCCCCACGTAGCTCGGGCTTTCCAGCCCGAGCACAGCACTGGCGGTTTTGATCGCCCGCATGGTGGCTTTCCAGGGTGACTGACCGTTTCGCCCCCTAACCACCGGACTCTCTCCCCCGTTTCACGGGGGCGAGGGGAGGATTAGTGACCTGTGATCAGCGGTCTGTGGTCGGTCGAGTTACAGGGGGCTCGCCCGCTGGCAGAAGACAGTACCAGGGCCACTGACGGTTCTCCAGCTGCTGACACGTTTC
>JBJTPZ010000606.1:0-11776 GCA_046075365.1 Planctomycetaceae bacterium
TATCCGCTGCCGGAGCAGTAACCCGAGGTCGCACCGCAGCCGCCGCAAGCGGCGCAGATGCTGTTGTTCGAACAGGCTCTCGGTGAGTCGACAATTCGCCGGCAATCGGACTGGACTGCAACTGTTCTTCAAGAGTCATTAACTCTCGCACATCCCGCTCACTAACTGCTGGTGGCTGCCCTGAGCTAAATCCACCCGCCGCCCCCGGAACGTCTGCGACAGCACCACCAAAACCACTCCCGGCCACCGAGTCCACTACCGGTTCCGACATGGGTACCGGTGGCACAGCACCAGAATTCGGCGGTGCACTTACCGCCGAATTTCCAGTTGTCGACTGCCCCGTCGATGCAGCAAACATGTTCGGAACTGGAGGAACTGGCGGTGCCTGAGCCACCGCACCACCCCACTCCGAGTACGCCGGACGAACCGCCGCAGTATTCGACCGCTCACCCTGCGACTGCTCCATTGACGGATCCGCCTGCGATACCAAAATCACATCGCCATGCTGCACAACTGTCGAAAGACTGGCTGGATTCATCGGAGGCTGGCTGCGCAGACGGGCAGACAGCGACAGTCGCGTGCCCGGTCCGGCCGGGATACCCAACCCCACCAGCACGTCATTGACAGTCACTCCGTTGTCTTCCAGAGAAACGACCGTCGTGACACCGCCGCCACGCACCACCGCATTACGGGCCGGCTGCTGCGTCAGCGGACTCAGAGATTCCACCAGCAAAACATCCCCGTCTGCCACCCGTTCACTGTTATCGGCAGCACTCATCCGGATCGCTCGAGACCACTGCGCTCGCTGCTGACCCTGACGCAGAATCGTCACATTCACCGAATCACCCAGCGGGGTCGCACCGGCAACTGCCGCACGCACCGTGGCTTCCGTCTGCACCGCAAACTTCCCCGGCCGCGCCACATCCCCCAACACTGTCACCGCTGGCTGCGGCGACACCGCAGGCCCCTGCCCTGGCAGCCTCGGCGACAACCACAACAGCGCGCACACCAAAAACACCAATCTCCGCCAATCCATGGCTGTCCTCTCAAGCTGGCATCCCGCCGATTCAGCATGACCACCGGCCGGCATTCACAGTACAGGCACCATATCTTGCGTCAAATCCGGCAAAAACTGCCGAACGAACGATGGGTACACAGCGCCGTATTCGAGTGATCGGCATTTCGTCCTGCCGCGCTCAGATTTTCAGCGCAAGCCTGGGGGTTCACCCGCTGGACTCTGCAGACGACGATCAAACAACACAGCCACGCTGTCGGCGCCTTTCGGCTGCGGCAGATTCCGCCGCAGCAACTCGCCCTCAGTTGCCGCCGCTTCGTCCCTTAAACAGACGCCGATCCATCCGCGGATTGAATGGAGTCCAGGCGGAGTCCGTGTTCAGGTCCTCCGTGATCACGCGCTGAAACTCATGCAGCTTCGAATCCAGAGTATCTATGCAGTTAAGAGCCAGTGCCTCCGGAGTCATCGGAACCGCCGGACTGCCGAATTCCCTCGTCCCGTGATGGCTGATCAGCATGTGCTTGACTCGCAACACCTTTTCAGAATCCAGCGGACGCCCCAGACGAGACTCTGTAACGGACAGCTTTTCATTCAGAATCTCCATTCCCAGATGGATATGCCCCAGCAACTGCCCTTCATCCGTATACACAAGCGCCGGATCCCAGCCCAGTTCGCGAGTCTTCCCGATGTCGTGCAGCAGCACCCCCATCAGCAACAGATCCCGATCCAGCGCAGGATACACCTGACTGAGCCGATCAGCCGCTTCACTCATCGAAACCACATGCTCGATCAGACCGCCCTGATAGGCATGATGTGCCTTCACGCCGGCAGGAGCCGCACACAGAGCAGTCACCAGCCCCTCATCCTCCATCAGACACGTCGCCAGCATCCCCAGATCTGGACAGCGAATTGAACTGAGCAACTGCCGCAGTCGCATCAGCAGCGGACCAGCCTGAGCCTGCGGCTGCTGCTGAAAATCAGTCGGGTTGCAGGCTGCATCCGGCACCGCATCCATCGCTGCCACAATCATCTGCAGGTTGCCCTGATACAACTGCACCTTGCCGCGCACACGGACAAAACCACCCTGCACGTAGTCCTGCGCTGCAGACTCCGGCACATTCCACATCAGGCCACTGATCGTCCCGGTTCGGTCACGCAGTGTCGCCAGCAAATACAGACTGGCATTGCGATTGGCACGCAACTGACGGTCCGCCAGCAGAAAAATCTCATTGACGCTGTCCCCGTCCTTCAGTTCCCTGACAAACGTGCGAGCCATGCAGAATGCACTTTCACCTGAACAAACCCTGCGGATTACCGACTATGCGAACACACACTATAGGCGGTCAGCCACCGCCCTGACAGCCTCAGGACTTCACCCCAGGCTGCAACATTCCAAATCACTGCCAATCCCGCCGGTTTTGCGGGTTCTCAAACATGGCAGTTGGTCTACGAGTTTTCGGAAATGCTGCTAAGATGCGGTCGTTTCACGTCAATCCCCGTCCCCTACAGCCCCGTCTGCTCAGGTTTCCTATGCGCTGGTCCCAGACATTCATTCCAACAATGAAGGAAGTCCCGGCTGAAGCTGAAGTGCCCAGCCACCAGCTGATGCTGCGCGCCGGTATGATCCGGCAACTGATGGCCGGCGCATACACCTGGCTGCCCCTCGGCTACCGCGCCGTTCGCAAAGTCTCAGAAATCGTCCGCCAGGAAATGGATCGAGCCGGGGCCGTTGAACTGTTCATGCCCGCACTCCAGCCAATCGAAATCTTCGAACGCACCGGACGCCGCGATGCCTTCGGAAATGTCCTCTTCAACTTCGAAGCACGCCGCGGAGATCGCAAGCTGCACTTCGCACTCGGCCCTACTCACGAAGAAGTCATCACCGACCTGATGGCCCGACACATCAACAGCTATCGCCAGCTGCCCATCACCCTCTACCAGATTCAAACCAAATTTCGCAACGAAGAACGGCCAAGATTCGGAGTCCTGCGAACCAGCGAATTCCTGATGAAGGACGCCTACAGCTTCGGCACATCACTCGAACAACTCAATGTTGCCTATGATGCCATGTACAATGCCTACTGCCGCATCTTCGAACGCTGCGGACTGAAATATCTGCCCGTTGAAGCAGAAAGCGGGCCCATCGGCGGTGATGCCTCGCACGAATTCATGGTTCCCGCCAGCAATGGCGAAGACTTCGTCATCCACTGCCCCGCCTGCAGCTACGCCGCCAATCAGGAACGCGCTGAAACCGGACGTAAATCAGAACTGCCTCAGCCTGTCGCCGATGCACCTGCACCCAAACTCGTCGCCACACCCGATGCGGGCAGTATCGAACAGGTCAGCAAACTGCTCAAATCCAGCCCAAAAGCCTTCATCAAAACCCTCATCTACAAAGCCGACGGAAAACCTGTCGCCATCCTGCTCCGCGGTGATCATACCGCCAATGAAGGTAAAATCCGCCGCGCTGCCAGGGCCACATCCGTCGAACTGGCCGACGAAGCCACCATCCTCAAGGTCACAGCAGCACCCGTGGGCTTTGCCGGGCCCATCGGTATCCAGTGCCCCTGCCTCGTCGATCACGATGTCGTCGCAATCAGCTCCGCCATCATCGGTGCCAATCAGAAAGATGCACACCTCACCGGTGTCATACCCGGAACTCACTTCCCGGTCAGCGAAACCTTCGACCTCCGCAACGCCGAAGCATCTGACCCCTGCCCAAAATGCGCAGCACCGCTCCAGATGGTGCACGGCATCGAAGTTGGGCATGTTTTCAAGCTCGGTACAAAATACAGTGTCTCCATGAACGCCAGCTACGTGGATGCACAGGAAGTTTCGCACCCCATCATCATGGGCTGCTACGGCATCGGGGTGACTCGAGTTGTCGCGTCAATCGTCGAAACCTGCCACGATGAAAATGGCATCATCTGGCCGCTCAGCGTTGCACCCTGCTCCGTCATGCTGATCCCGCTCAATGTGACCGATCCCGAAGTCATGAAAGCCTCAGAACGCATCTACCAGGAACTCACCGATGCCGGAGTGGATGTCCTGATGGATGACCGCGATCAGCGACCAGGCTTCAAGTTCAAGGATGCCGACCTGATCGGAATACCACTGCGAGTCACCATCGGGGGCAAAGGACTGGCTGAAGGCATCGCCGAAGTCAAATGGCGAGGTTCCGCGGAAACAATGAAGCCAGCCCTCGCTGACACCACTGCCTTCGTTCGCCAGCAGCTTGCTGCAAAATCCTGAACCCTGCACCAGCAGCAGCCCGAAATGTCACTCGCGAGGCACCACGCCCTCGTACCGGTTCACGACCTCCGCAAATTCACGCAAATGTGAATAATCCTGCTTCCAGGTCGTGTACATCACACCCACCACACCCTCAATACGCTGCGATCGCACTGTGTCCAGCCAGCGACCGATCTGCTGCGCATCCGCGTCGTAATAGCCCGCCAGCAACTGACGATGACCACGCTCCGCAAAAAACTTCAAACTCTCATCACGCACACCAAAGTTCCAGTTCACCACCACCACGTCCCGCGATAAACCCTCCCACGATCCGCTCAAATCACCATTCACCAGATAATAGTTATCCACCGCGTTGTGATGCGGGTCAAACATGTCACTCCACACAAACACCCGCCGATCCCTGCGCAAAGTCTTCAGATAGTCCGTACAAAATCGCACATTGTCCGCGACAACCTGACCCGCCGTCTTGCCGGTCCGCTGAAAACTCTCGTCCCAGCCCAGCACTCGCCACTCATCATGCGACATCATCCGATCCGTGCCCGGAAATGCTCGCTCCACATCGTCAGCCTGACCACGCAGCAACTGCTGAAAGGCCGGCTCAGTCACACATGCACACACCTGGCCGTCGTAAATAACATGCGGATGAAACCACGAAACCCGCAGCCTCGAACCTGCAGGGAAACTTCGCTTCAGCCGGATCGCCGGGGATGCATGCCAGACCTCATACTCCCCACCATACGGCACTCGGCCAAGCAGCGGATCAGAAACCGGCTCAAAATCCACTCCCTCACGCAACGCCACTTCCGGCTGATGCTCCTGAATGACCTTCAGCGGAGCCCCGTTGCGACGCAGCACATTCAGCAGACCACATTCCTCCATCTGAGCATCCGACAGCCAGAATGAACCTCCTGTCGGCCCCCACGCCCCCAAATAAACATGTACCTCCTCACTGCTAAGCGAATTGAAGGTAATGTGCTGAATCGTCCAGTCAGAAGTCCGCCCCACACGCAGATTCGTATGGCTCAGACGCCGGCCGCTGGTCGCATCCAGCACCGTAATCTGCGGCTGACCACGAAAATCCAGCGTCTTCACGCGAACAGACACATGATAATGGCGAAAAGGAGCAACCCGCACCGTCTTCATCGCCCGACAGTTTTCACCCTGCGGATCCTCTGCACGCAGACCGTCGCCCTCAGATCTCAGTGCCTCGTCCACAAAATTCCACGACTTGCGGTCCCCCAGCGACGGCAAAGAAACCGCAGGATCCGCAACCAGCTCGGCACCGTCGCCACGCACCTCAAACAACGCATTTCGTACCGGCAGTCCCTCGGCCAGATTCGGATTCTGCGCCAACAGGTCGTTTGAATAACCCACCGGAAACACCGCCGGTACCAGCCGCAGCTGCAACTCGTCCGATAACCTCCGCACCCGCTCCACATGCCGAAAATAACGCTCGTCCATCTCATGCAGACGACTGAATTTGGAATCCGACAGCAGCAAATGCGTGAAACCCAGACCAGCTGCCTCTCGCATCAGCTGCTCGAGACGGTCCACATTCTCAGGCACCAGCAGGTTCGCCGGAGCATACACCCAGCGCTCCAGACGCTGCCCAAACACCGACCCGCTAAAATACGTCAGCAGAAATAATACACCCAAAACGAAACGGCACCGCGAGACACCCTTGCGGATGCCTCGCAGCAACAGCCTCAATTCAAAATCCTCCAGGTCCGACATACCAACCCCCGACCTGCCAAAACGCCGGACGCCGACAGACCGCCACTACTCACTCCTCGTCCGATCGCAGCTTCGCCAAAATACTGAGATCTTCCAGTGTTGTGGTATCCTGAGTCGACTCGCGACCAGCCGCAATGTCACGCAACAAACGACGCATGATCTTGCCACTTCGAGTCTTCGGGAGAGCCGTGGCAAAACGAACCTGATCAGGAGTCGCCAAAGCACCAATCGCCTGACGCACATGCTGAGTCAGCTCGACCTTCAGAGCATCATCCCCCTCACCCGTCTTCAACGTCACAAAACAACAAATCCCCTCACCCTTAATCTCATGCGGAAAACCAACCACAGCAGCTTCCGCCACCTTCGGATGAGCCACCAAAGCACTCTCAACCTCCATCGTACTCAAACGATGCCCCGATACATTCAGCACATCATCCACTCGCCCCATCACCCACAAATAACCATCCTCATCATGCCGCGCGCCGTCGCCAGCAAAATAACAACCCGGCACCTCCGTGAAATATGTCGCACGGAATCGCTCATGATCCCCGTACAACGTCCGCAGCATCGATGGCCACGGCTGACGCATCACCAGCAGTCCACCCTCGTTCGCACCCAGACTCTGGCCAGTGCGAGTCACAATATCGGGCACTACGCCAGGCAATGGATGACAACAGCTGCCAGGCTTCGTCGGAGTCACCCCAGGCAATGGACTGACCATGATCGAACCAGTCTCAGTCTGCCACCACGTATCCACAATCGGACAACGCTCCTGACCAATCACCCGATGATACCACATCCACGCTTCAGGATTGATCGGCTCACCAACCGAACCCAGCAGACGCAGACTGCTCAGATCATGCTTCTCAGGCCAGTGATTGCCCCACTTGATAAAGGCACGAATTGCCGTCGGAGCCGTGTAAAAGATACTCACACGATACTTCTCAATCAGCTCCCAAAAACGACCCTCGTCCGGCCAGTTCGGAGCCCCCTCGTACATCATCACTGTTGCACCGTTTGACAACGGTCCGTAACAGATATAACTGTGCCCCGTAATCCAGCCAATGTCAGCCGTGCACCAGTATGTGTCGTCCTCCTTCAGATCAAAAACCCAGCGAGAAGTCATCGTGGTGCCCAGTAAATAGCCGGCAGTCGTATGCAGCACTCCCTTCGGCTTTCCTGTACTGCCCGATGTGTACAAAATGAACAGCGGATGCTCACTGTCCACCTGCACCGCATCACACTCAGACGACACACCCTGCATCAGCTCGTGCCACCAGAAGTCCCGATCCGGCACCATGTCAACTTCACCACCCGTACGCCGCACAACCACCACCTTTTCAACCGTCGGCGAACGGTCCAGACTGGCGTCCACCGCAGCCTTCAGCGGCACCTCCTTGCCACGACGCCAGCCACCGTCAGCCGTCACAACGACCTTCGCCTGAGCATCATTGTTGCGGTCCGCTACCGCGTCCGCACTAAAACCACCGAAAATGATCGAATGCACTGCCCCAATACGAGCGCATGCGAGCATCGCAATGGTCAGCTCCGGAATCATCGGCATGTACAGCGTTACCCGATCACCCAGCTGCACACCCAGCTTCTTCAGCACATTCGCAAAACGACACACCTCACGGTGCAGGTCCTGGTAACGCAGCACCCGAGTATCACCAGGCTCGCCCTCCCAGATAATCGCAGCCTTGTTCCGGCGAGCACCCTTCAGGTGACGATCCACACAGTTGTAGCTGGCATTGATCTTTGCACCAGAAAACCACCTGGTCTCGGGCATCTGACCCTGCAGCACAGAATCCCAGCGACGAAACCAGTCCAGATTCTCAGCCATCTCGCCCCAGAAGCCCGCCGGATCGTCCTTCGCACGCTTCCACATCGCTTCGTACTGCTGACGACTGCCGATGTGCGCCTGAGCCGAAAAGGTGGCCGGCGGAGCAAATGTACGAGTCTCTTTCAATACACTCTGAATACTCTGACTTCCTGACGAACTCATGGAATCAATCGCTCCTGCGTGGTACCCTCGTGAACCTGCCATGCAGATGACCGGTTGGACGCCATCCGCAGCACCATATTCTGCCGAATCACTACTGCAATTGTCCACCAGAACCGCCGGTCTTGTACAAAGACCGTCAACGAAAAAAGGCCCTGCCAACGCAGAGCCTTCTTGAAATCAGACGATTCAGGTTACAGGCTGGATCACTTCTTCGCCGGTGCCAGAACACGAATCACAGCACCAGACTTGCGAGCCACAAGATCCTTGCTGCCGTCCGCATTGATTCGCACCGAAACCTTCGTCGGTTTGTTTGTCTGAGGATCAATCAGGGCGACATTGGACGCATCAATCGCCAGCTCTGTCTGCAAACGACCACCCTGAGGACTTTTCGGATGACCACGCTTCACGTGCTTCAAAACCCGATTCACACCCTCAACCACCAGCTTCCCGTTCTTCCTGTCCACAGAAAGAACCGGACCACGAGTGCCAGAACTGTTGCCAGTCAAAACCTCAACAACATCACCCTTCCGAATGTGCATCGCAAACTCCAACACCCGCAAAAAACTTTTCGCTGAAGACCGAAATCCCCGTCACACCCCTGCCAAACCTGCAGCAAAAACCAGCATATCGGCCGTTACACACAGACCACACCACTGATTCCTGTCGAATTCCCGCCGAATTTTCAGCCAAATCTGCACACTAAAACCAGATTCTGACCGCAAAACAATGGGAAAGGGATTTTCGATTAGCCCGAAAGAATGACGAACTGCAGCCTCGAAATCAAGTCCACAGACACACCACACCGCCCTTTCCCGGCGAATTGTCAGTCAGCCCAGCCCAATCGACCGCAAAAACTGCACACCGCTCACCATCGTCGCAGCACACTGTATTGCCTCGTAAATCGCTTCGTCAGCTACACCCATCTGACGCACCCTGGCCACATGAGCAGAAGTGCAGGGCTTGCAGCTGTTAATGTCACTCAAACTCAAATTGATCAGCTCCACAGTCGTCTCGTCCAGCGATGTCCCCTGAAAAGTGTGAGCCCGCAAACCCACGCCCATCCCGTTGAAAACATCTGTCCCGCTGATATCCCGGAACTTGAACAGTACATTGTACATCGAATTCGTGGCGCCCACCGCCAGAGCCTCCGACAACTCCGCCCGACTGATACCACGCGACTCAGCAAAAGTAGCCAGATAATCCAGCCAGCGGCCACTGCCACCCTGCCCCGCCACCGCCGCTGCTATCAGCAGCTTCCGCTTCTCATCCAGCTTCCCCGCCGACAGCACAAACTTCCGAAAATTCATAAAAAAATCGTGCAAAAACGCCGGAACAGACGCGAAATAGCTGAAAATTTCAGGAATTTCTGAAACCCCCAGCACCTCCCGAATTCGCTCGTAAGCCTGCGCTACCTTGTCCTCAGCCCGCTCAGAACTCACCGGCTCAACAAATGCCATCTCTCAGCCCCTCCCCCGCCCCAAAAAAACCGCCAAAACCGCCAGCCAAACGCCATACCCGCCCACCATCATTGCAGAAACATCAAAAATGCAAACCAAACGAACTCCCCGCCACCGACTTTTTCCACCGTCAGCCCTGCCCGCACAGCTTCCCCAGACCCATTGCTTTCCCGGACCTGAAAATCAGTTATGAATGCTCCAGGTTCCCTGCAGCAGCGTCCGATAACGCAAAGCAGTACAAATCGTTGGCGGAATGCCGTAAGTTACAGTTTGACAAGCGTTTATCGGCAATCTTTGCCGGTGCCCCTGTCTTGACAAACTGATAATTCGGCGCTAATTTCCGCGTTCCGGCGGGGTCCGCCCCGCAACCACGACAACAGCAAGCGAATGGAGTCGCTTATGTCCGCAGGTACGCTTCGTGCCTCCTCAGAGGATTCAGGGGCCCCCGTGCCCTTTATCGATCTCGTCGCCCAGTACGCCACAATTCGCGACGAAGTCCGAGCCGCTGTGGATCGCTGTTTCGAAACCCAGACCTTCATCCTTGGCGATGAAGTGCTGCAGCTGGAAAAGGAAATCGCTGACTACTGCGGAGCCAAACACGCAATCGGCTGCGCCTCCGGCACCGATGCACTCATCCTCGCGCTGCTCGCCGCCGGAATACAGCCCGGCGATGAAGTCATCACCAGCCCCTTCACTTTCTTCGCCTCAGCCGGAGCCATACACCGCATCGGTGCTGTCCCCGTGCTGGTCGATATCGATCCCGTCAGCTTCAATCTCGATCCGCGCTGCGTCGAAACTGCGATCACCTCTCGCACCGCCGCAATCATGCCCGTACACATCTTCGGACAGTGCGCGGAAATGGAACCACTCTGGAAACTGGCCTCCGCATATGATCTGCCCATCATCGAAGATTCTGCCCAGGCTATCGGGGCGGAATACCGCGGTGAACGCACAGGATCGCTTGGAAAAATCGGCTGTTTCAGCTTCTTCCCCACCAAAAATCTCGGCGGTGCCGGGGATGGTGGCATCATGACCACTCAGGATGATGACCTCGCAGCCAGACTGCGACGCCTGCGAGTCCACGGGGATGCCGGCGGATACAATCACGTCGAAGTCGGATTCAACAGTCGACTCGATTCACTCCAGGCCGCTGTGCTGCGAGTCAAGCTGAGACACCTCGATAAATGGACCGCCGGAAGGACTGCCAACGCCGAACGCTACGCTGAACTGATCCGCAGCAATGGCCTCGATGATGTCGTCACCCTGCCCACCACACTGCCAGATCGACGACACGTCTTCAATCAGTTCACCACCCGCATCACCGGGGGGCGGCGAGCAGAAGTGATGCAGTCACTCAAAGAACAAAAAATCGGCTGCATGGTCTATTACCCCATCCCGCTGCACCTGCAGAAATGCTTCGCCCACCTCGGTTACAAACCAGGCGATCTGCCCGAAGCCGAACAGGCCGCCAGCGAAGTCCTGTCACTGCCCATCTACGCAGAACTGCCTCCAGCACACCTGGAACGAGTCATCTCGGGACTGTGCCAGGCACTGGACCGCAATGCCACACTGCCGTTCCCAGCTGCAGCCGAACGACAAACCCGCAAAGCCGCCTGATCAAACCAGATCAGACAGCCAGCAACAGGCAAGACTCGCAAACCACCACTCAGCCCGCCGGACAACCGGCGGGCTTTGTCCTGCGCCCCCCACCCCCACTGACCACTGTCCTGCGCATTTCATTTCGCGGCTTCGCGTGAGCCCTAAACTGCCCGCAAAGCCCCCACCCGCGGACTCCCGTCCGCGGCTCGCCTGACTGACCACTGACCACTGTCGTTAAAAAACTCGCCTCGTACTCGTACTCAGTCCGCCCTGGCGGACGGTACTCGTACTCGAAAAACGCTCACCACCAACTGACCTTTGCGTTTCCCTTCGCGGCTTCGCGTGAAACAAACCGCCCACAGTGCAGCAAAAGGACAGATCTCGGGCTGGAAAGCCCGAGCTACAGAAAAGCCCCCACCCGCGGACTCCCGTCCGCGGCTCGCCTGTCGGACCACGGACTACGGACTACGGACTACGGACTACCCTGCCGGCTTCCGAGCAATCACAGCAACCCGCGTGAACTTGGCCGGCAAATGCACCAGACTCAGGCGAGTCAGCTTGACGGAACACCCCGATTCACGCAGCACCTGCTGCATCAGCGACAATGCAATATTCGAATAGCTGTAACGACGCGACACAAATTTCCCCGTCGGACTCTCTGACATCTCAAGATTCAACAGAGTTCCCCCAGGAGCCAGCAGACGCACCAGCTCT
>JBJTPZ010000607.1:0-4045 GCA_046075365.1 Planctomycetaceae bacterium
CAAGCTTCTTGCCATCCTGAGACAACGTCACGTTTTCGTACACGTATCCCTTGAATTTCTGGACCTTGTTCAGGATCGTTTGCAGTTGCATCTCGCGGACTCCCAGTCATGGACTTTCATTTGCAACTGGATCATGACAGACCCGCGAGATGCTGTCCTCCCAAAACTACGGAAGTCCAGTTTTCTGGACCTCCAATGAACGGCCTGAGCCCCGTTCGCCTCGCCGTCGCATCGCATTCACAACTGAGGCGAGGCGACGGCGAGGCGAAAAGGGGCGGAACCCCGTTTGCTGAACCTGTGCGGAGCTTTTCAACCACACTCTTTACCCACAGATTCGGGTGAAGAACCAAACAATTTGAGGTTCGGAATGGTTAAGCGAGACTTCCTGCGGTTACCTGTTGTTTCCGCAAGTGCTGAGTATTTGGTGATGGGTCACCTAATGCGTAGAAACATCTTGGCGTATAAGGCACCTCCAAACAACGAAGGCTACGACTTGATTTGCATCCACCCAGATCCTAGGCACCAGTTGAAGGCTAATGAGGTCGCACAGGTCCGAATTCAGGTAAAGAGTCGATATGCAACGGATTGCGACCGTGGATTTCCAGTAAAAGAACAGAGCCTAGATGCCTTTGATTTTCTCGTCATTGCGTTTTTGAACATCGGCAAGTTTTACGGACGCAACGATGGATCAGGGGGGCGAATGGAACCCGAGTACTACACGTTGTCCAACGATTTCATCAGGCTTCATCATGACAAAAGCTCGTCATGGCAGAAGGTTCGCCTCAAAAACTTCCAAGAAGAGATTGAACCTTTTAGGAATGATCTTGGTTTTGAGCTTGTCGCTAAGAAGCTTGGAATCCAAGTTCCCAAAAAGAATCGGTCGCTGACAATGGGCGATTTTGGGGAGTAACTATCCATTCAACCACGGCGTTTATCGCTCCCCAAATGAACCCACCAACCGTGTGACCCATAATGCCCAAATCAACCTACGTTGCAATCTATCTTCGACAATTGGAATCGGATGCCATAAGAGAATTCATGCTGGATCATGGTGTTCCAGCCTTTGCGATCAAAACGGAACTGCACGTTACGATATACGAGGCAAACTGCATCCTCCCCAATCTCCAGATGAGCGATGAAACGATAAGCGAAATAGCGAATGCTGATGAGACTCGATTCATGGTAATGGCCGCTGGAGGAGAGGTGTTCCAACCACACCTCGTTCCCAACAAGAACAAAATCGGAATCAGGTTGACTCGCCGCAACCAAGTAACAGCCTTTATCGACGAGACACGTCAAAGATTTGGGAGCCTTGAGACACCTAAAATGCTCAGCACGAGGAAACGAACCACAGGAAGACACAGTGCGTTTGGTGCCCCAAAATACCAGCCCCACATGACGTTACTTGACCCCGGAAACGAATTACCTTCCGACCTTTCTCAATTAGGCAATGACTTCCGTGCAACCTTTTCCAACCTCGTTTTCAACCGCTTAGAGATCAGACTGCGGGACTGATCATCCTTTCGATTGGAAATGCGAAAAACGGCTAGTAATGGGAGCCTTGGTCCATCAGGGACGTTTGCGGTAAACTGAAGCTCAAAACACTTAAAAGAACACAACTGCACCCCATGACCCACAACCGACTCTTCCACCGCATCACCGCTATCCTTTTGATCGCCTGCCTTCTGATCCCACCTCAATCAGCATTTGCTTGGTCTGAGGGGGGGCATCATTTGATCGCAGCGGTTGCATTCAGTTTGCTGACGGACAAAGAGAAAGCGGAACTACTCGTAGTCCTCAAGCAGCATCCTCGATTCGCTGAAGACTTTGTTCCACCGGAAAAACTTCCAAACGAAGAAGAGGAGATTCGATGGCTTGTTGGTCGTTCAGGTTACTGGGCAGATGTTGCCAGAAGTTTGCCTGAATTCAATCGGTCCACTTGGCATTACGAGCTTGGACCATCTTTGGTCATTGGTGCCAAAGAGAATCTCATGGTCCCTGAACGCCCCGGACCCCTGCCTCTGGATGCAACGCTACAGACGCAAGAACTCCATATCGCCCAAGCCTTGGAGTTGTGCCGCAAAGTCTTGTCCGACAGATCACAACCAGCAGCAGATCGAGCAGTAGCACTATGCTGGATCGGTCACCTCGTTGCAGACAGTCATCAACCATGTCATGCGGGTAGTCTGTACATGGAGGGTGTTTTCACTGAGAGTGATGGAGATCGAGGTGCCAATCGAATCCTCACGAAGCAAAAAAAACATGCACGCTCTTTGGGATCAACTACTCGGACCCGAATTCACCCTGCAAGGAACTAGAAGACGCTACGCCGAGATTGTGACCAGTCAGGAGCTTACCTTGATTGGCGAGCAGGCGTTGGAAAAAGGACTCGATCCCCAAATCTGACTCGAAGAGAGTCGGCAACTGGCAACAGAGCATATTTATACGCCGTTGGTCATCGAGAGCCTGAACGTTGTCGCAAGAGGATTGGTGGACAAGCCAGAGGTCCTCGACCTGCCCGAGGACTATCTGAAAAATGCTGGACGGGTAGCACAGATTCGTGCTGCTGAAGCTGGGTACAGGCTGGCTGGTGTGTGGAAAGAATGCTTGGGGGAGCACGGAGAATAGCAAAAATGGCATGGTGCAAAAGACTGGTTTGTTCAGGTTGCGGACGCAAAGTCGATGCTTGGTCCGATGGCAATCCCTTCTACATCGACGACACAGGAAAGAAGAGGTACGCCTACCACCCTGACCACGACGCTCTTGCAAAATGCATTGGGAACGATATCCCGCACTTGTGTCTCAACTGCGGTCATGATGTGGTAATCGACTCAAGGAGCAGCAAAAGAATCTGCCCAGACTGCAATTCCGCTAAAGTGACTGAGGCATTCCTGTTGGACGATGTAGACTGCCCAACATGCAGGAATGGGAGGTTCCAATGGGACCCATCCTACCAAGCTATCTCGTGATGAGAAATTCTGACGCACCCCCACCATGATCCACCTACCAGACTCTTCCGACAATGATCCCGAGCTGCCGCTGGTTCCGGTCTACCCAGCCATCGTTTGGGTTTGCCCCAATTCTGCACTTTCTGACAATTCCTTAGTTCAGTTGACCAGTATGGCCAGCGCCTGAAACAGACGCTGGATTTTTCGAGTAGCACGTTGGCGGCAAGGCAGTGCGGAAAATGTCTCGCAAAGCGTGTGTTTTTTCAGTGTTTTCATGCGATCTGCGTGACTGGGGCGGCGAGTGGGGTCATCCCAAGGACGGTCGTCCCGCTGCTTCAATGTGGTCCCTGAACGCCTCCACGACCACAACTCCACCATTGTGTGCAGCCAGAGACACAGGTTCCAGCACGCGACATTGCACCAAACGTTTCGGACCTGCTGCTCGCCCGCACCATGCACTTCCTTCACGTCATGGAGATTCTGCTCTATGGCCGAACGATCGGCCACGCGTTCTATAATCATCTCCGGCGACAGATGTGGGTCCGTGCAGAAGAAAGCCACCCCCTCTGCCGAACAGTCAGAAATCAGTTCAGCCGATCGCTTCACGATCACGACTCGGGTTACGCCATCCGCTGGAGCTTGCGTTGCCAAAAACGTCTTGAAAGTGACCGTTTGTTCTTTCCCGTACAACACCAGCCGAGTCGTCGTCCGGCCATGTCGATGTCCGCCGCAATGTGCCAGCGAGATCTGATTCCTCCCGTACTTGCGCGGACTTCCCCTGCAAGGACGTTTGGCGGCTACAGGGACATCAAACAGCGCCGCGTCTTTTCTCAGGCGGTTGCGGCCACATCCCAGCAGCATTCCCGGAATGATCGTGAAAAAATATTTCCGGCTTCTTCGGTCCGGAACACTGGTGAGAATTTCACACCAATCTGCTATCATTGGGGGCAGTGTCCATGCAGCCATCGGGGTGCTCCTTCGGGGTAAGAACTGTTCGTGGTAAAACAATTCTTACCGAGGATCCTCGTGGCTGCGCAGACCAATTTCCTCCGACGGCTGTGCAGTTCATTATGTTACAGAGATGTCCGAAAGTGCAG
>JBJTPZ010000608.1:0-18904 GCA_046075365.1 Planctomycetaceae bacterium
ACGCCCCAAACCTCGCAGAATCTCCTGCCACAAACCCACCAGATTCCAGCGCAGCGTGCCGCCCAGATGCACTGGACCGTTCGGAAATCGATGCAGCTCACTCAGTGAGACCCTGCGACCGTCAAAACAGCCGGCCATCACACGACCACTCTCTGCACCCAGATCCACCGCCGCAAATGTTTTCACCGACATCGCTCAAACCCGCCCTGACAGAACCAGCCGCAACACCCACTGCAGACAAAACAGAACAACCAGCTCGCGAATCACAAAACCGCAGCTCGAGCCTGCCAGCCCGAACACACACACCCCAAAACTTAGCACCTGCACACGCCGACCGCGGCGCTCCACGCCCTTAGTTAGCCATTGCCGCTGCCGTGAATCATAACCAGCCGACTCTCAGAACGAAATCACCCGTTTGATCCGAAGCAGGTATTTCCAGAGCAACCCGGCGAACCCCGTAAAAATCGATTATCAACCGCAAAACAACCACCAATTATAGGAAAAAGCTATGTCTTTTCGTGGTTTTCGGCCCAATCCAACCCTATTTGCGTTGGACGTTTTCCTTTTCCGCTCAAGAATTTCGATCTAGTTCTCACACAGTGCCAGACTTTCAAGAACAACGGCAGCAGGGAGCCTCCACCGGTGACTACGGCAGCTTCGACCAGCGAAAACGACCTGATCGACGTATGCTGGATGTTTGAACAGATCACAGCTCGACACGACGTCCACGCAGACCGCTCGGCCATCCGCCGTGCTGTGGATGAAGGCGCCCGGTTTGCCGCAGAACTCCCGGACAGTTCCTGGAATCGCTGGCTGACCGAGTCGGCTCACAGCCTCGGCTTCGTTGCTCGAGTCATCGAAGGGCAGCTGCCCGAACTCATTGGTCTCGCCCGCGATGGCATGTATGTGATCATCCGTTCCGATGCCGGTGACTGGCGGCTGCTTGGAGGACACGGGGGACGACGGCTGCTGCTCCTTGAACCGCGCGGACAGCGTCCCGTCAGCACTGTGCGCCCCAGTCAGGCCGGTACTCGGCTGCAGTCTGCCGGGTTTGCCGGTCTGTTGCGCTGCGTCGTGATCGAACCCAACAAGGTCGGCTCACACAGCCAGCACGCGGAACACGACCACCACGCCTCGCCACTGTCACGTCTGATCAGCCTGATGAGAGCTGAACGCACAGACATTTGGGTCGTTATTACCTTCGCGCTGGTGTCCGGCCTGCTCAGCATGACCACGCCGCTGGCTGTCGAAGCTTTGGTAAGTACCGTCGCTTTCGGTCGGTTCCTGCAGCCGGTCATCGTGCTGTCACTGATGCTGCTGGCGTTCCTGCTGTTCAAAGCCGCATTAAAGGCCATGCAGACGTGGGTTGTCGAACTGATCCAGCGCCGGCTGTTTGCCCGCCTGGCAGCTGAACTTGCATGGCGACTGCCGCGGACTTCACTGAATGCCTTCCACGGCAGCTATCCGCCGGAACTGGTGAACCGATTTTTTGATGTGGTCACCATTCAGAAAACGGCATCCGGACTGCTGCTGGACGGAATCTCGCTGATTCTTAACATGGCGGTCGGAATGACCGTGCTGGCATTCTACCATCCGTGGCTGCTGGCGTTCGATTTTGCGCTGGTCCTGCTGATGATCCTTGTCTATCTGCTGGGACGCGGCGCAATCGCCACCAGCATTACCGAATCCAAATGCAAGTATGCCATGGCGGCGTGGCTGGAAGATATGGCACGCTGTCGCACAACGTTTCGCTATGATGGTGCCGCTGAATTTGCACTGGACCGTTCCGACGCGCTGATTTACGGCTACCTCGATGCTCGTCGCCGACATTTTTCAGTGCTGATGAGACAGCTGCTGGCCATTCTGCTGGTTCAGGCGCTCGCCAGCACCGTACTGCTGGCAATCGGCGGCTGGCTGGTCATCACCGGTCAGCTTTCCCTCGGGCAGCTTGTAGCAGCCGAACTGATCGTCGCCATCGTTGTCGATTCGTTCGCCAAAATGGCCAAGCACATCGAAAGCTATTACGACCTGCTGACATCAGTGGACAAGATCGGACATCTGCTGGATCTGCCTGTGGAACGCAATGACGGTCTGCTCACAATTCCGGATGGTTCCGGTATCGTGATCCAGAAACTGCGACTGCCGGGTGCCGCAGAGACTCCGCTGTCGCTGGAGATTCGTTCGGGGGAACGAATTGCCCTGGCTGGTCGCAACACTCGCGCCAAAAGCCATCTGCTGGACATGCTGTTCGGGCTGCGTGAACCGGAAGGAGGCCTGATCAGCCTGCACGGCACCGACCCCCGCGACTTGCGTCCCGATGTGCTGCGGCGACATGTCGTCATGGTCCGTGATACAGAAATCTTTGACGGCACCATTGCCGAAAACGTACATCTCGAACGCTCAGATGTCTCCGTAGCCGACGTTCGTTCGGCCCTGGAAACCGTTGAACTGATGGATCTTGTCCAGGAATTCCCGGACGGACTGAATACCCGACTTTGCCCCGATGGTCAGCCCCTCACTCCCATTCAGTCGCGTCTGCTGATGGTGGCCCGCGCAATCTCGGGGCGACCGGAAGTTGTCCTGATTGACGAACTGCTGGATCTGCTGCCGGAAGACCTGGCGGACCGAATCCTGCGTCGCATCACTTCCGCTGACCACTCGTGGAAACTGATCATTGCCACCTCAAACATCCGCCTGCAGCAGCTGATGACCCGCATCGTCGAGCTGCCAGGCGAATCGTCAGCCACCGCCGCCGCGACTGCGTCACGACAGCGTGATACCCATTGACCCACAGGTGCCCACTATGACTCCCACCACTCACGATCACGGAACCCGCACTGCCGCAGTGGCTTCTGCCGCTGCGCCCAGAAGACGGTCGACTCTGGCACCAACATCTCTCAGTCAGCCACTGTTTCCCTCGCTGCAGCTGGCCCGCTCCTCACGCTGGGCCCGCTGGCTGGCCATGGTCCTGCTGGTGCTGCTGACTCTGTGCATCCTGCTGATGGCCTTTGCCCCCTGGCAGCAAACCGTCAAAGGTGCCGGCTACGTGATGGCCTACGCCCCCCGCGAACGACAGCAGACACTGGAAGCCACCATCGAAGGACGAATCGTTCGCTGGAACGAAGAACTGATGGAGAATACTCATGTAAAAAAGGGAGACTTCATCGCCGAGATTCGCGATCTTGATGCCGATTTCTCTACTCGACTCAATGCCCAGCTGGACAACACCTCCCTGATGCTGGATGCGGCCAAAAAAATTGTCGATGCGACTCAGGGACAGCTGGTTGCCTACCGCGAAGTTCAGCAGCAGGTCGTTAAGGCGCAGGATGCCTACGTTCAGGCAGCTACCGAAAAAGCCACCGCGGCCGAACAGAAATTGTCACTGGCACAGGCCGCCATCCCACAGCTGGAAGCTGCCCTGGAACGCTACCGCGGCCTGCAGCAGCTGGGCAACATTTCGCTTGAAAAAGTTCAGGAAACCGAGCGAAAACTGAACGAATCCAATGCCAAAGTTCGCGAAGAAATGGCCAATGTCTCCGTCGCGAAATCGGACCTGCAGGGAAAACAAAACGACCGGCTGGCCTACATCCAAAAGGCGGAAGCCGACGTCCGGTATTACGAAGGAGCACTCGATAAGGCCCGCGCAGAAGTCGCCAAGGTGGAAAAAGACCGGCTGGAACTGCAGTCCAAAATTGCCCGCCAGGACACCCAGCTGGTCACGGCTCCCTTCGATGGATTCCTCGTGGAAATCAGCCCCAATATCGGTACCCAGCTGGTCAAAAAAGGTGATCCCATCTGCCGGATTGTGCCCGATACGAAAGACCGAGCCGTACAGATCTGGCTGGATGGCAACGACGCTCCGCTGGTCAGCCCCGGCAGCCACGTGCGTCTGCAGTTCGAAGGCTGGCCCGCAATTCAGTTCGCCGGCTGGCCCTCCGTGGCTGTCGGCACCTTCGGCGGCAGCGTTGTGTCCGTCGACATGATCGACGATGGCAAAGGCAAATTCCGCTGCCAGGTACTTCCCGACGCCACAGACGAACACAACTGGCCCGAAGATCGCTACCTTAGACAAGGCGTCCGCGCCAACGGATGGGTACTGCTCAAACAGGTCCCGCTGTGGTTCGAAGTCTGGCGACAGCTGAACGGGTTCCCGCCATCCGTCGACCCGCCCAAAGAATCGGGCGGCGGAAAAAAGACCAAAGCCGACGGCTGACCCGCACCCCGTCGCTTCGCGCGAACAAAAACAGGCCTCTTGCCTCACGCGAAGACTCTCAAACACCCGCCGATCGCTGCACTATCAGCTGGTCCAGCTCGGCCTTCAGACGCGGCAAAATCGCGTCGTAAGGAAATGCACCAATCGTGTCCTTGCCACGCTTAAAGTTCACATGCGTCGGACCACACCACAGACCCAAATCCGCGTCGTCCGTCTCGCCAGGCCCGTTCACCCGACATCCCATCACTGCGATCGTGATCCGATGCTGCTCGGCATAACGAGTCATCTCGCGAACCTGCTCGGCCAGCTCCACAAACGCCTCGTTCTCCACCCGCGAACAACTCGGACAACTGATAATATTCAAAGTCTTCAGGCCGTAATCCACCACACTCCTGACTCGCCCCGCTGCAATCTCCTCCAAAATCTTCCGACCCGCTGCAATCTCCTCCGCCTTGCGATTGTTGGCCACCGTCAGCGAAACACGAATCGTATCCCCAATCCCGCGACTGATCAGCTGCTCAAAGGCAATTCGAGTCTTAATGATGCCGTCCGGTGGCATGCCGGCCTCGGTCACACCCAGATGCAGCGGCACGTCCGGCCGCTTCTCTGCAAATCGCCGATTGACCTCAATCACCTTCTGCGGATCGGAATCCTTCAGCGACACACAGTACCGGTCATAACCAAGCTCATCCAGTACCGCACAGTGCTGCCAGGCACTCTCCAGCATCGGCGATATCGAATCGTCCTCCGCAAATCGCTCCTTCACAGCCGGATCCACAGATCCGCAATTCACCCCCACACGCATCGCACAGTCGTTGTCACGCGCAACCTGCATCAGATAACGCACTTTTTCCTGCCACGGACGCTCTGTCTCATGATGATACAAATGCCCCGGATTGTAGCGAATCTTGTTGACATGCGGAGCAATCACTTCGGCCAGACGGTAGTTCTCCTGCAGGTCCACCGACAAATTGCAGGACACCTGCCGCCGAATCTCCATCAATGCCTCAGCATCACGCCGACTGTCAATCGCCACACGCACAACGTCCGCACCAGCCGCCTCCAGATCATGAATCTGACGAACCGTGGCGTCAATGTCCTGCGTCCGAGTCGCAGTCATGCTCTGCACCGCAATCGGATGCTGACTGCCTATGCTGATGCTGCCAATGGCAACGCTGCGAGTTGGATTGCGGACAATTTCAGGCCGCTGAGGCGAATTCATCCGGGAAAACTCCGGTTAAACAACGGAATACAGAGGTGACGCCAGTCGCCACAAACCCCGCTCAGACCACGAAAATCCTAGTCCGACCGCTGCCAAACGCCAACAACACACACCCACAGTCTCGCAGATGGCCAACTCAACGCCAGAATTTTCGGACTTCCCACGACACCAAACAGCCTAAACCGACTGCCGCACCAGCTCGGGAATCGGACGGCCCTTGTCGACCACCGGAGTCGGGCGGCCGTTGAAATCCGTGATCAGCGTCTTCGCCGCGTCAATCCCCAGATGATGATAAATCGTCGACAAAAAGTCGTCAGCACTGCAGATTCGTTCGATCGAGTCTTCTCCGCGCTTGTCCGTGGCACCAATAAAGCCGCCCGTGCGAATACCACCGCCAGCCCAGATGTTCGAAAAGGCTCGCGGCCAGTGATCCCGGCCAGGCTGCTGGGTCCCCGCAGGAGCACTGGCGTTGCCAGCTCCCGTGCTGGCCGCATAGTTGATCTTCGGCGTGCGACCGAATTCCCCGGTCACCACCACCAGCACTCGCTTGTCCAGACCACGCTCGTACACATCCTCAATCAGCGCACTGACCGCCTGGTCATAGGCCGCCGCACGAAACTGCAAACCCTCAAACACATGATGATTCACCGCATGGTCATCCCAGTTCTGCACACGACCACACAACGGACCGTTCAGACTGGTCGTCAGCACATCCACTCCAGCCTCCACCAGCCTGCGCGCCAGCAATAACTGCTGCCCCCACGTGTTGCGGCCATACCGATCCCGCACACGATCGTCTTCCTTCGAAAGATCAAAGGCTTCTTTCGTTCTGGCATTCGTCAGCAATGTCATCGCCTGCTCTTCGAACTGATCCAGTGCACCCAGTTCGCCCTGACGATCAAAGGCCCGATCCAAAGTATCCAGGTTCTGACGCAGTGACGACCTGCGACCCAGACGCCGCACCTCGTTCTGATCCGTCAGACCAATATTCGGCACGGAAAATGACGGATTGTTCGGATCCCCATTCACCGTAAACGGTGACCACGCATCACCCAGATAAGCCGGCCCGTTGTATTCCAGCGGAGGATTGATGCCGACGTATGCCGGCAGCGGATTGCCTCGCACACCCTCACGCGAACGCAGATAGTTCGTAACCGACATCCAGTCCGGCAGACGCGGCTTCGGCTTGTCACGAGTATCCGGGTCACCGGACAGCATCTGCATCGATCCGGCCGGATGACCGGCCGCCGACTGACGCATCGACCTGAGCACCGTGAAACGATCGGCAATCGCCGCCTGCCGCGGCAGCAGCTCTGTAAACTGCATACCGGGAATCTTCGTATCAATCAGACCAAACGGCCCGCGATACTCCGCCGCTGCCTCCGGCTTCGGATCATATGTGTCAATGTGCGAACAGCCACCTGGCTTCCACACCATGATCACCGCTGTACGCTCCTGCGACTTCGCACCGTCGTCGGCCTGCACAGATTTCGCTCGCAGATTCAACAGTGCCGGAAGCGGCAAACTGGCAAAACCGCCCAGACCAAATCTCAGAAAACCACGCCGCGAACCAAAGCCCGCAACACCAGGTCCACGACAAACACTGCCTGCGAAAAATGGATCGCTCATTTTGCCTCCGCCGGTACGACGCGAATCGAAATGGGTTCGCTGACTATAATCTCGGCCGTGTCCTTCGGTGCCGCCAGATCGACAGCCGCCTTATGCTTCTGCTCAGCCGCTGACACCGCCTGTTCTGCCGCCTTCAGCGCTGCCTGTGCCTGCTGCAAAGCTGCCTCTGACGCCGCTTTCGCCTCAGCCGCAGCCTGCGCCAAATCCGCTGTCAGCTGCTCAACCACAGCCGCTGCCGTCTGCCGCACAGACCGCGCTGCTTCCAGCATCTGCTGCGCCTGAACCACTCCCTCAGGATTGTAGCTGTAACGCGCCACAGCACTGCCATACAAGGCAATCTGGTAGTCGCCCGGAGCCACCTTCAGGGCCGCCGTGTCAAACACCGCTTCCGCCGTGTCAGACGTCAGCGAAACATCAAACTGAGGCTGCTGCTGAAATCCTGTACCCAAAGTTCTGAGCTGCAAAATACCACCCGAAAATTCGGTACGACGAGTCTGTATCAGAGGCACCGTCAGCTTCTGACCAGCCACCACCTCATACAACTGCCGCTCACGCGGAGCAATCGACAAAGGAGCATACTCAGTGCCACACACCGAAATCGCAAGATCGTCCAGCAGACGCGGACTGGGAATCTCACTCCACGCATCCACCACCGGCCACGACATCGCCGCTATGCTGCCCGCACGACGAACCTCGGCCGCACCAATGCTGGCCACACCACTCAACTGCGCAAACGCAAACGATCGCGGCGCGTTCTGCTCTGCTGTGATCAGCACCATCCCGCGATTCTGGCCAGCCGGTATCTGCAGCCCGCTGGCCGTCACTCCTTCAGGCAAACCCGCAATTGACAACTCGATCGGACCGTCAAAACCGTCGCGCCGCAAAGCAATCACTTCCAGTGCCGTCGTGATCCCGCCACGCAGTGCCAGCGGCTTCGACAAAGCATTGCGGTCCCCGTTGCGAAGCTCCATATGCAATCCCCAGGCACACAGGGCGAAATCAGGAGCAGCCTGGCGAATCACCAGACGATAGACGTTCGCGGGATCCGCACGAGTTCCGCCGAACAGGTCCGTCAGACGCAGCTGATAACGACCGTCCTCAGGAGCCTCAAAACGACCCAGCGGGTCCGCACTGCCTCCGTCATACGGCGGACCGTCGTACGAATAACCGTTGCTGGATGGCTTCATCGGACTGGGAATATCACTGAATTCCACAACATCCACAAACTGTTCCTGACCAGCCTCGCCCATTACACGCTGAATCACCACGGCCGGATCCGTCGGACAACCCAGTCGCTCCGATGCCACTTCAACCCACCACACTTCACCCTTCTTCGCCGTAAACTCATAAACATCAGTGTCAGCAGCCGTGGCAAATGACCCCCTGACATCACACGGCAGCGAAATCGCCTGCACCACACCCGCGGAACTTTCCGGCTGATGCTCTGACAACGCTGCCACCGGCGGCAAATCAGTCGGCGGCCACGAAAAAGAACGCACCGGACGAACTGACGACAGCGACGGCACAGACTGCTGAGCAGCCAGCTGCCGCAACCCCAGTCGATAGTAGTAGCCGGCGCCGCCTTTGTAAGTCAGCTCGTGCACCTTGATCACGTGAGTCCCGCTGAGCTTCGCAGTGAAGTCAATCACGCCACGCTGACGCTCTGCAATCAAATCCTGACCCGCCGCATTCGCCAGCACCAAAACCGGGTCCAGACGTGATTCAATACCACGAGACTCGCAGCTGATCACATAACGAGTACCAGCCTCTGCCTCGAAACGGTAATGATCGATACTGCGAGCCGTCATCTGCGAATTGCAGATACTGTTCACCGACAGCGGCATTGCGGTTGCCACCGTCGTACTGCCCGGCTGCTGCTGCTGCTCGGACAGGTCACCCACACAGAACACTCGCGAGGATGATATACCCAGACGAGTCAGCAGACGGGCTTCATACAGACCAGTCGGACAGTCCGCCGGTATCGTTATTCGAAACCTGCCCGCCACCACAGTGCCGTCCGGCTGAGTCAGCGGGGATGCACTGAGACGTTTGTCAGAAAATATCAGCTGCGGCTGATCGTCCAGAAATTCACCCGCAACAGTAACCTCCACCGAAGTCCCGGCCTGACCGCCCATCGGAGTCATCGACAGCAGCCGCGGCAGCGGCAGACACACCGTCTGAGCAGAAACAGGTGACCAGCTGAAACAGACAGTGGTTACCAGCAGGCATACAGCCAGAACGGTCGTCGCCGATCGTGGAGACATACGGCAGTCTTCCGAAAATGCGGGCGGGGGAAGGTGGGAGGGCAGGGGGGCCGAGGATTTTCAAGGCCCTCCAGCATACAGAATCGACGCCAGGCGAGGAAATCGATTCTTAAAAAAAGTGGCAATTCCGCTTTTCCAGCTCACCAGCCACAACCGGCCGCACACTGCTGCAGCAAATGTTCAGGTGCGGGTTGCCGGCGCAGCCCGCAGTTTCCCCGTAAATCGGTCAATTCACCACCGACAGCAAATTTATTGGTTTTGCAGCGATCGACACTGGCGAATCCGCCGCTTTCCGGGAAAGATAGTACAGGGCAAAGGTCAATCTGCGACATTCTGCCCGCCTGACAGTTCTCACGGATCCTCGGGAGTCTCCACGTGAATCGCCCTTTTTCCCTCCGCCAGCGTCTCGCCGCTGCAGTCGCCTTTGGCCTGCTGGCCGCTCCGACTTCGCTCGGATCACTTTTGGCTGCCCCCCCGCGACCCCTCGCATCCAGCCCCGTGATCACCACCGAAACCCCCGGTCACGCGGTTCCGCTGCAGGCTGATATCCGTGGTGCCAGCAACCTGTATCTCGTCGTTTCAGATGCCGGAAACGGTTTCGGCTGTGACTGGGCCGACTGGGCCGAACCAACGCTCACAGGCCCCGCCGGGACCCTCAAACTGACAGAACTCAAATGGAAGTCAGCCCAGGCAGAATGGGGCAAGCCTGGCATCGGTGTGAACGCCGGCGGCGATCCGCTCCGCATCAATGGCCAGCCCGTGACCTTCGGCATCGGGACTCACGCCAGTTCCGTGATCCACTTCGAGATCCCTGCAGGCTACGAAAAATTCACAGCTCGCGTTGGCATCGACAACGGCGGGTCCGACCAGAACAATGGCAGCAGCGTCCAGTTTTTCGTCTACACCGAAGCGCCCGGACCGCTCCCGGCCCCTGCCACAGTCGATCGCTCTCCCGCCACAGCTGTCGCCGGACTGGATATCGCAGAAGGACTTGATGTCCAGCTGTTCGCCGCTGAACCCATGCTGCTCAGCCCTTCCAATATCGATGTCGATCACCTCGGACGCATCTGGGTTTGCGAAGTCGTCAATTACCGCCGCTTCGCCAACGGCAGCAATCCCGATCGCCCCGAAGGTGACCGCATCCTGGTGCTTGAAGATACAGACGGTGACGGCAAGGCTGATCGTCAGACCGTCTTCCACCAGGGTCGCGACATCGATTCCGCACACGGAGTCTGTGTGCTGGGCAATCGCGTTATCGTGTCAGCCGGAGACAGCGTCTTCAGCTTCTACGACGACAACGGAGACCTGCGGGCCGATCGACGGGAAGTCATGTTCACCGGCATCAAGGGAACTCAGCACGATCACGGCATCCACAGCTTCACCTTCGGACCTGACGGTCGACTGTACTTCAACTTCGGCAACAGCGGAGAAGAGCTGCATACCGCCGACGGTAACATCGTCGTCGATCTTGCCGGCAACGAAGTGCGAGCCGCACGCAAACCGTATCAGGAAGGCATGGCCTTTCGCTGTGAATTGGATGGCAGCAAAGTCGAAACGCTGGGCTGGAACTTCCGCAATAACTGGGAACTGTGCGTCGACAGCTTCGGCTCCGTCTGGCAGTCCGACAACGACGACGACGGTAATCGCGGTGTCCGCATCAACTTCGTCATGGAATATGGCAATTACGGTTACAAGGATGAATTCACAGGCGCCGGCTGGCAGGCTCCGCGAGCCAACCTGGAAACAGAAATTCCGCACCGCCACTGGCACCTCAACGACCCGGGAGTCGTCCCGAACCTGCTGCAGACAGGTGCCGGTTCACCCACCGGAATTCTGATCTACGAAGGTGATGCACTGCCCCCGCGATACCTCAATCAGCTCATTCACTGCGATGCCGGACCAAATGTCGTACGCAGCTACGCAGTTTCCCCCGCGGGGGCCGGCTACACCGCAGAAATCAACAATGTCGTGAACGGAGCGCGGGATCAGTGGTTCCGTCCGTCCGATGTCTGCGTGGCCCCGGATGGCTCGCTGATCGTCGCCGACTGGTACGATCCGGGTGTCGGTGGTCATCGTCAGGGTGATGTGGAAAAAGGCCGACTGTTCCGCGTTTCTCTGCCGGATCGCAAATACTCGGTACCCAACACCGATCTGACAACTCTTGACGGAGCCGCTGCGGCTCTCAAAAGTCCCAACACCGCAACTCGCTACCTCGCTTTCATGAAACTCAAAGCCGCCGGTCGCGAAGCACTGCCCGCCCTGAAACAGCTCTGCAGCGACCCTAATCCCCGCTTCCACGCTCGCGCAGTCTGGCTGCTGGGTCAGATCGAAGGACTGGGACCGCAGACCGTCACAGAGGCCCTCGCTGATTCGAACCCCGACATTCGCATCACCGGCCTGCGTCTCGCCCGCCGACTCGGAATGGACATCGTGCCCGCAGTGCAAAAACTGGCCGGCGATTCTGCCCCGACCGTGCAGCGTGAATGCCTCGTGGCACTGCGAACCGTACCGGCCGCTCAGCGAGTTGAACCGCTGCTGGCCGTCGTCCGACAAATTGATCCGCGCGATCGCTGGCTGCTGGAAGCTGCCGGAATTGCAGCTGACGGAGTCTGGGATCAGCTGTTCGAAAAATGGTCAGCTCAGGATGCCGTTCGCGGACAGGCCACAGCCGAAAGCGAAGCACGCTGGCGAGTTGCCCGGCAGGAACTGAGCTGGCGCAGCCGAGGCACGAAATCCGCCGATGTCATCGCCAGCTATCTGCTGACCAGCCTCACCGTCAATTCCGGCGATCAGGCCGGCAGCGACCCGCAGCTTGCACGCTGGTTCCGCGCACTCGACTTCCAGCCCCGCGACGCCGTTGACAAAGCCGCCCGCACACTGCTGACTGCCGCAGCAGCAGCAAATCTCCCCGCTGCTGCTCGCGAATGGCTGGCTGCCGAAGCCCTGCAGCGCGTCAGCGGAAATCCGCTCGAAGATCCAGCACTTGCAGCTCAGGTTCGCCAGCTGCTCGATCACTCCGCCGGAACACCCCGATTCGTGCAGATGGTACGCCGCTTCTCCGCCGCCGACCGCTATCCGGAACTGCTGCAAATTGCCCAGCAAAAACCGGCCGAACAGATCGGTGTGGAAGCTATGACCGCGCTGCTCGAACTGAAACAGTGGGATCTGCTGTCGGCGGCACTCAGCAAGGGTGACACCGCAGCGGTTGCCACCGCCGAAGCCATGGGCAACACGGCCAATGGTGCCATCGCCGGCCCGCTGCTGGCCGTAGTACGCAATCCGGAACTGACCGTTGACGTCCGCAGGGCCGCAGTCCGTGCGACAGCTCGTGTCAATAACGGAGCTCTCGAACTGGCCAAAATGGCTGAAGACAAATCTCTGGACAGTGACCTCGAACAGGCCACGGCCGCAGCACTCCACGCCTCCCCGTCACGACAGGCACGAGAACAGGCGCAGCGACTCTTCCCGCTGCCGCCGTCTCGCGACAATACCCCCACACCACCAATCAGCGAACTGGCGAAAATGAAAGGTGATGCCGCCAACGGAAGAATGATCTTCTTCTCAACCGGCACCTGCCACAAATGCCATGTGGTTGACGGAATGGGGCGGGAAATCGGACCCGGTCTGACCGAAATCGGCAGCAAGCTCAGCCGCGAGGCCATGTTCGAATCCGTGCTCTACCCCAGCGCCGGTATCAGCCATAACTACGAAACGTGGACCGTCGTCCTCAGCTCCGGTACCACCGTCAATGGACTGCTCGTCAGCAGCACAGATGCCGAAGTTTCCATCCGCGGTGATGATGCACTCGTTCGCAAATTCGCGAAGTCCGACATCGAAGAACTGGTCCGGCAAAAGATCAGCCTGATGCCGGCCGATCTGCAGAAAACCATGACCAGCCAGGAACTGGCGGATGTTGTGGAATACATGCAGGGACTGAAGAAAAAGCAGGTGCCATAATGCTCGCCGGACCGGTCCGCAGCTTCAGACAGACGTTCTGCAGCTTTGCAGTACACAACATGAAGCTGCAGTCCCGAATCGCCTGCAGGCTGCTCCTGCCCGCAGTTCTGGTCTGTTCACTCTGGACACTGCCCGTGCCCTGCGGTCAGATGTCGGCTCTTGCACAGCCGCCCGGACTCCCGCCAGCTCAGGAACCGCGGCCGGCTCAGGCTGAGACTGAGCAGCGGGAACTGCTCAGACAGGTGGAAGACACAGAACAGCTGCTGGCAGACAGCAAGTGGCTGGAAGCCGCTGAGCAGTTTGAAGCGGCATGGAATCTGGCCTGTGCCAGCGGCGATCCGGTCCTTGAAAAACGGGGTGCGGACGTACGCCAGCTGGCCCCCGGCCAGACCGATGTTGTCGCCGGCGGTCGAGCGCGGCTGGAACAGCTGTTCCGCGCCGCTGCACCCGAATTCCGCACCGAATATGCCCGCCAGTTCGAAGCCTCCGCAGTGCAGAAAATGCAGCCCGCACTCAACGGCGGCAACTCCGGCCTGCTCCGTCGCATGGCCCTGCGATACCAGTTCACGCAGGCCGGACGCAACGGTCTGAAAACTCTGGCTCGCCTGTTCGCGGATCGCGGTGACTTCGTCGAATCCGCTGTACTGCTCGAACGCACACGACTGGCTGAAGGTGATTCAGCCAGACTGCTGCTGCAGACCGCATGGTGCTATGCCATGGCCGGACTGAAGCATGACGCCTCAGACCTCAACAACCTCACCCGCCGAGACAAACTGGCTGCCGCAGTCGCAGCCGACCCCGTCGCCCGCTCGCTGCAAACGGAGATCGAACGAATACTGTCCTCACCCGCAGCCTCAGGTTCCTCGACGGAAGGCTGGAGACAGCCCAATGGAAATTATCGTCGCACCGGTCTGCAAAACCTGAATGCACCGCGCCTTCGCGATATGCAGGTCGCCAGCCTGTTCGAAGTGACTGATGTGCTGTACGCCGATCAGCTGAATCCCCTGCTTGCCGCCCTCACCGATCCCTTCGATAACGCTCACCTGCAGGACCTCAAGCTCAATAACACAGTCGTTCCTGCCGCCGGGTTCCTCGTTGCCGGAGAACTCTGTTACGTCAGAACTCCCACAGGAGTCCAGGCACGCAGCCTGCAGTCCGGCGAACTCGTCTGGGAAGTGGTCAGACCCGATCGCCCGCTCCGCTCACTGCTTGGACCAAATCAGCCGGGTGATCCGGACGCCACCGAAATCCAGTCCTCACGACAACTGATCTCGGGACTTTACAAACAGCTCATCCGGACCGTCACCTGCGGACAGATGGCCATCAGCGGTCGAACACTCTACACCATCGAAGAAAGCACGTCGGCCGCAAATAACCTCGGCGCCTTCCGCAGATTCAACGATTCCAGTATTCCGCAGCTGCCATCAAATTACCTCCGCGCTTATGACGCACTGACCGGTGTCTTCCTGTGGCAGGCCGGCGGTCAGACTCAGGATGCCAATCCCCTCAATCGCGGACAGGCAAACCTGCTGGCAGGCTATTACTTCCTCGGTGCCCCGCTGGTACTGGGAAACCGCATCTATGTGCTGGCCGAAAACAGCGAAGGCATTCACCTGATTCGCATCGGTGAACCCAAACCCGATCAGCCGGATGCCAACCCCGCGATCCTCGCATCGCAACTGCTCACACTGCCCGAAAGTCCGCTCAGCCTGCACCCGCTCAGGAAACACGCCGGACTGACGCCGTCATTCGCTCAGGGCCTGCTGATCTGCCCGCTCTGCGATGATCGTCTCGTTGCAGTCTCCGCCGAAGATCTCAGCATCCGCTGGGTGTTTCGATACAGCGGGCTGGTGCAGCGACCGGAACTCGGAGGCCCCGATCTGATACTCCGCGGATCCATGGATCTGGTCTCCGCAGCCTCTGTTGATCAGCAGAACCGCTGGATCGATTTCCTCCCGCGAATTGCCGACAGCAAAGTACTGATCACCCCCCGCGATGCAGATCGAATGTTCTGCCTGAATCTCACAGATGGTCGACAGCTCTGGACTCAGCCACGCGCCGCATTTCATGCCATAGCCGGAGTCACCGATGATCGAGTCATTCTGATCGGCAACCGCTCGGCCGCCGCTTTCAACCTCAACAGCGGTCAGACACTCTGGAATACCGAACTGCGACACGGTGTGACCTGCGGTACCTGCAGCTTCGATGGAACCGTCCTGCAGATCCCCACAAATGCGCCTTCCATCGTGACTCTTGATACTCGCAATGGTCGCGAACTCGTGTCACTCGCATGGCCCGGAAATGAACTGCCGGGAAACCTGCTGGCCACACCTGCAGGCCTGCTGTCCGCCGGACTCACAACCATCGCCAGACTGCCCGTGACCAATACAGAGCCTCTGCCGTCCGAACGCGCCGCAGAATTTCTCGTTCAGGGAAGACAGCAGGATGCCCAAAAACTGCTGGAAGAATATCTCACTCAGCAGCCCGCTGACCGACCTGCCAGAATGATGCTGGTCGACCTGCTGCTGCAAATCCTGCGAACCGATTACAACAGCAATAAACAGCTCGTTCCCGCACTGCAGCAACTGCTGGATCAGTCCGCCAAAGATCTCGAACTGGCTCCGCTGCTGCACTCCCTGCTGACCATGGGACCAGCCGACGCCCTTGTACTCGGAGAACAGCTGCGTGACAGCAGTCGCCGCCAGCGGCAGGAACTCAGCGAACTCATCGCACGCGGTGAGCCGTTTGTGGCAGCACAGCCGTTTCCCGAGTTTTTAAATCGAGTTCGCGAACGACTGCTGCTGCTGGCCACAGCCAGCACTGCAGCCACTGCCACCGGCAGCGTCGAACGCAGCGAAGCCGATGTACTTGCCGGAGTCCTGCAGCGAGGCCTTGCCGCCCGCTCACCCCGCGAACGCAGCCAGGTGCAGCAGATGGTCGCTCAGGATGCTGCCGCCATCGCCCGCAATCTCCCGTCTCAGCAGGAACGACTGGCGTTCACTCAAATGCTCATTCGCTGCGGACTCCCGCGCACCGCCGTCGAACTGCTCAATGACGCAGCACTGAAATGGGATGCCGGCGAAATTCAGGTGACACTCGACATCGCCCTCTTCGAAGCGGCTCAGCAGGCCGGAGCTGTCGCACAACAGTCCGCTCGACAACTGCTCGCAAACTGGCAGGCGGCCGGAGCACACTGGCAGGCAGCCACATGGCTGCAGGATCTCCGCCAGTGGCAGGCCAGTGATCAGCTCGCCACAGGCTGGCAGCCGGCAGGAACCGATGAACAGCAGGCCATCCTGCAGCTGGCCGGTACCGACTTCACCAAACTGTCCACAGCACCGGATTCTCCGTGGCAGGGCACCATCACTGCCGAACCCTCAGACGATCGCACCATGCTGCCAGTCCGCGAATTCGCTTCAGCAGTTCCCCGTCGTGCCATACCCATCTTTGGAAACAGCGGACTCTATCGTGGCTGGCGACTGATGTGGGTGCAGCCCGGAGACCGGGTGGCGGCGTTTGATCCGCACGGAAAAATTCGCTGGATGCTGAAACCTCCGGAAGTCGGGACCGCCGACTACCTGGGATACAGACCAGATTCATGGGCCTTCACATCCGGAAACGTCATTGTTCTCTGCCTGCCAGGACTGCTGCTGGCAGTGGATGGTGCCCACATCGGCCCGGACCAGGCACCACGGCTGCTCTGGCAAAAAATTGCCGAACCGGAAAGTCTGGCGGATGACCCCGATAATCCTGACCCGCGCGACTTTATCCCCGTCGAAGATCGCATCGAATCCTTCGCCTGGAACCCCGGCGCACACTTCCCGGCTGGCCCCGCTTCGGTGTTTGGAGTCCCGCTCATCAGCAACAGACGACTGGCTATGCTCGATACCAGAACCGGCCAAAGACTGTGGGCCTGCGACAGTATCCCCCCGGACGCTCGCCTGCTCACCTCCGGCAGCCGACTCCTCGTTCTCTCAGAATCCGCACGCACCATCGAAGTGCGATCACAGGTCGATGGCGAACTGCTGGAAACAAATCGCCTGCCCGACTGGTGGGCAGAAGCCAATGCCAATGTCGGCAGCTCTGTCGAAGATATCGAAGTCGAACCCGGCAGCGAAACAATCTGGCGAGTTGATCTGCAGGATCACTGCTGCGTGCTGTTTCGACTGACTGCCGGGTCGGCCGTCCTTGAATCCCGTGATCTGCTCCGCGATCAGCCCGTCTGGTCCATCACGCTGCCCCGGCGCACTGTCTTCAGCAATCCCCAGGATGGCGTCATCGCAGTGCTCGCCGATGGTCAAAGACTGCTGCTGCTCCGATCCGATTCCGGTCGCATTCTCGCCGATCTGCAGGTCCAGCCGATTCCCCGACCGCGACAGCTGCACCTCCAGCAGGCCCAGGGAAAATATCTCATACTGCCCGAGGCCCGCTCAGAAGAAGATCCATCAATGGATTTCTTCAACCCGCTGATTGACGCCGTGCACGTGCACGGAGCCATCTATGCGGTGGATCAGCAGTCTTTCCAGCTGACATGGCAGCAGCCGGTGACACACATGCAGCTGCGAGGACTCACCAGCACCCAGGCACGACCTCTGCTCTCCACCAGCCCGCTGCTGGTACTGCTGTCCCGCAATCGCACACCTAAACCAGACGGAGGCTACTCTTTTCCCGTCGGTACACAGGTCCTCGACGTGCAGTCAGGTCGAATGCTGTATGAAGATGCCAGCACCGGACTGACACAGAATGAACTTTGGCTCAGCCCAAACCCGGACAATAAACGGATCTGTCTCAGCTTTGACCGACGCATCGTGATCTTCCAGTGGAAACAGGAACCGGTGCAGCCAGGAACAGCAAAGTGAGCGGGCGTCGTCCGGAAAATTCATGGAATCCATGGCAGGCACCAGCCACCGCACAAACCCTGCCACAGCCCGCCAAAACAACCACACCCCTTAGCCAGACTCACCGCTTCCTGCTCGCCGCTGCAGTATTCGCCGGACTGCTGCTCGGCGGTATCCTCGGCCTGTTGGCAACACAGTTGCTGGCGGACGCCGCTGACCTGCTGGTCCGGCTCGGTGCCGGACCACACACCGCCAGCCCTGGCATGGCTGTCCTGATTCTGCTGACACTGCCGCTGACGCTCGGTGGCAGTATCGCCGGTGCCTGGTTCTCAATCCGACTCGGACGCCGAATGCTGCGCAGACAACCAGCACCACCGTCCCGGACAAACAACTGACAACTGCCCTTTGCGGCTTCCTTCGCGGCTTCGCGGCTTCGCGTGAGACAAACTGCCTCCCAGCCCCGCAGCGGCGATCTCCAGGCATTCCAATCGCAGAAGGACAGAACTCGGGCTGGAAAGCCCGAGCTACGGAAAGCAGCCACCCGGAAAAATTCGAGCACGAGCACGAGCACGAAAAACGCAAAAACACACCCATCACAAAAGCCTCACCTCGTACTCGTACTCAGTCCGCCCTGGCGGACGGTACTCGTACTCGTACTCGTACTCGAAAACGCCCTCACCACCCACCACCCACCACCCTTCGCGGCTTCGCGTGAGCCAAACTGCCCGCACCCCAATCGCAGAAGGGCAGAACTCGGGCTGGAAAGCCCGAGCTACATAAA
>JBJTPZ010000609.1:0-2261 GCA_046075365.1 Planctomycetaceae bacterium
GTGCCTGGCATCTTTGTCAGTGAACTCTTCCCCCGCATGGCTCAGCTGATGGACAAATTCGTGCTGGTGCGATCCCTGTCCGATTCTGACGGCGGGCATGACGCATACCAGTGCATGACCGGTCGCCGCAAAGGCAGCCGCCAGCCTCCAGGCGGCTGGCCATCGGGTGGTGCCTGGGTCTCCAAAATGGCGGGCCAGGTCACGCCGGCGATCCCGGCCAACGTGGCACTCATGTACAACACGGGCAACCGCACCTGGGGCGAACCCGGCGGTGGCGGATTTCTCGGTGTGGCTCATGCGCCGTTCAACCTGGTTGGCCGCGAAGCTCGCAGCAAACCGGAAAACATGACCCTCAACGGTGTCACCCTGGAAAAGCTGCAGGATCGGACAGCGCTGATGAAGTCACTGGACCGTTTTCGTCGCGACGCCGATCAGCGGCGGCAGATGGAAAGTCTCGACGTGTATGCTCAGCAGGCCATGGGCATCCTGACCACCTCCAAACTGGTCGATGCACTGGACCTGTCAAAGGAAGATCCTCAAGTGGTCGCCAGTTATGGTGCCAGCAGCGAAGCCTTCCAGCGTGACGGAGCTCCGCCGATGGTAGAGAATTTCTGTGTGGCTCGCCGACTGGTGGAAGCCGGAGCACGCTTCGTCTCGCTGAACTTCAGCCGCTGGGACTGGCACGGCGGAGACGGCATGAACTTCCCCAAATGTCGCGAAGAATGCCCGCGACTGGATCAGGGACTGGCGGCACTTGTCACCGACCTCCACGAACGCGGACTCGATCGCGATGTCTCAGTCGTGGTCTGGGGCGAATTCGGTCGCACCCCAAAAATCAATGGCAGCAACAGTCGTGACCACTGGCCACAGGCCAACACCGCCGTGATGTTTGGTGGCGGCATGCGAACCGGCCAGGCTATCGGCTCCACCAATCGCTACGGCGAAACCCCGCAGCTGCGCCCGGTCACCTTCCAGGAAGTATTTGCCACACTCTACCACTGCGCCGGCATCGACGCCCAGAACACCCGCATCTTTGACCTTGCCGGAGTCCCCCAGTACCTTGTGGACCAGGGCAACAAACCGATGCACGAACTGATTTGAGCAGCACAGGCAGCCGGCCCCGGCCCCCGAACCAAATCGAGCTGCCCCATTTGCCTTGTCCACAAAAGAACAGCACGCTTAGTCTGACAACCTCAGCGCTGCGTCCGCCGGCAGTCAGCGCATGCCTGCGACCAGCGCAATGCCGCCGCAGCCGCCGCAGCCGCCGCATGTCGCAGCCCCCAGCCCGCCCACTAATTCCTCCCCTCGCCCCCGTCCCCTTCCACGGGAGCGGGGTGCTGTTGCGTTTTTCCACAGCACCAAAAACACTAATTCCTCCCCTCGCCCCCGTGAAACGGGGGAGAGGGGTCGGGGGTGAGGGGGCCATGGCATCCATGCCATAGAGAGTTGATTTGAGAAAGTTGAAAGGAGAGCAGGCAGCTCAAAACACACCACAACAACCCTGTGCATTTCACTTCGCGGCTTCGCGTCTTCGCGTGAAACCACCCGCCCCCCCAGCCCCGTGCACCCATCTCCAGGCAGCCCAAACGCAGAGCACAGATCTCGGGCTGGAAAGCCCGAGCTACGAACACTCCCCTCGGCGATTCCTCGTGCTCGTGCTCGTGCTCGTGCTCGAACACCAATTCCTCCCCTCGCCCCCGTGCAACGGGGGAGAGGGGTCGGGGGTGAGGGGGCAACACCACCCTTAAACCGCCCCCACGCCAGGCCTCTTAGGCACGCAGGCAGCGCCATTACCCGGTCGTGCGGCATGGATGCCATCGAACGCCTGCCGCCCACCGCTCTCACACCCGCGGACTCCCGTCCGCGGCTCGCCTGACCACAGACCTTTGCGTCTCCCCTTCGCGGCTTCGCGTGAAACCAACCGCCCCCCAAGCCCCCGCATGAATCCTGAATTGTCATCACCGACGAACGCGCTGACGCACCGTCCACCCAGTTCATGCCAGTTTCAGAAAACGCACCCAGATCCTGAAATGTGGTTTCCTTCAGAGTCGGATTGTCGCTGCGCATGAGATAGCCTCCAGTGAAACTGCCACGAGTCAACAGAGATCCCGGCGGAGACGCCGGCACCACATTCTCCGCCTTTCAGCGGAACGGGAAAACCCGTATCCCCCTGTCAGTCCCGCCAATTTCCAAAGTTTCTCAGCCCCAAGGGATTCCCAGGTGCAAACAACACTGCTCGGTAAAACACTCACACCCGTCTC
>JBJTPZ010000610.1:0-12820 GCA_046075365.1 Planctomycetaceae bacterium
ACGTTGTCACTTGTGGTGGTGATATCCGCATCTGTCTGTATCCCGTTTGCCGCCGTAAGCAGCACCGAACCATCAGATGTGATGTTCCCGGCACCGTTCAGAACGATGTTTCCAGTCGAATTCAAGGTCACCGTTCCGACATTGCTGGCGGAGCCTGCCATTGTGTCGATGGACTGATTGATGGTGAGATTTCCGCCGGTCGTTATGGACACAGCTGCCGAATCAGAGACGCCGGCATATGTCGAAATTCCTGCCATGGCAGCGATACCGGACGACCCGGTAATCGAGCCTACGGTGAGCGTATCCAGATCTTTGAATGTGACGGCACCGCTGGTTTCTGCAGCGAGTGTATCCACATCATTCAGCGTGCTGGTTCCCAGTGCGAAGGACGCGGCCGTATTGCCGTTACTGATAAGTCGCAGGCTGGAGGCGATTAAGGCTCCAGTTGCTGACTGGGTTGCTCCCTGCGTCTGGTTCAGATCGAGGGTGATGTACTGTCCGGCAGCAAGAGCCTGAATAACGCCGTTCAGTGTCATACTGCCGTTGCTGTCGGTGTCATTCAGTCCGGAACGGAAAATAATCTCGCCGGCATTTGCCTGTACTGTTGCGCCGGTTGCCACCAGGATCGCGTCCCCGGCTTCGAAAACAAGATTTCCGCTGGTGGCTGTAACGGTGACCCCCGCGTTCACGGTGATGCTGTCGTAATCCGTCGGTGCTGATTCCGTCGCCTGAACCAACAGCGAAGTTTGGGTCGTGCTGACAGCGAATACAATCGGACTGGTGGCGACGAGTGTTGTTGTACCGGTGTTTGTCGAGGTGGAAAGTCCGTCCACAGAGGCAATTCGCAGACCCCCCGTATTGCTGATGCTGACGTTACCGGTTGTGTTTTGAAACGCCAGGACGGGGATTGCTGTTTGCAGCGGTGTCGTGGTTGTCCCGATTCCACCGACGGCTCGGAGTGCGAACGTGCTGCCACTGCCTCCGACAAGATTGGAATTTTGAGTGCTGCCGTTGAGAATCGCGCCAGCGGTGCTGGTGATAGAAATGTTTCCGGTGGTTGTCTGCACACTGGAAAGGGTGATGTTTCCCGGGGCCGAGATTAGGACATTTCCGGTTCCGGCATTGATTACGACTGAATCGTCCATGGTGATTGCCCCGCCCCCGGTCGGGGAGGCGGTCACAGTGATCGATCCTCCGTTGGAGCTGATGCCGCTGCCGCTGATGCGCAGATCGCCAGCATCGGCAATGACTACATTTGCATCACTTCCAGTGCCCGAATTGCTGACCTCGAGGCTCTGGACAGAAGTCTGCACGACTCCCAGCACACCAGCACTGGTGAGCGTAAACTTTCCGCTGGCGATGTTAATCACAGCGTTTCGCAGGTCTGCGACACCAGTGGCCTGAACCGAGAAATTGACTGAGTCGAACTGCATGGACGAGGCAGATGCCGTTGCCAGAACAGTTGTTGCGGCTGAATCCACGACTTCTACGTCGTCAAGGCTGGTGTCAAATGACAGACGCTGTGCCCCGACGGTAATGGACTGCTGCCCGGGCGTAATTGTGAGGCCGCTGTAGTTGTTTTGCAGTTGCAGCTTGTCAGTGCCTGCAGCGCCTGACACGAAGGTCTTGCCGGAACCGCCGGTTCCGGTCCAGATGACTGAATCCGAGCCAGATCCGGTGAAAACAACGGTATCAGCGAGCGTTGTCAGGACGAGCAGTGTCAGTGGGACAGCAGAAGGGCCAGTGAGGTAGAGAGACAGAGAATCACTATCCGTCTCAGACTGGGAAAACTCATACTTCCAGAGACCATTTTCAAAAAAGAGTGTTCCGGCGGCGGCGTTGCCATTAACGGTCAGGCTGGCACCTGTGGAGATGGGCGATCCACCGCTGGTGCTGAGCTGTGGCAGCCAGACAGTCTGAGCACTGGTGTTTCTGCGAACAACCGGGGTTTCACGTGAGGGGTTCCAGCTGCTGACTGCGTCTCCAGCGGAAATGAGATCATCACCGGCTCCGCCGAAGATGATATTCTGTCCGCTGCCGACCGTGATTGTGTCGTTGCCGTCGTCTGAGGCTTCGACGACGCTGAAAATGTTGTTTGAAGATCCGTCACTGTTCGTGGCGTCCTTCAGGTCATCATCGCCATAAACGATGTTGTTTCCTGTTCCCGCGTCGAGGATGTCACTGCCTGCACCGCCACCGAGGTCATCGTCTCCCGATTCGCCATAAATCGCGTCATTTCCGTTGCCACCACGAAGCACGTCATGTCCGTTGCCTCCCCACAGACTGTTGCCTGTGCCGGATGTGGCAGCGCTGTAGGCATAGATGACGTCGTCGCCGTCACCGGCATGTACGGTCACGTCAGCATCGATATCGGAATCGACCAGCAAATAGTCTTCTCCGTCCGCTGCGTCGGGGATGACAATGTGCCGCACCGCAGACTTGCTTACAGTCTTTGTGTAGCCGAATGCCGTGATGTAAATCAGTGATGTATCTGTGGCAGCATCATTTTCGGGGTCGTAGGACAGAACGCTGAAAGATTCGTTTTGCTCATCGGCAAACCCGGCGCCCCGCTGGTTGGCGCGGCTACCCATATTCAGATACAGAGTATCGCCGTCCAGTGAGTACAGCACAGGCTCTGCGACGGTCTTTGTCGAGATCTGCATGGACCAGCTGACGCTGCCTTTGATAACAATCCCCAGCACTTTTACTCGCAGGGATGCGGAGGCCCGGACATCGCTTGGGCTGATTGAGAAACTGACGCTGGCAGAAATGTCCGCTAGTGTTACGCTGTATCTGACTCCTGCTATTTTGACGCTGGCAGAGACATTGCCGTTGAGGGTGGCACTGGCGGAGACTGATCCGCCGTAGTCGCCGCTGATACTGAGCTGCATTGACGCGGACATCGACAGCGGACCGAATTTGATCTTCCATCCAGCTGAACCGGTGATGGACCAGGATTCATCAGTGATATATCCGTTGATACGAACGGTAATGATTTTGAAAAAATCCAGATCAATGTTGTTGATTAGAATTTTGAAGTGTCCATTGACCACGCCAAGCTGAATATTTCCGCTGACGCTGAATCCATACATCTGCATGGATGCACCGATCAGAACCTGATAGGTATTCGCCGGGATGGTCAAAGTTGTGGTTGTTGAACCGTCTGAGATGTTGAAGGACTTTGGTGTATTTCCACTGTTGATCTGCAGTACGAAGGTTCCGTCAATTCGTAGCGGTCGAGTGATCGTCTGGACTCCAAGGCTGATACAGCCGGCGAAGACTCCGTCTGCATATCGGGCGGCGCCTTCAACTCTGAAGCTGCCGAAGTTGCCAAGTGTCAGTCGTGTGGTGAAGTAAAAACTACAGTTGGTGGAACTTCCCGAGTCAACTTCAAAGCCGGTTTCGCCGCGAAGCGTGAAGCTGCCCCCGAATGTGAAGTAGCCACCCAGTTTGACCAGTGTTTTGCCCGCGGCAATCGTGGTTTGCGTTAGTCTGGTGTCAACCGTTCCCGTTTGCTGGTTGATGGTATAGCTGTCGATCACGGCGTCCTGATTTCCTGTGTTCATCTGAACGATGATCGTTCCACCGATCTGCAGCCCGCTGGCCGATTTTCCGAGACTGATATCTGCCAAAAGCATCCCGGCGACACCGTCGGAGCTGGCGGCGAGTGAGCCAAACGCCTTGACGTAGCCGAAGGGCCCCAGATTGATGTTGATGCCGATAAAGGCTTTGAATGTGGAGCCCTCGACAGAGACTCGCAGGTCCGCAGCGGCGAACTGAACGCCATTGAGGGAAATATCGCCGTGGGCCTCAATGACAGCGTATGGCGCGCCTTCAGAGCTTTCAGGGTCGATTGCTCGAGGGATAAGGAAGTAGCGGTCGTCAGTCAAAATGCCGCTGGAAAAACGGTCGGCGTCCGTAGCGAGGTGTGCATTTGCGGCAGAAAGAAACGCAACCGCTTCGGAAATCTCCAGAATGCCGTTGCCGTTGCCGTCCAGTGCGTTGACAAGTGTCGTGACATCGATGGAAAGTTGTCGGGAGGTGTTGACCGTGTAGAGCGGTGAAAATGCAGTTTTGCCGCTCAGTGCTTCAAGTTCAGAGACTGTGATAACACCATCGCGATTTGTGTCAAAAACGTCCAGTTGTTCAGTGTGCAGGCGAAGCAGCAGCTCATGCTTGAGTGGGCTGTTGGAATTGTTGACGAAATCTACGATCCGCTTCGGCAAGACAACTGTTTGGTCCTGTTCCGTTGTGTTCAGGCGAATTCCGGCGCTGCTGTTGAAAGTGATGCCGATTCCGGAGAGATTTGTGCTGCTGCGCAGATCCGCTGCAGCTCCGGAGGAGTTAATAACGATGACCGCAATTGCATCAAGTGTTACTGAAGGCGATGCAGCAGAGATATCCGGGCCAAGTTTCACCGTGGCGGTGGCGAACAGTTTGAATTCACTGGCGTCGGCTTCCAGATAGAAGATGCCTGCCAGTTGTGCAAGAGAGATGCTGCCGGCGCTAATCGTGATAGTCCCGGCAATTTCAATTTCCACCAGCAGATCTTCGAATGTCAGCATGACCGGATTTGCAGGATCTCCGGTGTTCACGGCCAGTCCGTTGTCAATAAAACCGTCCCCGTCGGAATCATAGGCCGCCGGTCTGGCCAGCCAGTCGGCCGACATGAAGGTTTGTGCTTCCGAAATGGACAGCAGGTTGTCGTGGTTCGAGTCAATCGCGGCGAACACGGCACTAAATGAAAGTACTCGAGCTGCAGAATCCTGGGCGCTATAGAGGCTGCCGTACGAAGCAGCGCCGTGCAGTTTTCGCAGTTCTGAGACTGTGATGTCACCGTCGGCGTTAAGGTCGAAGAGGGCTTTGCTGCCGAACGAGTCGCGGAAATTAACTGCGCTGATGGAGTTCAGGCTGAGGCCCACGTTCAGGCTGACATGCATGGTGGCAGCAACCTGCAGAAAAGGCAGTCCGACAGTTTCGAGGCTGTCGAGATCGAACTGCATGGCGGCAAAGCCTGCCGGACTTGAGAGTGATGTGTCAAGGCCAACGAACAGACCGACGCTGAGATTGTTTAGGGCAAATCCTTTGGCGGAACTGCTGGTTTCCCCTGCCAGAGGCTTGCCATCGGCTCCGCGGTTCAGAATGCCGTCGGAGTTTCCGTCGATGAACCATGGTCCGTCCCAGCCCATAAAGCCGTACACGGATGAGGCACCGATGGTCATCGTTCTGATGGTTCGGCGATCCGGCGCCCCTGACGCAGCAATGGTGTTGACGATTTCAACCTGTTTTGTCGGGCCAAGTTCGAACGCAAAATTTCCGGTAAATGTGGCCATACCGAATACGTCGAGACTGATATAGCCGGCTGCCTTGGCAAGGATGGAATCCATGTTGAACCAGACGGGGGCAGCGCCTGTTGAGACCTCGTAGCCGGTGGGGTCAATTTTACCGTCTTTGTCGATATCGGCGGCGGATACTTTCGACTGCGCATCGGCAGTGGTTCCGAAGACTTGCTGAGCTTCTGCGAGGTCAATCATACCGTCATTGTTGACGTCCAGTACTGACAGCAGCCATTCATAATCTGCCGGGGTGCTGTCGTTAAGGGCTGTGCTGGCGAGGGATGCGAGTTGTGTGTTGTGCACGTGATTGAGTGTGGCCAGATCGCCCCGCGTAACGGAGCCATCATTGTTTTCGTCGAACAGCGACTTTATTTCACCGGCGAAGGCTGGTGTGCCGGCGAAATTGATCACCGGGAACAGAGGGAAGCCATAGAAAACAGGCGTCGACCAGTTGAATTCTACGGTCAGTCGGCGTGCTTCAGCAGTCAGATCAGGAATGCCGGCCATGGAGATTTCGCCAGCGCTGCCCTGCAGAGCGAAATACTTGATTCCCAGTGCGGTTTCCAGAGGATTTGTGGGTGTCATCAGAGCCATGGCAAGGTCGAAGTCCTGCACCACCAGCCCAATGGCGTTCTCGTTTGTTTCCCCCGTCGCCGTTTTTGAAAGTGTTGTGGCGGGTGATGAGCTGGAAAGCAGTGTGAGACCGGAGACGTTGGTACCTGACCGGCTGTTGATGAATTCGACTGTGAAGCCAAACTGGCGTCCGCCGGTGACCCGGATGTCTTCCTGCGAAAAGTCCAGCGCGGCCAGCGATTCCACAAGCTTTACTCGGAGCGCGGCGTCGGTGTCACTGTCACTGATGACAAGTTGTGCTGAGTGGGTGGCATATCCGAGTGTGAGTGTTTCTGCGGCGTCGCTGACGCGAAGTTTGTATCGGGTGTTTTTTCGGCGAGGGCCACCTACACCGATGAATCCTGTCAGGTCTGCGGCTCCAACGGTGAGGAACTCGACCTCGGTGGACTTCGCCCCGGTTGCTGGAATGCTGGTTCCGGGCGGCAGCGTGATTCCAAGGACGTCCAGCCCCGCTTTCAAAAGGCCTGCAGCGGGTCCGTCTGTCACCCGCACAGTTCTGGCGCCCTCTTTGCGCAGCGAGATACTGCCGGCAAGGTAAATGAAGTCCGAGACTGCAATCGTGACGTTTCCGACAGTTGCTTCGATGATTTCCTGAGAAAAATCCAGATAGACGGGCCTGGTTGAGGTGCCGGTCGCTACTGCATAGCCGGACTGTTCCGGGGCTGTTGCCGGGAAACTTGCGGGGAAGTCGATCGAAGCGTTCTTGAGGATCGAAGCTCCGCTGATCAGCGGCTTTCCGGTATTGATCTGTACTTCGACGTTTTCAACTGTGAGTGTCAGGACATTGGCACCGCCATCCGTGAAGCCAGCCTCCCCAATGGTCATGCGTGCGGCCGTGAAGTCGGGCAGCGACTTGCTCAGGGTCGGCTTGAAGATGCCGACTGCGAGATTGAAGTTATCTACAAAGAGTCCGATGGCATCCTGGCTGCTCAGGGGGCGAGTCCAGTCGAGTCCTCCGGCAGGGGGCTGGCCGATGAAAGCTCGTGCATTACTGACACCGACCGTTGTGATCTCGGTTTCAATGCCTCCGATGGTACCAAAGTTGTCTCCGATGGTCATGCTGGCAATTTGATTCAGCCGGCTCAGAACCGGTGCGAGACGACTGTCAATACCGGACTTAAGTGCATCAAGTTTGGAGCGGATCAGCAGGACCTGCGGCTGCAGTGATGCGATGATGGCTGCCTTGATCTTTTCTTCGCCGAGTCCGAGATTGTCTGTGACTGCCTGCAGTGCGTCTGAGACGCCGGCGACCAGCGGAGCCACTGCGTCACCCAGTGCCTGCTGCAACATTTCCTCGAATGCTGCCTGCAGAAACTCCTCCATGGGATCTGTGATGATCGATTTAACGACACCGCGCAATGGCTGATCGGGAGCCACACTCAGGAAAGCATCAGAAAGTTCATCAAGTACGGGCTGCAGCAAGGTGTCGGAAAGAGTGCTGGTGACAAAATTCAGGGAATTCGTGGAAAGTGTCCGGACAGCTGACTGCAGCTGCTCAATCCTGTCATTGATTTGCTGCAGTATTGCATCGGCAATGTTACTGCACACCGTATTGATTTGGTCCTGGATCCGGTTCACGATGGCTTCGAAAGCAGCATCAATGCTGGACTCTGCAGCGTGCAGCTCGGTCGAGAAGGAAGTCAGTGCATTGCGCAGAGACTGCAGTGTGCCACTTCCCATCAGGGCTGCGATGGATGTCGGGACCCCGCTGTTTACTTTGACCGTGGCCCGATTGCCGATATCGAGAGCGACGTTGCCATTCACATAGATAAACTGGCTGACATTCAGCAGGACATTGTCGGCGGAAACGTGAATGCGTCGACGTGTTTCTCGCAGGAAAGCGTCTGAGGCTCCGGTGCTAAGACCATAGCCCAGCTCGAGAATTCCATCGAGGTCTGTGTCTGCGGTCGACGCCACCGAGTCGTAGCTGGAAGTGAAAAATGCTTTGACTTCGTCTACCTGCAGCAGGCCGTCTGGTGTGTTATTGGTGCCATTCCCTGTATCCAGTGCGGCAAGCAGCTGAGACCACGTCACCGGTGTGGTACCGCTGGTTTGGGATGTGTACAGAACATGGCTGCCATTGGCATAAGCACTCAAGCCCGAACGCTGCCTCAGCTCTCCGACCGTGACGACACCGTTATTGTTGTCATCAAAAACGCGGTTCTGTGCCCATTGCGTGTTGAAGGTGGCATCAAAGTTCACGACGGGAGATGTTGATGTGGCTCCGCCGCCGGATGCGATATTCAACTTGACCGAGATGGCTGATGCTTCCAGTTTGAACGCATTGAAACCGACGAAGCCGAAGAATGCGGAACTGGCGTCAAGGCCGATATATCGTGTTTTGTCACTTGTGGCCGTTGGGTTCAGTACAGTCAGAGCAACGCTGGTGTTCTGCAGCGCGACGCCCATCGCTTTGGAGTTGGTTTGCTGGCCTGCAGGGTCCAGCCAGTACGGACCGTTGGTGCCGGCGAATACCATCACGTCACTGGCGCCAAGGTTGAATCCGCTCACTGTTTTTGACGAGCCGTCACTCATGATGACGGATTGCGGGGCAGCTTTTGTGAACGCCAGCCCTCCCTGAATGAACACGCTGGATTCAATTCGCAACTGTGCGAATCCAACCTGTGCGAGCAGGCGTGCCTGACTGTAGTCGAAAGTCAGTGATCCAGCGCCGGTGTCGGCGATGTAGTGGCCTCCGTTCAGGCGAGTGAAGTCGACGACTGTGGTGTCGGATGAGTCAGACGGGTTGGCGACGTCGTTGTATTCAATTTGGAGGTCGGTGGCAGACATGGTGACACTGTCAAGGCCCACGAGCCCGACGCGACTGGCAGTGGCTTTAAGGGCTTTGTATTTTGGCCCCGTTCCTCCACCCGTTGTGCGTGACATCAGCATGAGGGCGAAGTTGGCGTTTTCAATGGCCAGACCTGCAGCGTCAGGATTGGGGGCGTCGTCGTTGTCGATGGTGCCGTCGTGTGTGGAATCCTGGAAGTATGGTCCGCTGCCGACGAACACATTGACATTTCCGGCGCCGAAGACCATGGCATTGACTGCAACCTGCGTATGCAGGGAATTGTTCAGTGTGACGGTCAACTGCTGTCGTGTTATGGCGAATCCGCCTGAGGCGTAGACATAATCCGAGATTTTGAGCATGGCGTGCTCGATGGCAACGCGTTCCAGTGCAGATGTCGAGGAGAACGTGACTGAGGTTGTCGGGGAAGTGGCAACCTGAAGCACGCCGTCTCGGGCATTCGGTGCTGTCTCGTAGCTTCTGGCAAAGTTCACTGCCGCTCCCGCCGCCGCCGCGTTGCCTTTGTTAAGTTCGATGCGGTATCCGCTGGCGTCCAGTGCAAACGAAGAATCGTCAGACAAGTTGATCAGTCCGGGCATGCTGATGTCCGACAGGACTGCATGCACGGCGTAATATCGGGCGGAATCCGTGACGCTGACGGGGGTGAACCAGGCAACCGCGAGGCTGCCATTTGACAACAGCAAACCCGAAGCGTCTGGGTTTTCGGTGTCGTCGCCGTCGATCCTGCCATTGTGATCGCTGTCCCGGAAGTACGGGCCGGCTCCGAAGAATGCACTCAGGTTATGAAAGCCGAAGGTGGTTACCGTCACGGATTTTGTGGTGTGCGAGGTGCCTTTCGATACCGTAATGGTTTTCGCCGTGGTTGACTGGGAAAACGCGAAGCCACCGTGCACCTGCACGTCGCCGGCAATATCGAGCAAGGCTGTGCCGGTCAGTTCGCGAAGTTCACTTCCGAAGCTGATTTGCAGGTTGCCGGCTCCGTATTGAGAAGTGGCAGACCTGATGATACTTTTGTCAGAGGCTGCGGTGTTGATCTGAACGCCCAGATCTGCAGTCAGAATGGAAAACTCGCTGAATCCAGTCACACCGCCAAGTGCAGCCGTGGCACGCAGAGCCGTCCAGACGCGTGCCTGACCTCCAGTTTCGGTCATTGTGACGTAAGTGAAGTTCACACCAGAGAGATCGAAGCCCTGGCGAGCAGGATTGACACCCGTATCGTTGGGCAGGTGATAGTTACTGCCGACAAACACCGCAGCGTTTGTGATGCTCAGGATTTTTACACTGACGGCAACGCTGGACTGTGCATTGGTGCCAGGGACGGCAACCTGAACTGTGTCGGTGGTGCTGGTCCACGTGAACGTGCCCTGGGTGAAGAAAAAATCGGCCACAACAAGTTCAACCTCGGCCGACATTGAGACCTGATCGCGATCAAAGTCAATCCGGACTGTGATGGGCTGGAGCAGGTCAGCGTCCAGTCGTCCAGTGTCAATATCCAGATACCCGTCGTGCAGATCTGCGGCACTTTCAAACGTTTGCCGGAAGTCGACGACTGTTGTGTTGGCGGCAGAGTTCAGGGAGCCATAACCCTTGTTCAGACTGACGACGACATCGCTTAAGCCGACGGTTCCGACGCTGCTGCCGGTGGCGACCTTGCCGCCGGAGGTCTTGAGACCCAGCCAGCTTCGACTGTCCCCGGCTGCCGGCATCTGCGGAGTGTACCAGGCCAGCCCCATCGTGACGTCGGAAAGCCTGGCAGTCTGACCATTGGCTGACACCGAAACAGAGCCGTAAACTCCAACCTCCAGGGCATTCGAGTCGAGTTCGGTGTATTGGTTCTGGGGGCTGCGAAGCTGGATCTGCTGACTGAACATCTTAATCGCTGCGGACCCATCGATTACAACGGTGTCATCGAGCAGTGTGATGTGCATCGTACCGGCCACTTCCGTGAGTTCGCCGCGAGCACCGTCGTGGGTGAGCGTGATGTGAGTGTCTGGTCCCGTGGCAACCTGCAACGAATGTGTTTTGTAATCCACGACCAGAATTTGTGAGCTGGCAGGCACTTCCGGCTGGTTGAATCCGGTGACGGTTTGCGTCAGTCGTGCCGGGGTTACGTCAGAGGTGGCAGTGCCGGTCATGGCAGCGATGTCGGTGCCAGCAAGGTTTCCACCGAACTGGACCTGAAGTTCCGTGCCGCTCCAGTAAAGGACGGTGATGGTGGCCCCGCTGGCTGTGGCGATGGCGTTGTTCAGGGCGGTCTGAACGGCGTCTTTTCCCGCTGAAGTGGAGATCGCGGCCGTGGTGAAATTTGTTCCGCTGATGGGGACAGTCAGAGTGAAGGTGCTGGAGTTTCCGGAAGTCAGAACGCGGACCCGCTGCGTTTCACCGCGTGAGGCAATACCTGGGATCTTTGTGCCGGTGGCAATACTGGCGTGGGAAAGGGATGGAAAGTCGGCTGAGATCTGAGGCACATTGCTGCGTGCCTGTTGTCCGGAAAATGTGATCAGGTATTTCGCTGTTCCCGGTGCAGAGGCGGTGTCGTAAGCCACCGAGACGCTGTCGGTGCCAAGACTGGGAAGACCGCGCAGAGCCGACTGTATGGCGGATGCCTGAGCCTGTGTGTCTGCTGAGTACGTGATATTGCCGGTCGTTTTGCCGTTGTATGACAGTGTGAATACACCTGAGGGTGCAGGTGCATCAGCCTGCGTCAGGACTCTGGTTGCTGCAAGATCCATGCCCGTCAGTTTGCCGCCGAAGGTGATATCGAGTGTCAGCTGGCCGCTGCTGGTGCTGGCATCTACGGTGGTAGATGCTTCGATCGACGCCAGTGCTGAATTCAGTGCCGTCTGAATTTCGGATGCGGCAGCCGTGAACGACAGGGCCTGCGTTTGGTATACAGAACTGCCGACGGGTACGACCAGTCGGAACGTTCCCGTTTCTGTACCGGTATTGATCACAATCCGCTGCTTTTCGGCAATTGCAGGCTCTCCGGTGATCAGAGCTGAGGTGGATATTATGGCGTTGCTAAGCCCGCTGCCATTGACTGAAAAAGTGGAAGCTGCGGTCGCGGCGAGTGTTCCGGTCAGTGCGATTTGAAAGCGAGGCTGCTGGACTGCCGAAGTGCTGTCCCATTTGACTGCCACATTTCCGCTTCCGACATTCGACAGACGCTGCAGTTCAAGCTGGATCAGGCTGGCCTGCACTGAGTTTCCAGTGACGAGATTAATGGGGCGTGTTGTCTGTCCGCCATAGGTGAGAGTGAAAGATCCTCCGGCTGTCGGAGTAACAGTGCTGGTTGTAACAGCGACGGGATCGAGATTTTTTCCGCCGAGGCCTCCGCCGAAGGTGATCGTCAGCGTGGCTGAACCGGCGGTTCCGCTGCGAGCGACGGTGGCGGAGCCGACGCCGCTGATGGCGGTATTCAGGGCGGACTGTATGGTTGCAGCCGTTGCGTCGAATGGGAGTGCTGTGGTCTGATATGTGTTGCCATTGAAGGCGAGGGCAAGTGTGAATGTTCCGTTGGCCGTTCCGGTCTGCAGTTCAATGGTCTGCACTTCATTGACGCTGCTGGTTGAACCGGAGGCGGTCGCAAGGGTGAGGCTGGCACCGTTGGTGAGGCTGGTGCCGCTGGCGGTGATATTTTCGACGCTGATCGATCCGGATGTCAGCAGAAAACGCGGGGAGGCGTCTGAGTTCAGTGAGGTACTGTCATATTTGACGCTGATGTTTCCTGTTCCGACGGTCGTCAGCGCCTGCAGTGCCTGTTGAATCAGGGAAGCCTGAGACGATGTGTTGTCAACGAGGCTAATGGGTGAGGTGGTCTGTCCGCCGTAGCTGAGTGTGAAGGTTCCGCCGGCGACGGGTGTGTCGATATCAGTTCGGATGGTCAGCAGAGGCAGGTCTTTGCCGCCGAGTGCGTCAGAAAACGTGACATCAAAAGTGCTGGCACCGGAGGCGCCTGGTCGTGCCACAGTGACAGTTCCTGCTGAGCCGAGGACGGTATTCAAGGCCGACTGAATACTGCGGGCACTGGCATTGAAGGCGA
>JBJTPZ010000611.1:0-2835 GCA_046075365.1 Planctomycetaceae bacterium
GGGCGATGGCATCCATGCCATAGAGAGTAGATTCGAGAAAGTTGAGAGGAGAGCAGGCAGTTCAACACACGCCACAGCAGCCCCAGTCTGCTCCCCTTCGCGGCTTCGCGGCTTCGCGTGAGTCCAACAGCCAGCAGAACCCCCGCCCTTGCGGCGCTCTGCAGACATGCCAAACGCAGAGGACAGATCTCGGGCTGGAAAGCCCGAGCTACCAGGCGAACCACCCGCAGACTCCCGTCCTCGGCTCGCCAAACTGAACACCAAACACACTTCCTCCCCTCGCCCCCACCGGGGGAGAGCGGTCGGGGGTGAGGGGGCGATGGCATCCATGCCATAGAGAGTAGATTCGAGAAAGTTGAGAGGAGAGCAGGCAGTTCAACACACGCCACAGCAGCCCCAGTCCGCTCTCCTTCGCGTCTTCGCGGCTTCGCGTGAGACAAACAGCCAGCAAATCACCCGCGGACTCCCGTCCCCAGCTCGCCAAACCGAAAACCGAACACAGACCACCACCCACCACCCACCACCCACCACCCACCACCCACCACCCACTATTTCCCCCCCGCCAGTCGCGTGCAAAACATTCGCCGCTGATGTAATCTCCACATACCGCAGCCATCACCACCGATGCTGCCCAAAACATCAAACTGTTCGTCTCGTCCGGCTCTCACGAGAATTCGCTATGCAAGTTGAACGCCCGGTGTCCAGACTGTACCGCTTCCAGTCCGTCCTGCTGCTGGCTGCCCTGGCCACCGGCACCGCTGCCGCTGACGAAACGGCAACCACCGAAAAAGCCGGTCCCGTCTTCAAAGATGGCGAAGCACAGATTGTCCCCGCCTTCAAAGACTCAAAAAAATGGATCCGCCAGAATCTGTGGGTGGAAACCGAATTTGACTCGGACGGCGACGGACGCAAAGACCGCATGCATGTGGACGTCACACGGCCTGAACAAACGCAGACCGAAAATCTGAAGGTGCCGGTCGTCTACGAAACTAGCCCGTACTACGCCGGCACCGGGTCAAATTCCCCGGATGTCTTCTGGAATCCCCGACACGAACTCAACGTGCCGCCCGCCCGACACCAGACTCCCAAACCCATCCCGCATCAGGAAGGCATGCAGCAGATTTCTGATTCGCATGTGAATGACTGGGTGCCGCGAGGATTTGCGGTGGTTCATTCCTGTTCGCCCGGAACGGGACGATCGCAGGGCTGCCCAACGGTCGGAGGCATCAATGAATCGCTCGCACCCAAAGCCGTCATTGACTGGCTGAATGGTCGCGCCAACGGCTACACCACACCGGATGGAAACGAAAAGGTTGAGGTGACCTGGTGCACAGGCAAAGTCGGGATGACCGGTACGTCCTACAACGGCACGCTGCCACTGGCTGCTGCCACAACCGGGGTTGCTGGTCTTGAAGCCATCATTCCCGTCGCCCCCAACACTTCCTACTACCACTACTACCGTTCACACGGTCTGGTGCGACATCCGGGTGGTTACATGGGCGAAGACATCGACGTACTGTATGACTTCATTGCCAGCGGCCCCACTGCCACTCGCGGTTACTGTGACCGTGAATATCGTGAAATGCAGATGATCCGGTTTCAGGATCGAGTCACCGGGGACTACAACCAGTTCTGGGAAGCTCGTGATTATCTGAATCAGCTTGGCCCCATGAAGGCTGCCATGCTGATGGCGCATGCCTTCAACGACTGGAACGTAATGCCAGAACACAGTGTGCGCATTTACGAAGCTGTCAAAGCCAAAGGACTGCCGCACCAGATCTACTTTCATCAGGGAGGCCATGGCGGGCCGCCGCCGCTGAAACAAATGAACCGCTGGTTCACTCGCTACCTGTACGGAGTGGAAAACGGGGTTGAAAAGGATCCAAAATCGTGGATCGTGCGTGAAGGCGCTACCCGGGGCAATCCGGAGTCGTATGCTGATTATCCGCACCCGGAAGCCCGTCCGGTAACGCTGCAGCCGCAGCCTGGCGGTGTCACAGCGGGGCCGCTCACACTGGCGGACCCGGCCGCGCCACCCGCCGCACAGCAGCTGGAATCATTGATCGACAATTTTTCCTTCAGCGGCGCTATTCTGGCAAAGGCCGACTGGACCAACCATCGCCTGCTGTATGCGACGGCCCAGCTCAAACAGTCGCTGCACTTGTCAGGCACAGCCAAACTGAAGATTCGACTGTCCAGCAGTCGTCCGGCAGCCAATTTGTCGGTCTGGCTGGTCTCGCTGCCATGGACAGACAGCCGAACGATCACCGACGACGTAATCACTCGTGGCTGGGCCGATCCGCAGAATCATGCCTCGCTGACCGAAAGTGATTCACTGACTCCGGGCCAGTTCTATGACCTGACGTTTACGCTGCAGCCTGACGACCAGGTGATTGCCGCGGGTGAAAAAATCGGCCTGATGATCTTTTCATCGGACCGCGACTTCACGCTCTGGCCTGATCCGGGAACGATCCTGACGGTGGACCTCAGCCAAACTTCACTGGAGCTGCCTGTTGTGGGCGGAACTGCGGCGTTCCAGCAGGCGTTTAACGCCCCGTTGAACGCCCCGTTGAACGCCCCGACGGACGAACCGGCCAAATAGGATAGCCGGCTGCCAGCCGCAACACAAAACCAAACAGATCGTGCCCCGCTGCAAACGGGCGGTTCAGACCGCCCGTTTGTGCTGCCCGGGTCCAGTCGTTTTTATCGGGTTTCCTGACCCATAAATCCTTACCCGCCATTACAAACCACCGCGGTGTTCTTGTCATGCTCCGATTTCTGGCCTGTCTGGTGTTGCTGCCAACTGTTGTTTCTGCCCAGCAGGCTGCACTGGAA
>JBJTPZ010000612.1:0-9199 GCA_046075365.1 Planctomycetaceae bacterium
CGCGTGACGGTCATCGACACACAAGTCGCTGCCGAAAGCAGACACAGTGCCGGGCCGGAGCCCCGCACTGTTCGGTTCAGAAAATCTGTCGTCGGCTTCCCCCCGGGGCACGCGCTCAGGCACGCTGGCAGAAGTTTATTCCGGACTGATCCGAAGTGATGCCTCACGATGCTGCGGCTCAGGGAACAGGCCGCACCTGATCAGCAGCTGCCTGTGCGACACGCGGCGATCGGAATTAATCCGCAGTAATCCGATTGTCGCCGCCGCGATGACTGTGCCGGGAAAAAGCACGGCGTTTTGCCAGGAAAAGTGTGAATGCCAGTGGTCAAGACGTGGATTGAACAGGCGAGTCAGTTCCGTTGTTCCAGGAACATATGTGGCGATGTCGCTGCCTTTGAAACCATTGCACAGAGCACAGGCCCAGCAGAGGTTTTCCAGAGAAGTTGCACCACCGTGTTTGAGCGATCGGATATGATCAGCCTCATGAGGCAACTGAGTTTGTGCCTGGGGCATCTGGCAATACTCACAGCAGTCTGCAGCCCGCTGTCGAACCTGCTCCCGCATGATCGCTGAGATCACAGCGAGGACCCACTTTGCATCAGGGACAATCTGGCTTTTGCCTGAAGCAGGTCAAGAAACTGGCCAACGCGAGTGTAATTCTGCAGAGTCTCTTTTTCAGCGTCCGTGATGGTTCCGGAATTATTCTTTTGCAGGAGTTCGCGGATAGCCTCTTTGGCTGAGCTGCTAAATCCAATTGCCAGCAACTCTTCGGCCACACGAAGACTAAGCGAACTGTCATCAGGCCGGACAAGTTCCTCAAGGATATCTGCTTCTGAAAGAGAAACAGCGCTGATCATCGTTCCTGCCCTGACTGTGTGAACACGACTTACGCACGGCATTTCAGAGACACCTGAGTCAACAGTGAATTGTCGTTCGTTGTCCGGAACTTGCAAGAGAGATTTTTCTGAGTCATCCGGAAACGGAGTGTTGAGTTGCTGGTGGCGACCTCGCGCGGCCCGGCCGGATGCCACGTACAGGCTGCCGCAGGTGCCGCAGGGACACAGCAAGTTGCCACGGATGCCGGGACTGCTGGTCACGATGCCGGCGTCCGTCATCACCCATGCCAGACGTCGACAGCCTTCAAGCAGACGATCGCAGTGGAACTTGATAATCGCCCGCTGTTCGTCGTTGGTCAGCCAGTCGTCACGCGGGATCCAGCCAGTGAATCCTGAAACCGGAATGCCGGCCCCGGTCGCGTTTTCCCGCACATTCCGCATTCTGCTTGATTCCGTGTACCAAAAACGTCAGCATGACTGCTGCAGGCCCGGTCAGGCTGCCAGGTCGACACAGTCCGCTGCTGCCAAATTCCAGTCCCGCCACACGAACATTCCCTTGCCAGCCAATTCGCCACAACAAGTTCCCGGACGACGGCGGCTGCTGCACGCCGGGGCCATCGGCATGGCTGGCACTCAAATCCCAGGACTGCTCAACCTGCCGCTGTTGCTGGCCGCCGACCAGCAGGCCAGCAAAGCTCCCAAATCCTGCATCTTCGTTTTTCAGTACGGCGGACTCAGCCAGCTGGATTCGTGGGACCCCAAACCCAACGCCCCGGCTGACCTGCGCGGCCCCTACAAACCGATCGCCACAGCCACTCCCGGTTTCCACGTCGGCGAACTCATGCCGAATCTCGCCGCTGTCTCCGACAAGTACTGCGTCATCCGCTCCATGAGCCATCGTGTGCCCGTGCACAACGTCGCCAACGAAATGCTGCTCGCCGGATCCTCCTCGCCCCGCAAAGATTCACCCTCTCTCGGCTCCATCATCACTCGCCTGCAGCCCGCACACGAAACGATGCCGTCCTACGTCTGGCTGCAGAAATTCGGCGGTGGCGCGGCCCCCGCAGAATCCGCATGGCTCAGCGGCGGCTTCCTCGGTACCAGCGTCAGCCCGCTGCTGATCGGCGAACAACACGCCGATAACCCCGCCACGCCCGGCTTCCGACCAACCCCCTTCGCCTCAGCTCCAGAACTCACCACAAGTCGCCTTGAGGCTCGCAGGCTACTGCTGCAAAACACCACAGCCAACTCCAGCAACACAGCTCCGGATCCCGCCGGCACTCGACTGCAGCAATTACAGAATCGCGCCTTCAATCTGCTGCAAAGCAACGCAGCCGCCAGCGCCTTCCACGTGGATGCTGAACCCGAACACGTCCGCGATCGCTACGGCAGACACCCGTTCGGACAAAATCTGCTGCTCGCACGCAGACTGATCGAAGCCGGTGTCCGGCTCGTCAGCGTTGTCGCCTGGATGGGACTGGCTCCCAATGACCGCTTCGTCAGCGTCGAAACCTGGGACATGCACGGCAATGCCGGAATCGGCATCTTCGACAACGGCTGGAACGGACTGGGCTGGGCACTGCCGCGCGCTGATGCCTCCATGGCCACACTCCTCGAAGACCTCGATGAACGCGGCCTGCTCGACTCCACACTCGTCGTTATGGCCGGTGAATTCGGACGCACACCTCGCATCAGCCGCGGAGCCTCAGCCATCGGTCGAGACCACTGGCCAAACTGCTACTCAGCCATGCTGGCAGGAGCCGGTATCCCTGGCGGAGCCGTCTATGGGGCGTCTGATGAAACAGCCGCCTGGGTCCGCGATCGGCCCGTCAGCCCGGAAGATTTCGGTGCCACCATCCTGGCCACCATGGGCATCGACCCTCGCACCAGACTTAGCCCCGATGGATTCACTCTGCCTGCCAGCGACGGACAACCCATCTTCAGCCCGTAAGCTGAAACAGGCTGCACGCCGCTGAAAGCCTCAGCCACACCTCAGCCACGCCCCTGCATCGCCCGCAGCATCGCTTCACCCATGCCGCCCGGACTGGGTGAAACCACAACACCAGCAGCCGTCAACGCCGACATCTTCTCGGCTGCTGTACCGCCACCACCAGAAATAATCGCACCAGCATGCCCCATCCGCTTGCCCGGTGGAGCAGTCTGGCCGGCAATAAAACCAGCCATCGGCTTCGTCACATGCGACTTGATGTACTCGGCCGCCGCCTGCTCGGCACTGCCGCCAATCTCACCAATCAACAGAATACCCTCAGTCCCCGGATCATCCTGGAACATCTTCAACAGCTCAATGTAGCTGGTCCCGTTGATCGGGTCCCCGCCAATCCCCACCGCTGTGCTCTGCCCCAGACCCACACGACCCAGCTGCCAGGCCGCTTCGTAAGTCAGCGTCCCGCTCTTGCTGATAATCCCAATCGTGCCCGGCTTGTGGATGTATCCCGGCATAATGCCGATCTTGGCGATTCCAGGAGTAATCACGCCAGGACAGTTGGGACCAATCAGCCGCGCTGAGGATTTCTCCAGACCACGACGAACTCGCAGCATGTCCATCACCGGAATACCCTCGGTGATCGCCACAATCAGCTCCATCCCGGCATCCGCCGCCTCCAGAATCGCATCCGCACAAAACGGCGGAGGCACAAACACCATCGATGTGTTGGCACCTGTCTTCTCACGCGCTTCACGCACCGAATTGAAGACCGGGAAACCGTCAACCGTTGTGCCGCCTTTACCCGGAGTCACCCCGCCGACAAACACATCCACACCCGGCTGACACTCAGCCGCATACTCGCGGCACTTCTGACTGTGGAACAGGCCGGAGTTTCCAGTGATGCCCTGAGTAATGACTCGAGTGGCCTTCGATACCAGAATGCTCATGACAGAGTTTTCGCAAACAGAGTTCAGTGATCGAAAAAATCAGCAACACAAATCAGGCATTCAATGCCCGCACAACCTTCTGAGCCGCATCCGTCAGGTCCGTCGCAGCAATGATCGGTCGACCACTGGCCTGCAGCATCTCGCGAGCCTTCTCGACGTTGGTGCCCTCCAGACGCACCACCAGCGGCACGTTGAAACCCACCTTCTCATAGGCATTCAGCAGCGCCGACACAATGATGTCACACCGCATAATCCCGCCGAAAATGTTCACCAGCACCGCCTTCACGTTGCTGTCCGCCAAAATGATGCGGAAGGCCTCAGTCACCTGATCCTCGTCAGCACCACCACCCACGTCCAAAAAGTTGGCCGGCTCGCCCCCATGCAGCTTGATCAGGTCCATCGTGCTCATCGCCAGACCAGCACCATTCACCAGACATCCAATGTTGCCGTTCAGCTTGACATAGCTGAGCCCCGTGTCGGCAGCCCGCACCTCCGCCGGTTCCTCCTCGGACAGATCTCGCAATGCCACCACATCCTTGTGACGGAACAAAGCGTTGTCGTCAAATGTCACCTTCGCATCCAGCGCCAACAGCTGACCGTCTTCCGTCACAACCAGCGGATTAATCTCAGTCATGCTGCAGTCATAGTCCACGAAGAACCTGCAGATCCTGGGCAGAAACTTCTCTGCACTGCGGACCGCTGCAGCATCCAGACCCAAAGCATAGGCCAGCTTGCGAGCCTGATAGGGGTAGAGCCCCGCGACCGCGTCAAATGGCTCCTGCAGAATCTTCTCAGGTGAATGATGCGCTACCTCTTCAATCTCCATGCCACCCTCAGATGACATGATCAGCACCGGACCACCAGCCTCGCGGTCCACCACAATCCCCAGATACAGCTCGCGAGCAATCTTCAGGCCCTGCTCGACAAACAACGTACTGACCTGCTTGCCGGCCGCTCCCGTCTGGATCGTCACCAGCGTGCTGCCCAGCATGCGAGCCGCATTCTGGCCGGCTTCTTCTGCAGAACGCACCAGCACCACACCACGCTGCTCTGGATGTTCAATAAATCGCCCCTTGCCACGACCACCAGCGTGAATCTGAGACTTCACAACCGCCAGCGGGCCGCCCAGCGAATTAAAAGCCTGAATCGCCTCTTCAGGTGTGCGAGCCACCACGCCCTGAGGAACCGCTACGCCCGCAGCCCGCAACAACTGCTTCGCCTGATACTCGTGGATCTTCATGCTGATGCCGCCAAAACTGGAAACAGAACACCGACCGTATATTTTTTGGCACCGTCGGCAGACACAGACTTCGCAAAAGAAGTCGGGCTGCTGACAGAGCTGATGGGGCTGGAATATATCGCGGAGGGAGGACAGGTTCGAGTTGGCAGGGACGGCGTTGGCAGGATTCCTGAGAAAACCGGTTTTAGTCGGGAACAATCGGCAACGGACTGTTCCGCTCACGAACCAAAGTCAGACACCGGCCAGAATCCGAATACGAACACTCGCTGAGATATGCCCGCATCAGCAGCAAACCCCGCCCGCTCGGACGCTCAAGGTTCTCGTCCAGCGTAGGATCCGGAACCTGCCCCGGATCAAAGCCCGCACCCTCGTCACGTACCGTCACCCGAATCAACACCTCAGACAGCTCACAGCGAATCCAGACCCGCTTGTCAGCCGCATACCTGTTGCCGTGACGAATGGCATTGCTGATCGCCTCTTCCAGCGACAGCCGCATCGCAAACACATCACGCGATGAAAACTGCAGGTCGTGCATCAGACCAATCACTCGGTCCTGCACCTCCATCCCAGCCGACATCTGACTGGGAATCAGCACCTCAAAATGAACAGGATCCGACATCGCGGTCAGGCCCTCCCGCTCAATCCAGTACACAGCCCCCGCAAATCCCTAGAATTTGGCAATCGCCGAATCCAGATCATCACAAATCGTCAGCACCTTGGGCAGCTGCAGCAGCTTGAAGACCTCAAAAATGTCCTTGCGGATATTGCAGAGCACCAGCTTGCCCTTCGCCAGATTCATCTTCTTGTCCATGCTGACAAGCTTCCCCAAAGCAGCACTGGAAAGATACTCAACCGCCTTGAAATCCAGCACCACCTTGCGACGACCATCCTTGTCCACCAGGGCGTAGAGCTCCTGTCCGAGGGCGTCAATGTTGGCTTCGTCCAGAATCTTCTTTTCCAGCAGCCGAACAACCGTCACTGCACCAACTTCTTCAATGTCTATGCGACGATCTTTTGACATGCGGGCCTCAGCTTGCACCAAAAATTCACAAATCAGCGGTCGGAAGAAACCAGAAACACCCTGAATACCCGGCAATTCGCCGACTGTCAAGCGTGCACACAATCAACGCCGAAAGATCCGAGGACGGTTCAGGATCTCCGACACCAGCATCGCCTGCTGTACCCCGCCCGGACTCTTCAGAATCCGCCGAATACCGGCCGCACCGCCAGCCTGACCACCACCCGCCCCACCACCCGCCGCGTCCCGGCCAAAAGTCGCCTCAACGTGCTCATCAATATCCCGCCGCACCGATTCACCAATCGTCGAACCCACATGCTGGCGAACATGAGCACTAATGGCCTGCTCCACATGCCGCGATACACCCGCGCCCGTCGCTGTACTCGCCGACAGCCCCGACCCGGATCCCGATTTTTTTCCACCCTTCGCCGCCTTAGGCCGCTGCACACCCGATCGCTCACCCGAACCCTGGCCGGGACGATCAGCAGGCCGCTGACGCTGCGGACGACCATTCTCGCGGGGCTTCTGCCCCTTCACCGGGGCTGCCGGCCGAGACTGCCCGGACTCGGCTTCCCCACCGTCCTCCGCCGGAACCCGCAGCAGCTCCTCCAGCAGCCCGCGCAGACCACCCGGACGACCCAGCTCAGCCGGCGGATCACCTGCAGCAGGCACCCGACGACCAGCCACATCACCCGGCTGCCCTTTGGCCGCGCCGGCATTCTTCAGCATGTCAACCAGCTTCGAAATCCCAATCAGCACCAAAAAAATCAGCAGCTTTTCCACCGTCGCCTCCTCACTGCTCAGCGACTGAACAACGCATCCACAAAACCCGCCGGATCAAATAACTCAAGATCGTCCACACCCTCGCCCACACCAATATACTTCACCGGAATACCCATCTCCTGACGAATCGCCACCACGATTCCGCCACGAGCCGTTCCGTCCAGCTTCGCCAGCACCAGACCCGTACACCCGGTCGCAGCAGCAAAACTGCGAGCCTGACTGAGCCCATTCTGGCCGGTTGTCGCGTCCAGCACCAGCAGACTTTCATGCGGCGCCAGCGGAATCACCTTCTGCATCACACGACGAATCTTCCCCAGCTCGTCCATCAGGTTCTTCTGAGTCTGCAGGCGACCGGCAGTATCCACGATCAGATAATCAGCACCCACAGCAACAGCCCGCTGAACACCCTCGAAAGCCACCGCAGCCGGATCCGAATTGCTCTCCCGACGCACAATCTCACAGCCCAGACGCTCAGACCACATCGTCAGCTGCTCCACCGCCGCCGCCCGAAATGTGTCCCCCGCCGCCAGCACCACTCGCCGCCCCTGCTTCTGCAGCAGATTCGTAATCTTGGCGATCGACGTCGTCTTGCCCACACCGTTCACGCCAGCCACCAGAATCACCGTCGGACCCGCAGCAGCCCGCGCCAGTGGCGACAGCGGATTCGACAGATCCCAGCGCACATCACTCTGACCACGCAATAACTCAATCAGCTCCTCACGCACCGTCTTCCAGATCGCCTCCACATCCACCGTGCGACCACCATGCTGCTCACGCAGCCGGCCGATAATTCGAGTCGCTGCGGAGAAACCCATGTCCGTGCGGATCAGACGAGCCTCAAAGTCTGAAAGCAGTACGTCGTCCAGAATCTCGCCCGCCCGAAACAGATCGCGGATGTCCGTCCGCAGAATCTGACGAGTCTTTTCGAGGCCACGCTTCAGTCGATCAAACAAACCCATAGAACGGTTTTCCCAAAATCACACACCCGTCAGACAGACTTCACTGGACCCGCTCAAATCGCGACCAGACATCATTCCACGCCGCCGTATTTCGCGGCTCATACTGCACCAGACTCTCTGAATTTCGCACCACCTCACGCAGCTCAGACAACGAACCAATCTCGCCCGCACCCATCGCCTGCACCAGCACATTCCCCAAAGCCGTCGATTCCACCGGACCCGCTACCACCGGTACTCCACAGGCATCCGCCGTAAACTGATTCAGGACGGCATTGCGAGACCCGCCGCCCACCACATGAATCACCTCCACCCGCACCCCCGTCAGCTGCTCCAGCCAGCCCAGAACCATCCGGTACTTCAGCGCCAGACTCTCCAGCACACAGCGAAATAACTGCCCCTCACTCTCCGGCACTGGCTCGCCCGTGCGACGACACTCCGCCTGAATCGCCGCCGCCATGTCGTCCGGACGCAGAAACTCTGCACTGTCAGGATTCACCAGCGAACGAAATGGCTCAGCCGCCGCCGCACGCTCAGTAATCTCAGAATACTCAAGCGAGACACCCCGCCGCGCACACGAGGCCCGCACACCCTGCACCAGCCACATCCCCATCACGTTCTTCAACAAACGATACGTGCCGTCCAGACCACCCTCGTTCGTCACGTTCCGCTGCAAAGCCGCCTCGGTCAGCACCGCGTCACGTACCTCCACGCCAATCAGACTCCACGTGCCACTGCTGATATATGCCCAGTTCGCACGACCTGTGTGCTGAGTCGGCACGGCGGCTACCGCGGATCCCGTATCGTGAGTCGCCGGGGCCACCACCTGCACGTCACGCAAACCCACCGCCTCAGACACCTCACGACGCAATCCGCCCAGTCGAGTCCCCGGGGGAACAATCTCCGGAAAAATTCCCGTCGGAAGCTCCAGACGACGCAATAAGTCGTCCGCCCACGTCCGAGTCGTTGCGTTCAGCATCTGCGTCGTTGTCGCATTCGTAAACTCAACCACACGACTGCCACACAAACACCAGTTCAAAAAGTCAGGCACCATCAGAAAACGAGCCGCCTGGGAAACCAGCTCGGGATCCCGACGACTCATCGCCAACAACTGATACAGCGAATTGATCTCCATAAACTGCAGACCAGTCTGAGCAAAAATCTCGGCCCGCGATACCCGCTGAAATGCCAGATTCAACATGCCGTCCGTACGTGAATCCCGGTAATTCCAGGGCTGACCCAGCAACTCGTCATTCCGGTTCATTAACACAAAGTCCACACCCCACGTGTCCACACCCACACTGGACACCGATCCGCCATGCTCTGCACCCACACGCCCCAAACCTCGCAGAATCTCCTGCCACAAACCCACCAGATTCCAGCGCAGCGTGCCGCCCAGATGCACTGGACCGTTCGGAAATCGATGCAGCTCACTCAGTGAGACCCTGCGACCGTCAAAACAGCCGGCCATCAC
>JBJTPZ010000613.1:0-1327 GCA_046075365.1 Planctomycetaceae bacterium
CGGTTACAACGGCACCTATCCGGGCCCAACTCTGCGATTCCGGATCGGTGAACCGGCCGTCGTCCGCGTGACGAACGAACTGCCGATTGAAACTTCTCTGCACCTTCACGGCGGACACACTCCGGCACATTCGGACGGACACCCGACCTTCTATGTACTGCCAGGCCGAGCTCGTGACTATTTCTACCCCAACACAGTACCCTTCATGAATGGAGCCCCGGACTTCAGTGAAAGTCCCTCCACCACCTGGTACCACGACCACGCGATGGACATCACTGCTGGCAGTGTGTGGAAAGGATTGTGCGGCTTCGCCCCCACAACGGATGCTCTGGAGGACGATCTGATTGCCAGAAATGTCTTGCCAGCAAAGGCTTATGACATACCGCTCTGCCTCCAGGATCGACGACTCAACCCCGATGGGACTCTGTTCTTTGATCACTTCGACCATAACGGCACCCTGGGCAACATCTGGGTCGTTAACGGAAATGCCCAGCCCTTCCTGAAGGTACAACGTCGGAAGTATCGCTTCCGGATTCTGAATGGCTGCAACGCTCGATTTCTCGAAGTGCAGCTCAGCACGGGTCAGCCCTTTACCCGACTGGGAAAGGACTCGTGGCTGTACCCTCAGGCAATCGAGCAGTCCACGATGATGCTCAGCTCAGGCCAGCGCGCAGACGTCATTGTGGACTTTACAGACGCCCCCAATGAAGTTTTCCTGCAAAACATCCTGGCGCAGAACGACGGCCGCAAGCCTGAAGGTTCTCTGGACAATCCCGGGCGACTGGATGTCCCCGTGCCATTCCTGAAGTTCATAGTCGAGGGCGAGCGCCAGCCGGATAATGCCTCCGTGACCGTCGGAACTCCGCTGCGACCGCACCGTCCGATCTCGCCCTCGGAAGCTGTCATTACGCGTACTTTCGAATTCCATCGTCGCAACGGTGCGTGGCAGATTAACCAGCAGTTCTACAACCCGCATCTTGCAAATGCGACGCCCGCCCTGGGTACAGTGGAACGCTGGATCTGCCGCAACGGCAGCGGAGGCTGGTGGCATCCGATCCACATGCACCTCGAATCACACCAGATCGTCAGCTACAACGGCCGACAGCCTGCCCTGCACGATCGATTCAAAAGCGACCTGCACATCCTTGACGGTAACAGTGAAGTCCAACTGCTGATGCGTTTCCGAACGTTCAAAGGTCCCTTCGTATTCCACTGCCACAATGTGGAACATGAAGATATGCGGATGATGTTTACATTCGATCCGCGGCTGACGCGAACGGTTTCCCCGCAACCGATTCAGGCCAGTTACCCCTGATTTTTCCTGCAT
>JBJTPZ010000614.1:0-6213 GCA_046075365.1 Planctomycetaceae bacterium
ACGCCGGGGCCGGCTCATCACCAAATGCCCCCGCAGGCAGCACACTCAGCACCGCCAGCAACGCAAAACGAACCATCGTCTTCATGATTCTTCCCAGTTCTTCTGACCAGAAACTGAACACCGCCAAACCCTGTCAATCCACCCCTCGCCCCTGTCAGGACGAAGCTCTCCCAGTCCACCCCTCGCCCCTGTCAGGACGAAGCTCTCCCATTCCACCCCTCACCCCCACCGGGGGAGGGGGGCCGGGGGTGAGGGGGCAACCCCCTCCCACTGTCCACTCACTGCTTCCCGCCACCCGCAGCCTTCTGCTGAGCCTCCAGACGCAGCTTCTCCAGCCGAGTCAAACGCTTCTCAGCAGGTGGTGCCGGCATCGGCGCCGGAGCAGCCGCGGCCGCTGCAGGCATCGGAGCCGGCATCGGGGGTGCCGTCGGAGCAGGCAGAGGCTTGTCAATTCGCAGTTCCGAATTGCCCACCCTCGCATGCACAATCGGCTCACTGTTCTCAACCACAGTCACCTGACAGAACACGTTCTTGTGATTCCCCTCAGGACTGTCAGCCGCCGTCTTAATCTTAAACACCAGCTCCTTCGTATCCGCCGCAATCTTCAGCGGCTCAGCCGTGACCTTGTGAGGCAAACCGACCAGCACGACTTCAGCAGGAGCCTTCAGTTCCTTCAGAATCTGCACCTCAACCGCCAGCTCCGTCTCCTGACCCAACTCAACCGAAGCTCGCTGCAACGTCAGATTCACCCACGGCTCTGCCACTTCCAGACTTGCCATCTGTGACGAACCCCAGGCCGCACCGTTAATGTTCGCATAACCCAGCACATACACCGGCCACTTGCCCAGTGCCGCATTCCCGTCTGCATTCAGCTGATACAATGCCTCCGTCTGACCCTTCGGAATCGTAATCTCACTGTTCGCACCAATCCCCGGCGGACGGAATGGGAACTGCACCTGAATGTTCTCGTCCCAGCCTTCCTTCTTCTTCGCAACCACCTTCAGCATCATCTGGCCGTTACGCACAATCGGCACGTTCGGCTGCACAATCTCCAGACTGAACGGCAGCTCCTCAGTTACAGCAACCGGCAACCGGTCCACGTCCTTCCACACATACAATGACTGCCCTGGACCAGCAATCACGAAGTCCGCTCGGTTCGAAAAATGCCCAATCACACCCAGATTCGCATCCACCGGCTTCATCCGAAAATCCACCAAAGCACCTGCCATCGGAGCATCAGCAGCAGCTTCAAACACCACCGGCATCACGTTCAGATTCGCAGGCATCGGCTGAGCAACCACTTTCACACCCGCCGGCAGCTGCAGATCATCAAGCACCAGCTCACCACCAAAATTCGCCCGCTCCGCTGAAATCAATGTCGCATAACGATTGCCACGCGGAATATAAATCTGCTGACGCGACTGACTGTAGCGAGCCACTCGAGGTATCCCGACAGTCAGCGCCGGCTTCACTTCCTGAAACTCAATCCGATACACAAAGTCCGCACCGCCACGATTTAAATGGTCGGCCACCCGAATCGCATAATCCCCGTCCGCAGGAACCTGCCAGCGGAAATAACTGTCCGGACCACGCGAATCATCGTTCCCCGTAATCCCCTCACCGTTCGCCTTGTAAAGGTTCATCACAGCGTCAATCGGTGACCGAATCCGCCGACCAAAACACTCCACCTCAAACACCTGACCAGCCTTCGCCGTGAACCGGAAAATGTCCACATCACCAGGCTCCTGCAATATTCCGTTGAAAGCTGACGGAAATGCAGAAACCACCGTCGCTGTGTCAAATCCCTGATTCGGCTCAGCCTCCATCGCGTTCGGATGCGGCGAAACACGCAGCAGATGACCAGAAGGAGTAATCCCGTCCGCGTCCTCAATCATCACCGTCGTTTCCAGACCCTCAGCCGGAAATGCCACCGATTTGTTGATGGGGCCGCGAGCATCACCGATGAAGGCAATCTCCTGAGCCTGACCGGCCTGACCACCAGCAGGATAGGTGATCACCGGACGAGGAAATGTGCCGATGTGCAGCCGATAACGACACTCGCCGTTACCACCATAACCACTGTCTCGCATCTCAATGATATATTTGCCGTCAGCCGGCACCTCAATCGAAGCCGCCGCGTCCTGCTTCAACAACGGACTGTCATCCACCGCCGCCAGCTCAAAACGCCGGTCATTCAGAATCGCGACGTAAGGGTCAAACAATGTCTGACCAAATCGCATCCCCTCAACTTCCACCGACAGACGCTGCCCCTTCTTCGCGTCCACCACGAAATAATCCACGTCCTCGTTCTGCACCACACCCGATACAGTCACGTTCAGAGAAATCTCCTGCGGAGCAGCAAAGTCGGTGTTCGGTTCCTTCTCTTCCACCACAGGCAACGCACCCACGAAAAACGTTCGGTAATCCGAAATCCCGCTCTTCGTACGCACCTGCGCCGTGTGCTCGCCAAGAGCACAGTCGGCCGCAATCTTCACCTTCACATCAATATTGTTCGCATCGACAGCCTTGATCTCCAGAACCTCAAAACCAGGCTCGTAAAAGAAGATCTGCTCTGCGTCGTTCAGCCGCGCACCAGCAAAACGAAAGACCTGCTCAGTGCCACGCTGAGCACCCCGGGGCAGGATCACCGACAACGACGGATCCGCCCCCTCAACAGCAGTCGGCACCAACGCCGCCGACAACAATAAAATTAACCCAGGCAGACACCGCACAGCAAAAAAACCACGCGCTGAAAACATATCGTTGTTCTCATCCCCTGAGCAGAACTCGGGAAGACTCCCTTCAAACCAAAATACCCAACCGTCCGTGGTCAGGCCGCTCCCACACAAACCATCTCAACAAAAAACGCTGCGGGCGCGCAAACACCCGCAGCGTCGTTTCATTTCACTCTCAGATCAGCAGCTCGCTGCGCACCTTGCCGCCGTCCACGATCTCAATCGGACGGTCACCAGGAGCCATCAGTTCCTTGTCCGCAACAATCCCCAGACAGTGGTAAATCGTCGTCGCCCAGTCCTCGACGTTCAGCGGATTGTCCTCAGGCTCGCTGGCCGTCGAATTCGACGTACCGTAAACCAGACCACCCTTCACGCCGCCACCAGCCATCACCACACTGAACACCTTCGGCCAGTGGTCTCGGCCGGATGTGCCGTTGATCTTCGGAGTCCGCCCGAATTCGCTGGCAATGCAAACCATCGTGTCCTTCAGACGACCACGAGCCTCCAGGTCGCGAATCAGCTGAGCAAAAGCCTGGTCCAGCGGAGGAACCTGGCCGTTCATACCCGCCGCAATGTTGTCGTGCATGTCCCAGCCACCATAGGTCAAAGTCACAAAGCGAGCACCCGCTTCGACCAGACGGCGAGCCATCAGCATGCGAGCACCAGCGGTGTTGCGGCCGTAGGCGTCACGAGTCGCATCGGCTTCCTTGCTGAGATCAAAGGCTTCACGAGCCTGCGGAGAACTGATCAGACCATAAGCACGCTGGTAGAATGTGTCCACCGCGTCCAGCGAATCCGCCTTCTCTTTGCTCACGAAATACTCGTTCACTGCGTCCAGGGCACGACGACGGCGAGTAAACCGTTCGTCAGTCACACCGCCAGGCAGCTGCAGGTCCTGCACCGAAAAACCACCAGCAGCCGGGTCAGAACCCAGACTAAATGGTGCAAAGGAAGAACTGAGATATCCAGTGCCCGCAAATTCGTTCGGCTGGCCAGGAATGCAGATGTACTGCGGAATGTTGTTCTTCGGCCCAAATTCATGGCTGACAACACTGCCAATGCTGGGATACTGCAGCGCCGGACTGGGGCGGTAACCAGTGAACATGTTGTGAGTACCACGCTCGTGAGCCGCCTCGCCGTGAGTCATGCTGCGGCAGATCGCCAGCTTGTCCATCACCTGAGCAGTCTGCACCCAGCGCTCGTTGATGAATACCCCAGGTACGTTCGTCTGAATCGACGACATCGGACCACGGTACTCAATAGGAGCATACGGCTTGGGGTCAAAGCTTTCCTGATGAGCCATCCCGCCCGGCAGGAAGATGAAGATCACAGACTTCGCTGAACCTTCCTTGCTTTCGTACTGCTTGATGTCCGCCTGAGCAGACTTCAGCTGGAAGTACTGAGCCAGACTGAGACCAACGCCGCCACAAAATCCGACGTGCAGAAAGCTTCTGCGAGACTGACCAGAAAACATCCATCTCTCTCCAGAAATGAAAACACCAGCAGACTGAACAGCCCGCAAGGCACAGCACGCAAAAGACGATCGGCACACAGCCGTTCGCTTGTTCCAGGGATCAGGCCCGCTGAATACAACGAGCTATTTCGGTTTTAAGGCAACCCTCAGTCCATTTCTGCCCGGCAACACAACCAGCACTCACACTGCAGCTGCCAGGCAGTCGCAGTACGAGAACAAAATTGGGATGCACAGGAGTCCAGTTCCGAACTGACGGCTTATGTAAGGTGGGATGTCAGGCGGGTCGAGAAGTGGATCTCGAGGTCGCTGGATTCTGTGGTTTGAGATGTGCCTTGTCAAGAATCTACGTTGCATGTGGGAGAAAATGTTCGCAGGGAGATCCGGAAAACCTGTATTCTCAGCGAGAAGAACTCTTTCCAGTCCCAACACAAATCGGCGGATTTTACCAATTCTGAGGATTTACGGGGACGGATGTACTGCGGAAATCAGAGAACCTGAGCAGCCGTTCACACAACCGCAGTTCGGTACCCAACCCGCGTCCAGCCAGCCGGCCAGCCAGCCCCAAACACTCACTCAACACGCGACCAGTCAATCGGCTGACCACCACCCGCCACCAAAAACGCATTCGCCCGCGTAAACGGTCGACTGCCAAAAAATCCCCGCCGCGCCGATAAAGGCGACGGATGCGGACTCCGAATCACCAGATGCCCCCCCGGAATCTCCCCCAGCACCCGCTCAGCCGCCGCACCCCACGCCATAAACACAACCCCAGCCCCCAATCCCTTCACAGCCTCCAAAATCGCCCCGGTTACCCGCTCCCAACCCAGACCACGGTGCGAATTGGCCGCATGAGCCCTGACGGTGAGCACTGAATTGAGCAGCAACACACCCTGATCCGCCCACCCGCCCAGACAACCAGAACGCGGCACCTCACACCCCACGTCCGCCACCAGCTCCCGGTATATGTTCCGCAAACTCGGAGGTATCCGGTGACCCGCCGGCACCGAAAAACTTAACCCATGCGCCTGCCCCGCATCGTGATACGGATCCTGCCCCAAAATCACCACCCGCACACGCTCCAAAGGAGTCCTCCGGAGAGCCGCAAAAATCTCAGCCTCAGCCGGATAAATTTCCACCCCGGACCGCCGCTCAACCTCCAGCACTCCTCGCAGCTCTCCCAGCACCGCCGCCACCCCAGGCTCACTCAACACACCACACCAGCCCGCACCCAATCCCCCCAGCCACCCCGACATTCAACGCCCCCCCCCCAACTCATCCCGTGCCCCAAAGCCCAACAAACGCCGCAGCACTGTGCTCGGGCTGGAAAGCCCGAGCTACAAAAGCCCCCCCACACCCGCGGACTCCCGTCCGCCGCTCGCCCACTAATCCCCCCCTCGCCCCCGTGAAACGGGGGAGAGGGGTCGGGGGTGAGGGGGCCACACTCCCCACAAGCCACCAAAAGCCCCCCTCAAAAAAACGCGCAGAACTGCGTTACAGACGCCGCCGGCCGCAGTGCAGCGCACCAACACCCGCGGACTCCCGTCCGCAGCTCGCCGGAACACCGAACACTAATGCCCCCTCGTACTCAGTCCGCCCTGGCGGACGGTACTCGTACTCGTACTCGTACTCGAAAACAGACCACCACCGCCCTTTCGCGCCTTCCCTTCGCGTCTTCGCGGCTTCGCGTGAGACTCACTCCCCCCACAGTGCCGCAAAAGGACAGATCTCTGGCTGGAAAGCCCGAGCTACAAAAGCCCTCCCCACACCCGCGGACTCCCGTCCGCGGCTCGCCCACAATTCCCCCCCTCGCCCCCGTGAAACGGGGGAAAGGGGTCGGGGGTGAGGGGGCCATGGCATCCATGCCATAGTGGGTAGACACGAGAAAGTGGAAAGGAGAAAAGGACAGTCCATCACACTGGTCACTTCGCCACACTCTGCCGTTCCCTTCGCGTCTTCGCGGCTTCGCGTGAGACTCACTCCCCCCACAGTGCCGCAAAAGGACAG
>JBJTPZ010000615.1:0-6964 GCA_046075365.1 Planctomycetaceae bacterium
GTCTGCAGATCAAATGTCGTCGTCTTGACCAGCTTCTGTTCATCTGTGGTCAGACGACGGAGACTAGTCTGGAATGTGTCAGAGATCAGCAGATCCATAGGAACTTAGCCCTGTCGCTGCAGAATGTATATGGGCACCGGATGCCCCGACTTTTGATGCACCCCGAAAGGCCGTTCCAGCGAGGCCACCTGCACGACCGTTGCCTGTGCAAAAGGAAACTGCTGCAACTCCTTAGTATGCATAAACCCAAGGCCCTGGTCCAATACAATTTCAACGTCTCTGCCACTGCCCCAGCATATTCGCAGTGTCCTCGCATGCTGCAATATCCCAGGTCGATTCAGTTCAATCTCTGGCTCACCCGACACAATTCCACCAAAAACAGCCCTCATCACACCCAGAAAACTTCCTGCTGAACACCAGTCGTGCTGTACCAGATGGCCCGGGTCACCGTTGGCTATTTCTCGCGTTCGGATGATAATTTGCTCAAACTTTTCCGCCTGACAATGCCGCAACAGCTCGCGCAACACCTCAAGTAAAAGGCGAACAGTCAAAGGCGATGAGACATACCGATCGGAATACTCAACACGAATCGGCGCCGACTGCTGCAGTCGCAGCCGTAACCACTCGGCCGTCCTCAGCACCTCAGCCCAGAATCGTGCCCCAAACCCGCTGACCGGCCCATTCAATTCCCCTCGAAGAAATACTGCCTGGCACGAATTTGGACGTTCCGGAACGATCGACTCGCACGTCAGCCGTGGAACCATCTCCCATGGCAGCACATCATCTGCCGTCGGAAATGCAGCCCGCACCAGTGGCGCAGTGGCAGCCGCGTTCCCCCACACACCGCCAGGCACAAGTGACTGCTCACTAAACGAAGCGAATGCCGTTTTCTGGTCCTGGTGGCAGATTTCAGCCAGCAGGTGACCATGCCCGCATCGCAGAAGCTCATCGGGCAATACCTGAACCTGCACACCCAGTGACTCGCAACGTCGAATCAGTCCGTCCAGCAGTGACCATGACAGAGACCGTCGCTGACTCTGTGACATTACCACGGCAACCTGACCGGTTTGGCCCGTCGCCGTCAGACCCGTGATCTGCCGGAGCAGGTTAAAGGCATCCAGATCCCAGGCGACCGGATCCCCGCCAACGAACAATCGAGTGCGAGTCACTCCTGGATTCAGCAATTCCAGCAGAATCGCCTGTTCAGCCGTCCGCGGTTCATGCCGGGTCGCCTCGCCAAAACAACGAAACACCTCCGGCAGTTCCAGAGCCTTCAGAAAATCATCGTCAAGCCACGCCAGGACGGCCCGCCGATCGAGCTGATCCATGTGATGCTGAGTATCAAAGTCCAGCAGACATCGATGGCATGCAGCATCACACTGACAACCCGCAAGCAACTGATGAGCATCCAGCAGGATTTCGGTAATCAGTACCGGAGCACCGGTCACATATCCCGAGCCACCAGCAGCAGCGTCGTACAGGAAGATGTCCCGGTGTGCATCACGATTCTCGCGACTTTCCCGCACGGTCCACCCGATTTCCCGCGGATCAATACCCAGCCGTCGACAGAATGCCGTGCGCAGGGCGATCGCCAGCGACGTGGCCACCGTCCGCGACGGCAGCTCATGGGTCCGCAGCGGATGCCGCAGTCTCAATTGCATCACGTCGGTCAGAATCCGTCCACCGAGGCGAATATTGCGACGAATGCTGAAGTCACTCTCACTGCCAGGGCACGCTCCTCGACTTTCATCGGTGCGCCCCTCTCGCAGTCGTCGGTGAACACCATTTTCTCCCAGCGGAATCCTGGCACCGCGGGTCTCGCTGGCCATTCCCTTCTCCGATGCCGCTCGCCCACACTGCAGGCAAAGCGCATAACCAAACCCATGCGATCCGGCACTCTGATGGAACAGCAGTCCCTCCGAATCCACACGCAGTTGCCCGAGCCCCGGATTAGCAAGCGGCATCCAGGCACCGCCCTCACATGAAATCCACGGCTCCACAGGCGGCACAAACGAGGACGTATCGCTTACAGCGGTCGGCTTCCCATCCCGCACATCCACAGCAAACCCGGAAGGTTGAATATACTGCGTAATTTCAATCCCTCGACTTTCACACCCAGGCTGCGGACACCGCAACGGGCGCTCGCCGGATGTGCCAAAAGCTCCGCAGGCAGTACAACGCCAGACTGAGCCGATCGCCTGAACCTCCCGATAATCATCCGAGGGTGGCAGTTGCCAGTGCAGCGTCAACCCTTCTGACACATACGTAAGACCGTCGATCACAACAGTGCTGCCAGGCGCATACTCCCGAATCGCCATGGGCAGTTCACGCGACGGATAACTGCGCATTCTCAAGGCAGACGCGTCACGGTCGTCCGACGTCCGTTTTTCGTCGTTATACTTTCGCCGGTCTGCTTCCAGGCTCTCCCAGCTCGTGTTGACAAATGGCAGCACATAGATCGGAAATCCATGGGTGGGCAGAAATCCGGCACTGGAAAGCTCGCGCAGCAAGAATTCTTCCTCATGCCTTGTCAGCTGATGCCCGGTTGCTCGCTCCTCCGCCGTGCGACTGCCTGCTGACCCGCTGGCAGCGCGCTCTGCCTCGGCCAGCAATCGCTGATGTTCACTGCACCACCGTTCCTGAATAGTTCGCAGGGATCGACCACTGTCCCCAAACAACTGCTCAAGCGGGACGCCTTCCAGAATGGAACGCCGAATCAAACGATGCACTCCGCTCGTAAGTTGCTGAGAACCGGGAAAACTTGTGAGCAACTGAGTCTGAAAGATGCTGCAACGTGAATGTTCCGCTCCCGCAGCCAGCGCAAAGAACCACTTTGAATTGAGACTGGTGACATGATCGTTCATGTTTCTGAGGAACCAACCAAGCAGAAACGCGTTGATATGCCGCTGCACAATCCTCCGGCTGTTCAGCGAAACCCTCGGCACATGCACCGGGGTAGTGAACGGCCACGCAGGATTTTGAAACACGGCCTCCCCATGCGGCTGATTCTGGCACATCGTCAGCGTAGCAGCACGCGACAAATCTCGCCGCCCGGCACGACCCGCCCGCTGCAGCCAGTTGGCGGGCCCGGGGGGCGCATTATTCATCGCCACGGCACTCAGACCGCCGATGTCGATCCCCATCTCCATCGTTGTCGAGCAACTGAGCACGTTGGTCTGCCCATCACGAAAACGAGTTTCCAGTTCCTGTAAACGTGGCTTTGAAAGCTGTCCGGAATGCTCCGCCACCTCAAAATACGAGCTCAGCTCCGCCAGTCGATCATGAAACTCCGTCCAGACACCGCGCTGTCGCAGTGACACCACCAGTTGATCCTCCTGCAGCCAGCGATGCACTTCCTCAGCATCGACCGGCATACCGGTGCGGCTGCGTTTGAAAGGCGAGGGCAGGGCAGGCAGCCTGATCTAATCCGCAACACCTGTGGCAGCATACGACTTCGATGTATGAAAAGGCGACAGCCCCAGCAGCACCGCATCGAGCGGTCGCTGAGTCACCGGACACAGCCATGCTGAACTGACCGTGCGTAACGAAGCCTTTCGCAGCTGCAGCCGCACACCCTCACCCACTTGCTCCACAATTCCCGAAAGGCAAATCTGGTTATAAGCCGCTCGCAGGCATCCGTCGAGCAATTCAACATCCTGACGATCGTCCAGACGCAGTCCCAGTGCGGTGGTAAGCAGGCTGACAATGCGGTGAGGTCGCCCGGAACTCCGTCGCGCCGTCGGCCACCGCATCTCATACATCCGTAACTGCTCAGTCTCCGGAGGCATCATTGTGCGGGGAATCACTGGCGTGCCAGACCACCGCTGAAATTCGTCCGTAACAGATACACAGGCATTTGCTCGCAAAACGAAGTCCACGCACAACTTGAGAAACAGCGCCCAGTCCTGCGAAGTGCGTTTGGGATTCAACCAACCGGCTGGCGGAACCTGAGACGCCAGTTGCTCATACAACAGCGACGCTGCCCCCAGCGTTTCAAGCGTGATTTCCCGACGAGACCGCCGCATGAACTCACGTGTCAGCAACATTTCCGCCAGTCGCCTCGGGTCGGTGATGGACATGCTGTAACGCAGGCGTGCCGACGACGTCATGTAGTGCAGCTCAGGCTGCTCAGCCAAAGCAGTCACCATGTTCTCCCACGAACTGTGGCCAAAAGGAGCCTGTGCGTCAGCCTCCAGAACCGCAAGTTCTTTCCGCAGCTTTTCCTGTATCGGCTGGAGCGCCGCAATTCCCTGTTCTTCAACAATTCTGATCTGGCGCCGCAATTCATCCATCTTCGCAGCATCTGGTGCGATCGGCAGCGACTGCCAAAGCTTATGATAGACAAAACTGCGAATGTAGCTCCGCTCCGCCTCGCGCTGGCTGCGAGCTGCGAAACGAGCCGTCCCCTGTCGCGAATCCGTAAACGTAATCAACTGCCGCCCCGACAGCGGACGACTTTGGCGAGCACTGCTGGCGGGCGTATGCTGCAGCAGGACTGGAACGGACACACCCAGAAAAAACGGAGAGCCGATGCGGAAAGAACGAAACTGATTCAGCGCCACCGATGCATGATTGCCACAGCGACAACAGATCAGACGGTCTTCATCATGGTCTGCAAAACTCAGCGGAAAGCCTGACGAGTCATCACAGTCGTGCTGACCGGTCTGCAGGTCATACATGAGCTGAAATTTCGCCTGCGAACTGCTGCGTGTCAGCAGGAGTCGCTGCTGACCTGCTTTGAGATCAGCAACACTCTCTTCGTTGCTGTCCTCAGAGTCCTCAGGCGACTCCGACGTACCACTCGCGTTCACGCGGAGATCATCGGCAACCGGACGTCGCTCCCAGACAGTCGCCTGCAATCGAGTCACGAAAGACTGCTGATCAAATTCCTCCTCAGCTGCCAGATAAACTTCTCCGCAGTCATCACAGAACACCAGTTCGAAGACAAGACTGTCACAGTGATGACACTTCTTCTGATGCGAAGCAAACACGGCTCCGGCATGCCAATCCGGATCCTGCAGAGCACCAGTACGACCGCTGCATTCCGGGTTGCAGCAGGCCCACAAGCCCGGCTGCGTACGCAGAAAGTAGTTTCCCCGCAACGGCAGCAGCGCCTGCTGTCCGGATTGTCCAGTCGAATCGCTCTGAGAACAATAATCCAGCAACTGCAGCGTTTCATCGGCCGACAGATTTAGACCAGCAAGCTGACAGATCGAATTCAGCGTCAGAGGCTGCTGCGTCAGTCGCTGCCGCAGCTCCCGCACTGCAGGTACACGCTCCAGACGCCGACGAACTGCGACTGGATCCAGAGACTGCAGCTCTGCCATTGAGGGAAGCGGAAGATCTCCAGCCTCCGGACTCAACACGGGCGCCACCCTGCTGCCAGAAATCACAGTCACCTGCAGCGGATTAATACCGGCCAGATCAGCGAGGAATTTCTGCAATTGCTCGGCATTTTCAGCTCCACTGCCCATCGTGGCGGACGTAGCCACAAATCGCACCTGCAGAGGATCAGCGTCAAATGCATGCATGACTCGACGCAACAGCAACGAAATCTCAGCAGCATTGGAACCCAGATAAGTATGGGCTTCGTCGAGAACGATCCAGCGCAGTTTCCTGCGAGACTTCTCAATAATTGGTGCGTCTACTTTGCGCAGCAGCATGTATTCCAGCATCGTCGCGTTGGTCACCAGAATTGGCGGGGGCGACCGGCGCAGTTCCCGGCGACTTAGCACTTCTTCCGGAGTTCGCCGTTGCTGGTCCGCAGGCACATTCTCTGGAGTCCCTCCATTGAACAGACAGAATCGCAGGCGATTTTCAAATCGGGCCGTCCATGCTGCCAAACGCTCTTTCTGTGAGTTAATCAGCGCGTTGAGAGGATAGAGGAAGAGCGCCCGTACGCCCTCCAGAGGCTGTGGAATGCGTTCCGCTTCGCAGACCAGATCATCAAGGATGGGAATCAGGAAACACTCTGTTTTTCCGCTGGCGGTGCCGGTGCTCACCACCACAGACCGCGGTGGCTCCACCTTGAGAGTGTTCCAAGCTTCAAGCTGATGCCGATATGGACGGCGATTTTGAGGAAAACGCCGGGATGCATGCAGTTCCGGAGGCTGGTCCAGTGCCAGCAGCGTTTCTGCATGCAGCAGACCACAGGACTGCAGAGTTTTGTCGGTCGATTCGTATTCGAAAAGTGCCTCAAACACGGGCGTTGCCTGCAGGCTTCCCTCGTGGCCGGCCTGGCCCTCCAGCTCCCCCTGCAAATACTCACGAAGCTGTGGATGCGCGATCCGCAGATAACTGAGGGCCGCGCGAGTGGAACGCTCAGAAAACTGCCGGGACAAACTGCGAAAGTAATCGGTGCTCACCGTCAAAACTCACCTTTCAGCTGGAAAAATCCCTGATCCCGCAGCTGGCTGCCAGCCAAAAGATAGCCTGCTGCTTCAAAACATACGTCAAACCACTCCGTATCCACTCCTCGCACATCCTGCAGCCACAGGCAGACCGCAACCGGCACCGGAGTATCAGTCATGGTATGCCACGCAGCCAGCAAAGGAGCATTCAGAAGTGGCAGCTGCCGTTCATCAAACTCGTCTGCCACCGCCCAGCCGCATTGCCGCATCTGCTCCGCAGCCAGCAATTCAGCAGCAGAACCCGCTGCCGGCATTTGTCGAGCTGTGGCCTCCTGCATCAGGGTTGCGGTCTGCAGTAATCTGGAACGCACGTTCTGAATCCGCGACAGATGTCAACTCCGGGACGGCGGAAGCAGCTCAACCAGTCGTTGTTGAGGCAGCTTCGGTAATCCGAAATCCTGCAGTGAAAACTGCACGATAGCCGTCACCGCCCGCAGGCCTGGGGGCCGACCGGACGTCTCTGAAAGAATGTTATCAACTGCAATACAAAAGACCTTGTTGACATCCTCAGAATCGCCCAGGCCATCAACTTCACGAAGAGCCCTGTGAAACCG
>JBJTPZ010000616.1:0-4745 GCA_046075365.1 Planctomycetaceae bacterium
TTTCATGAAGTTCAAGTTTACGACGACGATCCACGCACATTGACGACGAGGTTTCTCAGGTTTGCCGACTCCATTAAATGCATCCTTGGCGAGCCGACCATGGAATTCAAGACACACGTCCGTTGGCACGACAAGTCCATCGTACTTGATCTTTCGATAACAGATGTTCGTAACAGACCTGATGGTCCAAAGTTTCCTTGTTTCATCCTTTCACTGCAAAACAGCACCAAGTGTGTCACGCATTGGAACAATCAGCCAACACGTCGCCCGGGAATGGAACAATGTGGCTAACAAAAAGATGTACGCGGAGCAGCGGTGCGGCTTCGTCGGGTAGTGAAATTCACTCGCCGCTACCGGGTGATCTTTAGCGTTCACACTGCAGGCAACACATGATCCGAGAACAAGAAGCAATTCTTCTGGCGGCATACTTTCGGGGCGGTGACCCTGACGCTGTGGTTTGGACTTCTAACTGTGATCAAGTCGTGACCCTGTCGCTCTTCTACACTGGTGACATATCGAGGAATGACTGCATTGATCGCTTCGCCGTCAAAAGCTACGTTGGCAAACTCTATCAAGATGATGGAGAACTCAATGGAATGATCGCCAGTCGATACCACACACTTATCGAGTTGCTGCAGAGCCATCCACACCTGTTTGAAGGAGGTGGCAACCTGAAAACTCCGGCACATCCAACGTTTACGTCTTGCCGATTGACGCGTGAAGGGCAACAATTTGCCCTGTCCCTAGCAAAGAACTTCCCTGGCAAACCTGCGTTCCCCAATTGGCCAGACAAACGGACATTGCCGCCACCGGAATGATGGCGACCGATCGCCAAGCAAGAGTGCGAACAAGCCGTTGCACACGGAGCCGCGGGCCGCGCGGCTTTGAAATGGAAAGTCGTTCGCCGCGGCCCGGTGAACGGGGTCGTTCGTCGACAAGAGATACTCGATGGAAACCACCTATTTCAAGCATCCATTGCGGTTCCCGAAGAACGCGGATGGTCCGTTTTACACAACAGGCCATCAAAGTCGCGAAACGGACGCCGTTGACTCGCCAGTGGTTTGGTGCGGCGATTGCCTTTGGTGTGGCGCACCCGAAGCAGAAGCACCTACATTGTTCGCCCCGTTCGATGACACCTACACGGACACGTACTTTGTTCGCCAACCGTCGACTCCCGAAGAAACAGAACAGGCAATCATGTCAGCCCGTGTCTGCTGTGTATCGGCAGTTCGGTATGGCGGAAGGGACCGTGAGATCATTTCACAACTCGGCAATGATCCCTCAGTGTGCGATTACATCGTCGCCGAATCTGGCCAATTTCAATGCACTGTTGGCGGTGACGGAACCCTGCTGCCCTTTGCTCAGTCAATCGTGGATGAACGCCGGGCTGAGTTCCAGCAACAATGGAAAAAGCAAAACAAGAAGTGGTGGCAGTTCTGGCGATAAGTCGACGAACAATCGGTTCAACCGGAGCCGCGGGCCGCGCGGTTTCTGAATTCAATGTCGTTCGCCGCGGCCGGGTGAACGGTGGAGTTACGTCACTGATTCATGTGCTATTACATCACCGCGACAATGGCTCCCAATGGCGATGAATCGGCAGTACGCCGTCTGGCTCACGAGTCGCTGCTGAAATGGGAGCCGCTCGACAATCCGGGCTTGGTCAAACAATTGCAGCCCGGCGAGCGTTACTTCCTGACAACACGAGGAATGTGTGATTGCGGCACTGAAATCGGGGCGCGAATTCGAACTGATGGAACACTGCCGCCACTCGATCCCGACTTCTCACGCGACGTCAGGAAACTCCGGAAAAAAGGTTGGTCTGAAATTAAGATTGGCCGATGGGTTGAGCAGACAAAGGCAGGCGCGGCAAAAAAACACCATGAAGCCGCAGTTCGCCTTTCTGGACCACACCCAGAATTGGATCGTTGGATTCAATTCGTGTCGGTAGTGTTGACGGGGCACCATGCCGACTGGATTGGGATTCTCGTACACTGGTACGGTGGCAACGTGACGTCCGAAGCAGTAGCCGCTGGGAATCGCCGTTGGTTGACTCTACCCAATTTCACAGAAGACTACCTGCTCAACGCAGAAGAGAACACGCTTCACACTGTAACGCTTCAAACTGTAACGCTTCATGCCAAAATGACGCAAATCGGGTAAGCCTGCCCATTGCCCGGCACACTCCCCACACCAACATTACCTCTCCCCTCCACCATCACCTTCGCCACGCCAGCCGCCTTGGCAAAATCATCCTCCGTCACCAGCAGGTAACTCTGCTGAGCGATCCGTGGTGAGTTGCCAGGCCAGGAGCAGACCACATGCAGCGGGAACTCGCGTTGGAGTTCCGTTTGCCGGCTCGCCCGCATCGAATGAAACAGTCGTGGCCAGCCTGAGACGCCGGCGCGTCGGGGGAGCCGCGTCATTTCGGTCCGTAGGTTCGAGTTCTTCCAGCCCATCGCTGTGTTTGCAACAGCGCGGGTGGGATTCATTGAACAGCGGCCGTCATCGGAAACTCTCACACCACCATCACCCCGCAGTCAGATTTCGTTTTTGTCAAAACTGCTTAGCGGTCCCAACTGTGTGTTTTTGGACATCCTTAGCGGTCCGCACGGATAATAACCCGGGGCGATGTGAGAGTCCGGAAGGGGCGAGAGTTGCGGGGGAAATGGCGGCCGGGGGGTGGCGGCGGTTGCGGATGGTGATTTCGCGCTTTCTGGGGCGGCAGAGAGTCTGAGATCTCGCGTGTTGGCGCAAGTTGTTACCAGTTCAGGCGTTGTGTTGCGGAAAGTGCGATGGCTGGAGCTTCGGCTGCGTCTCAAAACCCGGCGGTCGGTGGATTTCGATTTTGCTGAAACTACTGGTGGGCTGCAGGTTCGAAGGCTGACTGCGGGGTTTTGATCCCTCGGCGATGCCCAGGGGACCGTCGTGGACCTGACAGTGGACCGGCTCGGTCTCACGGAGTCGATGTTGAAACCGCCATTTTTCCTCGGTTTTTGAACCATCCGGAATCGCAGAGGCGATTTCGGAATCGAAATGTGTCTGTTTGAATTTCGAGGTCCGTGTCGTTCACACCAATTTTTTGACGGCATCAGCCGTCAAAAAAATAGAGCAGTAGATGGGAGAAAGTTGAGAGCAGAAGACTCGAAACTTTCTCCCATCTGCTGCGGTCTCCTCTCTACTTTCCACTCTCTAAAACGCCCCCAGACGGCCCTCCCGATGGCCTTCGTGTTCGAGAAATTGGTCGTTTACTAAAGGGCCGTCGATTTCGCAGACCAGATCTGCTTGAGATCCGAAAATAACCGTCGGTGAATCAGACTCTGCTTTGGCCACATCGATCATCAATTGCTGCCTTTGAGTCGCAACGCGACGCCATGCAAAAGCTTCGGATGCCAATCCGAGGTCACGACGCGGACTGAATTCACAAAGTCGCAACGCGACGGCAGGCTTGAGCTTTCAAATCAACGCCCCTGTCGGCTCAAGTTCCTCTGAAACATCACTTGTGGCATTGCACTATCAATGGCTGGCCTTGCTGCGAACCAGCGGGATGTTTGGGTGAGCCTCCATGGCGGTTCAGCCTTCGGAAATTCTTCCTTGCCAGGATTTCGGAAAGTTTGCGTTCGGAAAGTAGCCCCTCACTTCCTGCAACTGTTCCTGCAGTTCAGCGCAGGAATAGCGGTCCGATACGTGAAACAGCACCAACTGCTGCGGCTGTAACTCAACAGCCAGGGTTCCAACTTCGGTCGCCGTCAGATGAAAGTTCCGCAGTGCAAGATCCCTTTCGGCATCACGGTAGTTGTTCTCGCAGATCAGCGTGTCGACGTTTCTGAAAAGTTGCCGCAGCTGCTCCCGCACTTCCGGGTTGTCTGCTCGAAAGTCGGTCAGATAACCCAGACTGCTCCCACATCGTGTGATCAACAACTCCTGACGCAAATCGCTCAGCAACCGTGGCACTCCATCGACGTCAACCGTATTGGAACCTGACAGCAATGGATCTCGTACGGCCTTCAACCATGGCCCGGCACGGTATCCCAGTGCCTCCAGTCGTATCACGTTAATGGACTGTTTCGGCGGCTCCTGAATGCGATAGCCGAGACATTCCGTTCCATGGTCCAGCAGCAGGGCATGCACACTAAAATCTTCGTGCTGCAGAACGAGACCTGTTGTTTCCACAGGAGGTTCTTCATGAGCTATCTCAAATCGCTCGGTTGTGAGCAGCCGAATTGTACGCAGTTGCTTCCCGTCGAATTCAGAAACGCGAAAGCCACCGGGAAGCCCTACAGCGTTATTCCACAAATACCCCAGCAACCGGTGCTGAATGATACGACAGGTCCCCGGAGGTCCGACGATCTGCAATAAGGGGCCTGGCCGACACCACACGGCTCGGAGCAACTCATCAAATCCAGCGTAGTGATCGAAGTGAAAATGCGAGAAAAAAACGGCCTGCATGCCATACAAATCAGGCCGTGGCAATTCATGAAGACAGTTGCCTCCGCAATCCAGCAGAAATCGATGATTTGCAGTACCGGTGGCCACACAGGCCGCAACACAGTTGTCTTTGCCAATCTCACCAAGGACTTCAAATTCGATCATCGCAAAGCCTGCCGGAGTTAAAAAGCCCAGTTTTCGTACACGGCAGGTTACTGCAAAACGCCCCGCGTCACCACCAGTGCAGACACCGCACTTGTCCGTCTGGTTCGCTGTTGGTAACTCGTGAAGCGAAGTTGAGCACCTGCGACCGCAACGGA
>JBJTPZ010000617.1:0-3286 GCA_046075365.1 Planctomycetaceae bacterium
ACCGGCAAAGCCACGGCTCACGTGGATTACCGCGTTGCCGACATGCAGCGCGATTTTCTGGACCTGCCGCCCTCCATGGGGAACGAAGTCCCCAATGCCATTCTGACCATTCCTGCCGGCAAGGCCTCGCTGGATTTCAAACTGATCGCCAGTGCTGATCACCAGTTTGAAACACCCGAATTCATTATGGCCACCGTCGTGTCCGGACCGCAGGGCGGCTACACGCCGGCAGATGCCGACGAAGCCGACCTGATGCTGACCGATGCCACTGCCGATATCGACATGTCATTCAGTGCGAAAAACATGAACTGGCTGGATGACATTCAGGAAGACGACTGGGGATCGGTACTGCATAAGAATTCGGACTTTGACGCCGGCCAGTACGACAGTGACATGGTGTGGTATGGCGAAAAAAATACAGCACTGGCATCAGACGAAAACGATGTTGTGCGACTTCGGGTCCAGTCCCACATCAAGCCCGAGCACGACCTGGCTGACCGCGTAGGCGGCATGCAGTTTTCCATTCAGGGCGATTTTTCCACGCTCAGGTTTTACCGCGTAAAGAAGGGACGCAATGGCGACCCTGCGACCTGGGTCAGGTATGAAGCATGGAAACCGTTTGAACTGTCCGAGGGGGAAGTGATCGAATATCGGGTTGAAGGCCTGAAAGCCGCAATTGACAAGCTCACCGTGCACTGGGACACGATCGCCCAGCCTCGCGCAGGTGACTACTACGACTCGGTCAATTACATCTGCTGGGATGTGGACCTGGACATTGACAGCAACAACAACAGCGGCCTGCAACTTCCTGAACGCAGTGACTGGGAAGAATATCTTGAGGACAATCAGTATGGGATTGGCAAGCTGACATATCCGACTCGACTGGGCCAGCCGGTGCTGCCGGGTGACCCCGGGCGCAGTAATGCAGTGGGCATGGTGCCGCTGACATTCAGTACTGCCCCGACACCCGCGGGGACCATGGTGGCATTTGCCCCGACAAAGCAGTCCGGAAACTCGGGCACCATCCGCCTCTGGCGTCGCACAGCCAACGACCCGCGTGAGCTGAACCCGGTCGCCATTGAATATGGTGGCGACGTAATTACTCCGAACCGCAAGTACCAGCTGGCCGAGCTGGGATCAACCGGAGTAGTCTGGATCGAATCAGTGACATCGATGAACCGTCACAGCATGAAAGACGGCGTCAAGGACAAAGCACCTGTTGACCAGATCGAATTCGGCGTGTTTCTGGCCGCCACGGAAAAACACCCTGAGTACTTCGTTCGCTCGGACATCGTGCAGTACATGGTGAACGAGCATGACGACACGTTCTACCCAAACCTGCAGTTTGATCACCGTCAGCGTTACTGGAGCCCCGGCGTGGCCCACACCGGCGTCGTGATGCGCGACTCCCTGATCTCAGAAGCTGTGTATGGATTGAAAGACCTGCCGCAGTTCGGACAGCAAAAGCTCAGGGAAGGTGAGTTGCGACCGATGGAAATAGACAAACGTCTATATCCATTACTCGTTCACGGAGAACTCAACACTGGTGGGCTAAAAGTCGCAATGTATCGAGACTATCTCAGCAACTCCGGGCTTGATTACATACTTGCATTTGCCGGAACAGAATCTGACGTCGCCGATATCGTCTCAGATGTGGTACAAGGAGTCGGGCTATCGGGTGATCTTTGGATTCGCACCGCAAAAATAGAAACGCAATACGCGAAGGCTATGTTGCTTGCGGACGAAATCACAAAGCGTCTTGGGGCAATTAATGCATCCGTCCGTGCAACGGGACATTCTCTTGGTGGCGGACTTGCCAGTGCAGCTAGCGTAGCTGCCCGGGTACCACGGATGCCAGCGAACACATTCAACGCCGCAGGGCTTCACGAAAACACTGTCACCTATCGTGAATGGGGAGTCTTGATGCCCAGAGTACCAATCACGCAGGGCGCACTACAGCGGTATGAGGCAGAACGAAAAGGTACCGGAATCGTTAATGCATTCACCACAGCATACGACCCACTGACGACAGTTCAGGAAAACCTTGCCGGCCTACCAATATTGGACACTATTCCCACCGCTGTCGGTCGCCAAATTCGACTGCATTCACCATTCGATCGTGAGATTGAGCTTGGCCTGCCGGAATTGAAGCAGACGCTCAAAGAATGTCCAACTCGGTTACTAGCAGAGCCGTACGAAGTTTGGTCTGTAAGATTTTCGTGGTGGCTCAAGAATATTGTGAGTTCCGCCGGAGTTGCGACAAAGATGGCTCCGCATCACAAAATTTATGCGGTAGAGTGGGGACTGATGGTGGAGGCGACATCCATTCCCGTCTTGCGACGAAAATTCGACATTTTTGGCTCCGCAGACCCAGGAAATTAGGTTTAATCGCCCTCTGGTAAATCCCCACCTCCTTGTCCGATTTTGCACGGAATGTTCCTCATGTCAAAACTCTGGATTCATCATTGTCACTGGCAGGCCGGGCGGCTGGCCTGGTCGCTTAGATTCCTGCTGGCTGTTGCCGTATTGCTGCCGGGTTTGGCAACGGCGGCGGCGGACGAACCGGCGGAATACCCGGTCTCGGATAAAAAACGGGCATTCCTCTCACACCCGGAAGTCTTTTTTGATTCGCCCGCACAACAGGCGCTGTGCCGCGCTATCCAAAGCGGTGACATCGCGGCGGTGGATAAAGCCTGTGCGGCAGGTGCAGAAGTGGCTGCAGCCGGGCGGCACGGAGTCACCCCGTTGTTTTGGGCCTATGTGTCCAGAAAATTCAAGGTCTTTGAATACCTGCTTGCCAAAGGGGCTGATCCCGATGTGCCTGTGCGACTGCCGCCAGGTACCGACGTCGGCGATCTGGTGATTCAGATCAGCACAGGGGACTCAACACTGTACATGTCCGCAAAGGACAGACTTTCTGAGCAGTGGCTGAGAACGATTTTGAAACATGCAAAGCCCCGTCGCTGGCTTCATCCCGAACACGGCGATAACGTGCTGCACGCGTTTTTCTCCGGTCGCCTGGGCGGAACACCGCAAACCCCCGAAACGCTGGACCAGATCATCAAATTCGGTGTGGATCTGGATCTGCAGGGGGATGACGGCAACACGCCGCTGTGCTATGCGGTCAGCGATCTTCATTACAATCTGGCCACCAGACTGCTGAAAGCCGGAGCCAGTGCGGCCTGCTATGACTCAAGTGACGAGCAGATCATTCATACTCTGGCGCAGCAGTACAAAAACAGACAGACTCCCGGCAGCCGGTCCCCGGAGGACAAAGCCAGATGGG
>JBJTPZ010000618.1:0-1871 GCA_046075365.1 Planctomycetaceae bacterium
TGTCTGGTAAGCTGCGTGAGTACGGGTATCCTCCGCGAGGCGGCCCGGGCTCAAACGTCCGTCGGCCTCAGATCGCTGCCTTTAGCAGCGAACGAAAAGCTGCCTGATCAGCCGACCTGGCAGCAGAAACGACTATCAAGAATCTCTCCCCTCCTGAAAAGGCTGGCTCTCCCCCCCGGAAGCCAGCCTTTTCTGCTTTCAGAAAGTGAGTTCGGCGACCACTGGAATCACCTGAATACCTGTACTTCCAACTAATAAGATCTTACTGACGTGCGTCAAAACGGATTGGCAAACACAGGATGGATCACAAATGCATAATCGCCGAATGGCTCAGATTACTGCCTCCACAAGACTGCTCGTCTTCTGCGCAAGGATAACGGTTGGTCCTTCCGGTATTTATGTGGGCAGGCCGCTTTCTCCGGCTCCACCGACGAAGGCAGAAAACCCGAGGCTTTGAACACATTCACATCAACAAAAGTCGTAGAACGCGATGGTCCGCCCAGGCCTTTTTCTCACTCAAATGCTGAGGCTCATCTGCCCACTCCTCAACGCCTCGACCCACAAGATTCCCGGATGGACCATTTTATTTCAGGGAAGCTGCTGCAGGTCATCGATGTCTTTGGGTCTGCCGCTGGCCAGTTTGTTTCGCTCGAGATCAGCAAGGCTGATAATCGGCACCTGAATTCCATCGAGTTCAGCGACGATCGCGGCGGGCCAACACTCCTCGAAGCTCACACCGTCAATTTCGTTCATCAGCTCAATGCGGATCGGAGGGTGACCCATTCGCACGATTCGCCGCCGCTGCAGAAACAGATCTTCGGTCAGATTCGGGGTGTCAAACCCAAACGCTCGAATCGCAGCGACGACGCGTCCGGCGTTATCCGGGGACTGGCTGATCCAGATATCCATATCGCTGGTGGCCCGTGGATATCCGTGAAAGCCAACAGCGAAACCATCGGCGAGCATGTAATTAACGTTGTGGCAATTCAGCAATTTCAAGAACTCACTGAAGTCCGGCGGAAGACTCATCACAATAGTTCATTTTCCGCAGAGCCAGCATGTGCTGAAGACGATACTCTGGAGTTTGCCGGTGCCACCAAAGCCTGAGTTCACGGTCATCAAAATCATCGTCACACGTGAACACCGAGCGGTCCATTTTGAGTGCGGGCTGGGCTGGAGCAGGTGTTGTCATTTGGCTTCGTTCGCTTTCACGCTGTCCCCGAGCAAATCCGCAACAGCTCTTTGAATTTACCTCGCGCGGAGGCGGAAGGCAACTTCGAGAATTCGAGCGACGGTGGTTCAGATGCTTGCCTCGGTCCCGTTCACCCGAAGACCAGCAGCAGATCAATGGTGCTGCTGCTTCACGGTCTCGACTCGACATTTGTTGCTCTGGATACAACGTGAAAGCCCGAAGTCCCCTTTGCAGGAGCAGCAATACACGGCAGTCAGCCTGCGAAACTCAGGCCCTCCAGCAGTTTTGGCAAAATCGAAATCCACAGACCGCCGGGTTTTGAGACTCCGCCAACTCCCCAGCCAGCGCACTTTCCGCAACACAACGGCAACGCTGGTAACGACCTCCAACGACACCCGAGATCTCAGACTCTCGGCCGCCGCAGAAAGCCCGACGTCACCACGCCACGAGGCGGGGCCATCCATCTGTAAATCTGCTCGCAAGTGCTTTTGCAGTTGTGGTTTACGTCTGGGCTGGGAACACCCGGGTTGTCACCCGCAGTTTCACCGGTTTTGAGGTCAGCACCTGGGTGGGTGAATGCAGGTTGTTTCTGGTGAAAAGACCACGCTGGCCGAACGGAGACAGATGGTACCGTGTCTTCACGCCTCCCTGCTCTGCACCGTACTTGCGTTCGTGTTCA
>JBJTPZ010000619.1:0-4309 GCA_046075365.1 Planctomycetaceae bacterium
AATTTGAGGCATGCAGGCCCTGTCGGCGATTGGCAGAGGTGATTGCTGCTGTCTTTCCGTCGTTCCGGTTCTCGTCCGACATGTTTTGCATGTCCGGGATTTCGTTGCGTGCAAGCTGCAGGGATTGGGGCGGGCATGGAATTCACACAGAGGCGGAGAACTCTGCGACACCTCGTCGGCGTGAAGCCGTGGCGAGGTGATCGCGGGATGTGGCCTGCGTTTGTTGTAAAGCTGGCCTGTATCTGTGTGCTGTTGTGGGTCTGGCCGGAGTCACTGCGGGCTGATCAGCTTGAGGAGCTTGCGAAGCGAGCGGGGATTCAGATTGTTGAAGCCGGAGTTTCATCGGCGACTGTGCAGAAGTCGGCTGCTGCGGGAGTTCCGCTGGACCTGCTGAGTCCTGCGAAGCGGGCGCGGGCAGCGGAGGTGATTCAGAAGTGCAGTCAGTTTCGTCGCCTGCCGGTGCTGCGTTACGCTGTTGATCAGCCGGTTTACAGTTATTTGATCAAGCATCCGGACGTGGCTGTGAGCACGTGGCGGGTGATGGAAATCTCGCATTTCGAGATGTGGCAGACCGGTCCAGCGGAGTATGAGGCGTCGGCGGTTGATGGTTCTGAGGGTATTGCGGACATTTTGTATCAGGATGAGCAGCAGACGCTGATGATCTGCGAGGGCAGTTATCACCACATTTTGCTGCCTCGTCCATTGCAGGCATCCGCCCTGATCTGGTTTCGGAATTCGCTGGCGCCGCATGTTGGGGGCACCCATCTGGTGACGCAGCACGTGGACGTATTTGTGCATTTCCCATCGGCGGCTGTGGCGGGTGCAGCGAAGGTGCTGACGCCGGTAACCAACAGTCTGATGGATCGCAATCTGTTTGAGGTATCGCTGTATGCGGTCATGATGTCGCGAGCGGTGCGGGACGATCCCGAGTGGATAGCGGACATTGCGGGCGACATGGAGGGAGTGCTGCCTCAGCGTCGTGCGGAACTGCAGCAGGTTGCACGGCAGTCGAGACCGGGGGCGGGTGGTGAGTCGCGCAGTGCTGACAAGGCAAAAATAGACAGGTCGCTGATCAGTTCGCCGCAGTTGCTGTTTCTGGACCCGCCGGAACAGGGTACGGAACTTGTTGTAGATCCGCAGACGGGAACGACTGTTTTGCGGAACGTTTCTCAGGCGAATGATGCCCGTCCGTCCGGACCGACCGCAACCGGTCCGGGCGGGCGTGGCAACCGTCGTGCGGCTGTTGTACCGCAGTGAAGTGGGATGGGTTTGCCGGGCGTGTCCCTGGAGGCGGGACGCGGCGGCAGGTTTTGCCGGTATCTGCTGCTGCGATGTCGAAAACGGTCGTTTGATGCGGCTGTTGTTCGGAATCGCCGTTGAGTGCAACGTGCGGAACAGGATAGTCTGGCTGCAGCCGCTGTTACCAGGGCTGCGGTATCCGGACGGGGGTTCGGAGTCTGCAGCGGTCTGTTTCCTGAGCGGCGGGGGACTGCTCAGATGTGCAACCTGCGAATTTTGACCTGCCTGTTGTTGCTGCCATTTTTGGCGGGTACCACTGGTTTCGCGCAGGGACTGAAGATCTCCACGCAGATTCGTGCTGTGGACCCAGGGGCGGCAGAGACCGAAGGGACCGTGGTCAGCAGCAGCCTGACGCTGTTCCACAATGGTCGGATTTTTGATTATGTGGCCGCAGCGGACGAGCTGTGTGTCTTCGATCCTGTGCAGAAGCAATTTGTTGTGGCCAGTGCTTCGCGGAAGATTCAGACAGTGGTGACGTTTGATGAAATTCGGCACCACGCTGAGACTCGAAGAATGCGTACAGAGGAATACCTGCAGGAGATGTCTGGTGGCCAGAGTGTTGCGGGTGCAGCAGAGCTGCAGTTCATCCGATTCCAGTTGAATCCTGAGTTTCGGCAGTCTTTTGAGCCGTCTCGGAACATGCTGGTGCTGGCCTCCCCGGCTTTGACTTATCGAATTGAGCTGAGTCGCTGGGAGGATGCAGATCAGGTGGAGCGTTGTCTGACATGGCGTGACTGGACGGCGCGGCTGAATTCGGTGCTGCATCCTGACAATTTGTTTCCGGAGCCTCGTCTGGAGGTTAATCGGGCAATTCGTGAGCGTGGCGGCAGCCTGCCGATTGTGGTGGAGCTGGATCGGCGTCCGGCGGCGGTGAAATTATTGCGAGCGGAGCATCAGATTACGGCTGGTCTGGCGGACGATGATCACAGTCGGATAGCGCGGTGGGAGTCGATGCTGCGTACCGAGGAGCTGCAGACAGTTCCGCTTCGCAGGTACCAGCAGACTTCGCTGGTTTCCAGGACTCGCTGAACAGAAAAGCCTGCCGAGTTTGCCTGACCGGCATCGTTCGTGCGGGAAGATTGTTCGGGAGAATCAGAAACTGCGCTGCGATCGGCTTGCGTGCCGATTTTAACAGGGCCGACATGCTTTGGTTTACGGGGGAGTCCGTGGGCCTGTTGGAGATTGCCCTGATTCGCACAGGTATGGACATGGTTCGGGTGCCTCTGGAAGAGCAGAGTGAAACTGAGCAGGTGGCAGTTGCCGCACCTCAGAAAAAACGCGGTTTCCTGCGTTTTTCTCTGAAAATTTTGGTGCTGCTGACACTGATGGTGCTGCTGGCACCGAGCTTGATTACCTGGACAGGAACGGCGCCTGTTATTTTGCAGAAGCTGGCACCGCAGCTGGCGGGAGCATTGCATTTTCAGAGCTGCGTGCTGCATTGGTGGGCGCCGGTTGAGATTGGTCGGCTGACAGTGGACGATCTGAGCGGCAGTGCTGCTGATCAGCAGGAGCGTCCTCTGTTGGCGGTCAGTCGTATTTCCACATCTCAACCGCTTTGGAGTCTGGTGCAGGGGGCGGGTGCCGGGGCGGAGATTCTGATTGAGGATCCGGAGCTGACGCTGGTATCATCGGCGACTGGCAGCAACCTGCTGACGACACTGGAACGGCTGGCTGGTTCCGGGGGTGAAGAGAGTGGAGGCACAGTGTTGCCGGAGGTGCGAGTTCGGATTCGCCGCGGAACTGTGTCGGCAACTTATCAGGCAGGATCTGGTGTGTTGTCTGAGCCGGGTCAGTCGATGTCTGCGGTGTTGCGGGATCTGGAGTGCAGTCTGCGTCTGCAGTCTGGGGATCAGATTCCGGCAGTCAGTCTGACTGCTCGTCTTGAGGATCCTGCTGGAGCTGCGGACGTTGAGCTGCATTTTGACCCGCTGCTGGACGAGGCGGGCAGGCAGAAGCTGCAGGCGGGTGCGACGAAGCTGAAGCTGGCTTCGCTGCGTCCATTTTTGGCGGCAGCGGGCGGAGGTCTGGAAGCTGAGGGCGAGGTCAGTGGTGGTCTGGATGCCCGGGTGGCGGGGAGTTCATTGAGCAGCGGTGCGGCCGGACGTTTGCTGCTGAACGGTACCGGGATTCGGCTGCGCAGCAGCAGCTGGTCTGACGGCGAGTGGATTACGCTTGGCACGGTGACTGCGGAAGGCGCTCTGGCTCTTGCGGCTGACGGTCTGGCGATTGACGATTTGAGCATTGCATCGGACTGTCTGACTGTTTCCGGAAACGGTGAGCTGCGTACTGCGGGAAGTTCAGCTGAGAAGTCGGGGCAGCTGGAGCTGGTGTGCACCGCTTCGATTCCCGATGTTATCAATCCGCTGCGAGGAACTCTGGGCCTTGCCAGTGGTGTCAGTCTTTCTTCTGGTCAGCTGACTGTGTCATTGAAAGCGCCTGGTGGTACTAACGGGCAGTGGGATTTGTCAGCGGGCACCAGTGAGCTGCAGCTGCAGAATTCGAGTGGCAGGCAACTGGTGCCATCACTGAAGCTGGTGGCTGGCGGAACGCTGAACGGGGGCACTCCGCGGCTTTCGTCTGCTCAGCTGACAGCTCCCTGTGGATCGGTGGATTGCCAGCCGCTGCAGGAGCAGTGGCAGGTGTCGGGTAATTTGGATCCGCAGCAGTTGTGGCAGCTGCTGAGCCAGTTCACGGATCTGCCGGCTCCCGGTTTGAAATCAGCGATCAAGTTTCAGACTTTAGCGGCGGTTGAGGGGACAAATCTGCAGTTGAAGGAGTTAGCAGTAACATCTGCGGATCTGCGTTGCAGCAGTCGAGTTCTGGAGGTTCCGTTTGGCGGTACTGGTCTGCCTGCTGGTGTACTGGAATGGCAGGGTACGGCGGGAGCGGTGAAGACGCTGGCGGCACCGTGGCATGACGCCTGGTGGCTTGCGGAGAAAGCGAATGTCGAGGGTCGTTTTGAAGCGGCCAGCGGTCAGCCATTCGGATTGCAGCTGAAGATTGTTCCGCT
>JBJTPZ010000620.1:0-3337 GCA_046075365.1 Planctomycetaceae bacterium
GCAGCATGACGTGGTTCTGATCGGAGTTCAGGATCATGTCGAAATCTGGGACAAGGGACGGTGGGATTCGTTCTTTGCTCAGCATGTGGACCAGTTTGACCGGCTCACGTCAGAAGCCATGAATCAGGCGATGGACAAAGCTGGTCAGGGATCAGGTTCTGCCTGAATTATAAGCCGTGGCGGCATTCCATGGAGGGGATGTCGAAACAGGGCTCTCGCCGAGGGCCTGAACGGCGCAGGACGCGCGACAGTTCTTTGGGACCTGCCGCGCCTTACCGGGCTACGCGGAGTACGGCGGCAGCATGGAGGCTGGCTGCCGGATCGGAAGACCCTTCGGGGTCCAGTCATCTGCTTCTGATCGCCGGCAAGGAGGCTGGTGGGAGGCAGATGACTGCTGACCGATTCTTTATGACCTGCGTAAACCCCCGAATTCGCCGGCCAGCGCCGCGTGATGATCTGTTCTGTGTCGGTCGAGCCCCAGGTGACTCCCGATGCACCGCAGCCGCTTCCCCGGCGTGCAGAAACTTTCGATTTCCCGATGGCCTTAATTTGCGCCCCTGCACAGTATCCGCAGCCCCCTTTTTTCGCTATTCTCAGCACTCTGCACCACCAGTCCGTGCGGGCCTGATCCAACTTCGTGCCTCGTTCTTTTTTCACCTCACGCGAGCCCTTGATTCATGTCAGCAAACTCCACTGCTTCCGCCACAATCGTCTATACTCTGACTGACGAAGCACCGGCTCTGGCCACCAGTTCCCTGCTGCCCATCATTCGCCGTTTTACGCGTTCGTCGGGCGTCCAGCTTGAACTTCGTGACATTTCGCTGGCCGGTCGAATACTGGCGGCCTTTCCGCACTGCCTGCAGCCGCAGCAGCAGATTCCGGATGCACTGGCCGAACTGGGCGAACTGGCAAAAACACCGGCGGCCAACATTATCAAGCTGCCCAACATCAGTGCTTCCATCCCGCAGCTCACCGCCGCCATTCGCGAACTGCAGCAGCAGGGCTTCGCGGTCCCTGATTTTCCAGAGGATCCCAAAACCGACGCCGAGAAAGATGCTCGATCACGTTACAACAAAGTGCTGGGCAGTGCCGTCAACCCGGTGCTCCGCGAGGGCAATTCGGATCGTCGAGTGGCTGCACCGGTGAAGCAGTACGCACGCCGCAACCCGCATTCCATGGGTGCCTGGTCTCCCGCCTCAAAGACTCGAGTGGCCTCCATGAGCCACGGGGACTTCTACGGCACCGAGCAGTCGCATGTGATGGCTGAGGCTGGCAGTGTGCGAATTGAGCTGGTGCAGGCGGACGGGGCGATCCGCGTCCTGAAAGAGTCGCTGTCGCTGCAGGCCGGCGAAGTCATCGATGCCTCGTGTCTTAGCGTCAAATCGCTCCGCTCCTGGATCGCTCAGCAGATTGCCGAGGCAAAGCAGCAGGACCTGCTGTTGTCGCTGCACCTGAAGGCGACCATGATGAAGGTGTCGGATCCGATTCTGTTCGGCCACGTGGTCAGCGTGTTTTTCGCGGACGTATTCAGCCGGCATGCGGACGTGCTGCAGCAGCTTGGCGTGGATCCGGACAACGGGCTGGGTGATCTGCTGCTGCGACTTGAACAGCTGCCGGAAGCTCAGAAGCAGACGATACTGGCTGACATGCAGGCGGCTTATGCAGCCGGTCCGCGTCTGGCGATGGTCAATTCCGAAAAGGGCATTACCAATCTGCATGTTCCCAGCGATGTGATCATCGACGCGTCTGTCCCGGCCGCCATTCGTTCTTCCGGGAAGATGTATGGCCCTGACGGTCGCCTTTATGACACTCTGGCCCTGATCCCTGACCGCTGTTATGCCGGCGTCTACCAGGCGGTCATTGACGACTGCCGCACGAACGGTGCATTCGATCCTCGCACGATGGGCAATGTGGCCAACGTGGGACTGATGGCGCAGAAGGCTGAAGAATACGGGTCTCACGACAAGACCTTCGAAGTCCCTGCTGCCGGTACGGTGCGGGTGGTGACGAAAGACGGCACGGTACTGCTGCAGCATGCTGTGGAAGCCGGCGATATCTGGAGAATGTGCCAGACCAGGGACGCGGCGATCCGGGACTGGGTGAAACTGGCCGTCAACCGTGCTCGACTGACAGGCAACATGGCCATTTTCTGGCTCGATCCGGCTCGTCCTCACGATGTCAATCTGACCCACAAAGTGCGACAGTACCTGCAGGACTTTGACACAACCGGTCTGCAGCTTGAAATTTTGTCTCCGGTTGAAGCATCACGGCTGTCGTGCCAGCGCTGCCGCCAGGGACTGGACACTATTTCCGTCACGGGCAACGTGCTGCGAGATTACCTGACGGACCTGTTTCCGATTCTGGAGCTGGGTACCAGTGCCAAGATGCTGTCGATCGTGCCATTGCTGGCGGGCGGCGGTCTGTTTGAAACCGGTGCCGGTGGCTCGGCCCCGAAACACGTACAGCAGTTTGTCGAAGAGGGGCATCTTCGCTGGGATTCTCTCGGTGAATTCCTCGCCATTGCCGTCTCACTGGAAGATCTGTCGCAGAAAACCGGCAACCAGAAACTGGCGGTGGTGGCGAAGGCCATGGACGACGCCAACGGTCGTTACCTGATTGAAAACAAGTCACCTGGTCGAGCCCCCGGAGAGCTGGACAATCGCGGCAGCCACTTTTATCTGGCCCTGTACTGGGCACAGGCTCTGGCCGGCCAGACTGCCAGCCCTGAGCTGGCGGCTGAGTTCCGCGACATGGCGCAGTTGCTGACGGACAACGAGCAGCGTATTGTTTCAGAGATCGCCTCGGCTTCCGGTCATCCGCTGGATATCGGCGGGTACTATCATCCGGATGCGGCAAAACTGTCTGCTGCCATGCGCCCCAGCGCCCTGTTCAATTCCCAGATTGACTGACAACTGGCCAACAAGATTTCCACCGTAGCTCGGGCTTTCCAGCCCGAGCACACCCCCGCAAAAACACAACATCCTAAACCCCGATTGTGCCGTCCCGCGGCACAATCACCCATTTGCCCCCGGCTGCTTATTCTTTGCGATTTTTGATTCAGGTCCATTTCGGAGCACCCCCGGCGATGCCACATTTACTGTTCAGCCTGATCGTGGCAGCCCTGTTCCTGGTTTGGCCGTCCATTGCCGTGGCAGGCTCCGGAACTGTCTCAGCCGCCGCTGCGCGGCCTAACGTCATTCTGATTCTGGCCGACGATCTGGGAGCGGCGGAACTGGGCTGCTACGGGCACCCGGAACACCAGACACCCAACCTGGATCGGATGGCAGCCGACGGCGTGCGTTTTGAAACTTTCTATGCCATGCCCCTGTGTACTCCC
>JBJTPZ010000621.1:0-31611 GCA_046075365.1 Planctomycetaceae bacterium
ATTCGCTGCAAATTGTCTGCGGACAGAAAAAGCCGGACCTTACCCAGAACCCGTTCAGCACCGACTGCAGTACAGTCAACAGCTTCGAGCGACTCCCGGCAAAGATCTCGTGTTTGTATCTTCTCCGCCAAAAGACGACTACCACTACAGCTGGCTGCACAACCAGCCCAACATAGACTCTGCAGATATACTGTGGGTGTTGTCTTTGAACGCTGACTCAGACAAGCTCTTACGCAGCCATTTTTCAGATCGCTGTGCCTGGGTGCTTTCATGGGAAGATCGATCCCCAAAACTGCAACCGATTGACGATATTGAATGAGTTTCGATGACATCCGCGCCGCTGTTTATCCGAACGCTCGCCAATCGCGCCGCAACCGCCATCATGCTCGGCTGCGGCCTGATTTCGATCTGGTTCCTGTCTCGCAGGCTTGGTGTTGCAGCCTACGGCGAATACTCAACACTGATTGTCCTGTCCAGCTGCATTCATTTTCCCGTACAGACCGTTCTGCAGTCAGCCATCATTCCCGGAATCGCAGGAAGTACCGATCCTGATAAGTTCGCTTCATCCATTCTGCGGCTGACCGCCGCGGCTGGAGCCGCCCTGACAATCGTGGCACTTTCGTTGCAAACCGAAGTCAGCAGCATTCTGAAGATCAATACCCCAGCGATGTGGTACGCCGTGTCCTGCGATATTGCCCTCAACCTCACAGCAGGTGCCTACCTGAGCATATTGCTGGGCAAAGGACATTTCAGCACCGCTGCTGCTATCCTCGCAACTCACTGGATTCTTCGTACCGGGTCCTCGGTCATCTTCGTGCAGTCAGGCATGGGATCAGCCGGAGCAATGCTTGCGTTGCCAGTCGCATCCTCAATCCAGTTGTTTCTTTGCGCTGCCGCAGACAAGCTCTCCGCACTCCGCTCACCGGGAGTTACATGGGCAGAGATCCGCCAAAGACTGCACAAATCCTCGGCGAATCTCCAGCTTGAAAGAGTTATTTACTCATCCGACCTCGTCGCAATGAAGTTTCTGGGGGCGGACTCGCAGGTCGTGGGCTTCTACGCAGTTGGCAGCAGTCTGGGACTTGCATTCCAGGCGATTACCGGGGCCGCCAATCAGGTGCAGGTACAACTTTTGGTGCAAAGCCGCAAGTCGGGTGACATCACAAGATTCAACGCACTAACAAGGTCCGCGGTGCTCGACACCTGCTCATTCATCGGCCTCGCGATCCTGGCACTGCCCTTTCTTCCGGATCTGCTGCAGGTCGTTTTGGGGAGTGTCTACTCACAGATCCACCCGGTCTGCCTGCCAATCTTGCTGACCGCTTCGCTTCGCACTCTGTTTAGCTGCGGAAGAACATTTCTGGCTGCAACAGAAGCTCGTACACGAATACACGTGGCACTACTGCTGGTGCAAATCACCTGTTTTGCCGGCTTTTGTCTCACCTTGCTCCCGGGAGACGCACCCGAGGCAACAGGCCAGATTCGCGCACTCGCTCAGGCTGAACTGTGTGCATGGATCATACTGGCGGGGGCTTTACCAATCTCTATCTGCTGCCTGCGACTTGGCCTTGCACACAGCAAACAGGCGTTCCCGTGGAAACCAGCAGGCATAATTGCGGTGCTGGCCACGATGGCGGCCTTAACAGGGTGGCTGTCACCGTTCAATGGAATCAAAAATCTGATTTTCCTCGGTTGCCTCGCCAGCTGCTATGCGGCCGGTACAGTGGCCGCTAGATGCCTCACAAAACGGTATCGAACCGTTTGCACAAACAACGGTGCTGAGACACCCGATCCGGCCAGCCAGACCGATCGATGAAGCGACCAGCCGGAGTGCTGCTGGCACCGAATGACACCAGCACCTCGCATATCACCGATGCTGCAGCAGCAGACGCACGGAATACACGACCACGGAACCCACGACCAGAGTGCCGCCGTAGAGCAGTCCGCGAGCGACCAGGGGGCGACGAAAATGCACAATCACCGCGATTGCTGCCACCAGCAGCGACAGCACTGCCTTAAATACAATCATGCCCGGCAGACCCCACCGCTGCAGGACATGCCGAGCCAGCGGGTTGCTCTCGACAAATGTCACGGTCGTATGCCCCGCAGCACTCTGATGCAGCAAAATGTGAGTCAGCGTGACGTCCAGAGCACAGGCCAGCAAAAACCAGCTGATGGCAGTCTCCAGCGCCTGACGGCTTTTTCGCTGACGAACACGACCGCTCATTTCCCCGGCACCGGTGAACTGATCAGAACACTCACAGCCTTGTCCATCCCGATCGAAAAAATCGTGCGAATGTGCGGATCGGCCACCAGCAGACGATCACCCGCCACACACAGTCCCACAGGTCGGTCCAGCGGAGCACCAGCGGCAAATTTTTCAGGCGCTGCACCAACAGTCACCTTCCACACACAATGCTCGTAGTTGTCCGTAACATACATCGAACCGTCCGCCAGCCGCACCAGATTGTGCGGCAGATTGAAGGGATGATCCTTGATCACGGATTCCACTTTGCCGTCCGCCGCAACCTTCTGCAGCTGCCCGTCCTTGCTGGATGTGGACAGCACCCACAGCGTTCCGTCAGCATCCAGTGCCAGTCCGCGCGGCGAATTGATCACCGCAAATTCCACCGGCTTCTCGCTGCCCTCCGCCGGCATCTTCCAGATGCGATGCAGTTCCAGATCGGCCGTGTAAATGGTCCCGTCCGCAGCAACCGCCAGCGCCATCGGAATGCCAATCCAGCCTTTGGTCAGCGGCTGCGGAGTACCGGCATCGTCAAACCGATAGACTTCGCGAGTAGCCGAGTCACCAGCCAGCAGCTTGCCCTGATGGTCAAACGCCAGACAGCGGACGGCATTCAAGGGAGTCCGAAATTTCTTTGACGCCTGGAAAAAGATCGACTTCTGCCCGTTCTCGACCTTCCAGATCCCCGGCAGATTGCGGTCCGCCACAAACACCACGCCGTCTGCCCGCGCTGCCACAGCCAGCGGATACTGGAATTCCGTCACGGCAGGAACGGCGGCAGCCGGAGCAGCTTCCTGGGCGACCACAGACGCAGCCGTCAGCAAAGCCACCACCACGGCACACACCAGACGCACGCTTCGCACCGGAACGGAAGACCCGATCGAAACGCCAGCCCGAGCCCAAAGTGCCGGAACGCCAGGTACAGTAACTGCATGCAACACAGCAAAATCTCCGCAAACCACCCGGAAAGGTGACAACAACCGGAAAAACCACATTCTGCAGCAACACTCAAAGACTCACAATCCAGCAATTCCCGTTTTTTCAGGTGAATCGGTTTTTCGCGAAGGAGTCGGGCCAACAGTTCACAACCTGGTCATTCCACCTGCACCACCGCGTCAGCCTGCAGCAACAGCAGTCGAGCCTGCACGTGGGCAGGATCGAGGCGGCAGATGCGAGCAGCGGCGCGGCGGTATTCCTGCAGCTGTGACCCGTAATACGCAACACGCCCGTCAATCCATTCAGCCACTTCCCCCGAGACCCGGTCTGTCTTGAAGTCCACAATATCGGCTGCCACGATGCGACCATCCACCTTCAGCTGCACCAGCCGGTCAATCGTACCGCGGACCAGCTGCGATCGTTCCAGCAGCACAAACGGTCGCTCGCGATCCACGACCAGCTGCGCTGCGCCGGATGCCAGCTGCTTCCGCCACGGCTGAAACACGGACGCCGCACCGCCGGTCTCACGATCAAACGTCCGCCGCACCGATTCAGTCTGCAGCAGACTGCGAAATTCCGGCAGCAGCAGCCGCGCTGTCTCGTCCGGGATCTGCAGCCGCACCGCCGCCTCCAGCAGCTGCTGGTCGGCTGGCTGCTGATCAAGCCACTGCAACAGTTCGAACCAGCCATGCAGCAGAATCCCGCGAACTCGCGGTTCCACAGCAGCGGCCACAGCAGCACCGGCAACCGCATCTCGCCGACCGCGAGCCGCAGTGCCGGCACCTCGCCCGCGGCCAGCCGCCGGCACAGCCGGAGCCAGTACCGGCAGCGATAATGTCGTCTGATCGTGCCGCGACGGCGCTGAGCGAGCCAGACCACGACGCCGACCGTCCGGCATCGGTGACAACAGAATCCGCGCTGCCGCACCAGACACCGGTCGAACTGCCGGCACGGCACCACCGGCACCCGGCGCAGTTGCAGCAGCTGCTGCTGCCGGTTCGGCTGACACAGCACGCCGACCACGAGTGTTTGCCGGAACCGCCGCAGGCTCCACATGCCACGCCGGATCACCGGTTTCCCAGACTGTCTCCGCAGGCCCGGCCTGAGAATTGTCCGACAGCGCAGCCAGCAGCAGGCCGGCAAACGTCTTCGGCGGCTTGCCACTTTGCAGCGGCGGTGACAGCATCACCAGACAGCGGCGCGCTCGAGTCATTGCCACGTAGAACAGACACAGACTCTCCGCCACTTTCTGGCCAATCGTCTCACTGAACGCTTCCTGCAGACTGTCGGGCAGCAGCATCCGCTGCTGCTTGCTGACCCACACACACACACGGTCAGCCGGTTCCCCGGTCGCCGGACTGCCCGCCGCAGCCTCCGGCGGCTTAAACAGACTGGTATCCAGCTCGGGCAGCACCACGCAGTCAAATTCCAGCCCCTTGCTCTGATGAATCGTCATCACGCGCACAGGAGCCTTCCGCTTCTTCTGAAAACGACTGTTCTCAAGCAGACGGATGAAGTCACACGGATTCAGCGAACCGCTCTGATCAAACTGCCAGCCGGCCGAAACCAGCTGCGACATGCGGAGCCGGTCGCGAGCCGAACAGTGGCTGCGAATCGACTCAGAAATCGACTGCAGAAACGGCCCGTAACCCTGATCCACCAGCTGCGCTCGCAGCCCGGCAGCCACGTCACCGGCCAGCCTGTCATCCTGCCAGTCGGTCAGGCCCACGACCGCCCCCAGCGGTGACTGGCTGACATGCCAGCGTGACACGGTACAGGCCGGGTGAGAAGCGAACTGCAGCAGGGCCAGTACAGCCAGCACAGCGGGGCTGTCAGTGGGAGCCGTACCGCCCTCTTCACTGGCAGGCACTCCCAGCGCCGTCAGTTCGTGAACCAGCCTTGCGACAGCGGCGTTGCCGCGAGTCAGCACGCCGATTTCCCGGCCCGGCAGCTGCTGATACAGCTCGGCCACCTGCTGCGCCAGCCATGCGAACCGCGGCCCGCGTCGCTCAGCCGCAGTCTCACCCTCAAATTCCGGCTCAGTACGAAACACGGCATACCCGGATTCACCGCTGCGAACAGTGGAATGCTCAGGGAAACGAGCCTGCCAGCGAGCCACCGCATCGTGGTACTCGGCCAGCTCAGGATGACTGGCGATATGCTGGAATACCTGATTCACGGCCTGCATCACCGCGGGTGCGGAACGGCGACTGTCATTCAGGCCGGTTTCCCGGATCCCGGGCACAGCCACCGGCACCGCGTCCAGAATCTCGGCCATCCCGCCGCGCCAGCCGTAAATCGCCTGCTTGCCGTCGCCCACGCAGAAGACACTGGAATCCGCATGCTGCCGCAAAGAATCCACCAGTCGTCGCAGCACCTTCCACTGATCGCTGGAAGTGTCCTGGAATTCGTCCAGCAGCAGATTCCGCAGACTGCTGTCCATGCGAAAATTCAGCCGTTTGCCGCTGGCCGCGTCAACCGAACGAGCAAGCGTGCGAGTCACATCGCTGAATCCCAGCCAGCCATGTTCTGCCCGCAGCCGGGAAAACTCCACATCGAATCGTGAAATCAGACTGCGGACGGCCTGCATCTGCAACGCAATTCGTTCCAGCAGCTCGGCCCGCGCGTGCTGCAGCAGGCGACCGTAAATCTGCAGTACCTCGTCGCTAAGTTCTTTTTTGTAGTAGGCCTGCTCGCCGGCCAGCACCTTCGCGGCAATGCCAGTAGAGATGAAATCGTCCCACAATTCGTCTTTGAATCGCTGCACGTCTTCATCGCGTGCTTTGATGATGCGTTTGTCAGCCGGCAGCTCGACAGCCTGCAAGGCGCTGAGTGTCCGCGTTTTCACATCGTCCGACAGCCGCTGGCCGCGAGGAATCTGCTGCCAGGCAGCTTCCGACGTCTGCTGATACAGCTCGTGATAATTCTGTACCGTTTCATCGATCAGCAGACGCACACTGCGGCGATGCTTGCCTTTGGCCAGCATCTGCATCAGCTGTTGAGCATCCTGAGGCAGCTGCTGCGCCAGCACGGCATCGATCGCCTGTTCCCGCAATCTGGCATCGTCGTGCGGATCGACGATGGTCCAGCCAGGCGTCAGCCCCAACTCCAGCGTCAGCCCCCGGGCCGCCTGCTGGAAGAAGGAATCGAGCGTACAGATGCGCAGGCGATGCAGACTGCGAGTCAGATCGGCCAGCATTTTTAAAGCGATGGCACGGCTGATCGTGCCGGCATTCAGAGCAGCCTGCAGCTGAGCCGCCTGCTCTTCCGACAACGCCGCCTCCGCCAGCCGCAGCAGCACTCGCCCCAGAATCTCACCGGCGGCCTTGCGAGTAAACGTGGTGGCGAGGATGGAATCCGGGCGCTGCCCCTGAAACAGCCGCCGCAGAAAGTGGCTGGACAGCTGATACGTTTTGCCGCTGCCAGCGGATGCTCGAATCAGTTCATTCATGCAGACACGAACCCAGGACCGGGAAAGTAGTGACGGAACCGTGGCAGTATAAATCGCCGGCGCCGGATTGGCCAGACAGCCGCGGCAACGGCGTCTTCCCTTCGCGGCTTCCTTCGCGGCCTCGCGTGAGTCCAGCCTGTCTGCAAGGTCCTGCTGCGGCATACTCCGGGATGGCCCCTATGCCCCCTCACACCCATTCCGTCTCCCCTTCCAGGGGCGAGGGGTGCTCTGGCGCTCTTGCGCAGCAAAAAAACACAAAATCCTCCCCTCGCCCCCAACGGGGGAGAGGGGTCGGGGGTGAGGGGGCAAGCCACCCTAAACAGCCACCCTGGACAGCTACCACTCGGGCCTTCAGCAACGCACAAGACAGTGCTCGGGCTGGAAAGCCCGAGCTACGAGGAGGGGTCTTCAGGCGATCGTTCAGGCGAGCCGGGCATGGCAGTGCCCGGGTGTGCGGCATGGATGCCGCCAGTTACATTGCGGCCCGCTGGGTTTTTCTTCGCGTCTTCGTGGCCGTGAGCACTGCACCATGCTGCGCCGCAGAACACTGGCAGAATCGCATGTCGCGGAGCAGCATGCGGCAGCTCGGCGGGAGCCTCGCTCTCCCGAGGTTGCAGAGCGGCGATTCAGCGGATGCGAGAGAACTGCAAGGCGAATGGCACGCGGTCCCTTGCGAGCCGCGACCGTGAGGGAGTCGGAAACAGCCAAAAGGCCCGTGTCTTTCCACCAGGGCGTGCCACCGGGAGGGCAAAGCGCCTGCTGAGCCGCATCGCCAGGCTGATGTGTGCCTGAGGAAAGTGCTCGGGCTGGAAAGCCCGAGCTACGGAAGTTGGCAGCGAGTGTGCATCATGGCAGCTCTCAGTTTCCTCTCGACCCTTCGCGGTTCCCTTCGCGGCTTCGCGGCTTCGCGTGAGACTACCCGTCTGAAAGGTCCCCCGCAAGACCATGGCAACACACTCCGGGATCTACAGAACTCACACCCGCGGACTCCCGTTCGCGGCTCGCCAAACCGAAAACCGAAAACGGAAAACTGAAAACCGATCATTGACCACTGCCCCCCCTTTGTCCCCTGCGACCGAATTCGCCTTTGCAACGTCTGCGCTGATTCTTCAGGCAGCGGAATCAAAAGCCCCCTGATTCGCACCCCCGCGCTGGCCCGTTCGGTTGGATTTCCGCCCGCGTTTGCCGTACACTGCCCGGCAGCGAGTCACCGGGGGGCTCGCACTGTTTTCCCCTGGCGTTTCTGCAGGAATCCCACATGACTGCGACCTGTGTGTGTTTGTTTCGTCGATTGCCGGTGCTGGTGTGTGCTGCCGTTGTCTGTGCTGTGACGGGGCTGTCGGCGGCCCGCAGTCAGGCTCAGGATGCGGATTTGCCGCAGCTGACGGCCGGCGAAGTTCGTGGTGGCTGGAAGCTGCTGTTCGATGGTCGCTCAACCGCAGGCTGGCGCAATTACCGCTCCGAAAAGCTCAGCGATGGCTGGCAGGTTCGCAACGGTGCCCTCGAAAAGACTCGCGCAGGCGCCGGCGATATCGTCACGGCTCAGCAGTACCAGAATTTCGAACTGTCGCTGGAATATAAGATCTCGAAGGGCGGCAACAGCGGCATTATGTTTCGGGTGACCGAGGATGATCCGCGGCCCTGGGCGTCCGGTCCCGAGGTGCAGGTGCAGGACAACGTTGACGGTCGGGATCCGCAGAAAGCCGGCTGGCTGTACCAGCTGTACCAGCCGCAAAAGCCTGACTGGGCCGTGAAGTTTGAAAATCAGGTCGGTTTCAAGGGCATTGACATGGACGATGCCACTCGACCGGCCGGCGAATGGAATCACGTTTATCTGCGAGTGTCTCCGAAGCAGTGTGAAGTGGCGGTGAACGGCGTCAGTTACTACTACTTCAACATTGGCAGCGCAGACTGGAACAAGCGAGTCGCAGCCAGCAAATTTGCCCAGTTCCCGCAGTTTGGCAAGGCCGAAAAGGGCCACATCTGCCTGCAGGATCATGGCGATCCGGTGTCCTACCGCAATATTCGGATTCGCGAGCTGTCTGCAGACGGCACGGTGGCCGATCCGGTGGATGGTCAGCTGCCCGTCGCAGGGACTCCGGCGTTTCCCGAACTCACCTGGGAAGGCTTTGAGGGCGTGGATGATGAGGGCCGGATCCAGACCATGCGACCGCTGGAGCTGACGCATGCCGGCGACGGCAGTCAGCGGATCTTTGTGGCTTCGCAGATCGGGACCATTTTTGTGCTGCCGGGTGAGGCGGCGGTCAAGGAAGCCAGACTCTTCCTGGACATCCGCGATCGCGTGCAGGATTTCCGCAAGGATGCGGAAGAAGGCCTGCTGGGACTGGCATTTCATCCGCAGTATCGCAGCAACGGCCAGTTCTATGTCTGTTACAGTTCCTCGCATCAGCCGCGTACATCCGTGATTTCCCGGTTTACGGTTTCAAAGGACGATCCGAACAAAGCGGATCCGGCCAGTGAAACGGTGATCATGAAGATTCCGCAGCCGTTTTCCAATCACAACGGCGGTTCGATTGCCTTTGGTCATGACGGTTATCTGTATATTGCACTGGGTGACGGCGGTGGCCGCAACGACCCGCTGGGGCACGGTCAGAATCTGTCGACGCTGATGGGTTCGCTGCTGCGAATTGACGTGGACCATCAGCAGTCGGGCAAGAATTATGCGGTTCCGGCTGACAATCCGTTTGTCTCCCGCGAGGGTGCTCAGCCTGAAATCTATGCTTACGGGTTTCGCAACATCTGGCGTCTGACGGTGGACCGCAAGACTGGTGATCTGTGGGCAGCGGATGTTGGCCAGGACTTCTGGGAAGAGGTCAATCTGGTGCAGAAGGGCGGAAATTACGGCTGGAGTGTGCGTGAGGCGTCGTATCCGTTTAATAACAGGCCGGCGACGGCGGCCGACCCCGTGATTCCGCCGGTCTGGGAGTACGACCATCAGCTCGGCAAAAGCATCACCGGGGGCTTTGTGTATCGGGGCACAAAGCTGCCTGAGCTGCAGGGTCTGTATGTGTATGCCGACTTCATCAGCGGTCGCATCTGGGCACTGCAGTATGATGCGGCCAGCGGCAAGGTGGTTGCCAACAAATCGATCGCCTCGACAGGCTTCCCGGTGCTGGCATTTGGCGAGGACGAATCCGGCGAGCTGTATTATATGCTGGAGACGGTGAATGGTCAGGGGATTTACAAACTGACTTCGACGAAGTAGCTGTTGTCGAGGCTGGTGGCGGGTTATGAAGTGAGGTCCTGATGGCGGAGACTGCGGACGAGCGGGATGAGCGTCTGGCGGTGGTGTTTGACCAGCTGATGCGGGATTCGCGCGGCGGTTCAGCAGCAGTTCGTCTGGAGGACGCCATTCGGCGGAATCCGGATCTGGAGCGTGATCTGCGTGAGCTGTTCGCGACTGCTCGGATGGCTGAAGATCTGGCGTTGCTGGACACGCTGGCCGGTGCTCCCGCGGACGGGCTCAGCCTGGGCAGTCCGGGTAGTTCCGTGCTGCGCCGCAGCAGCAGCAGTGACGGCGGCTGGGGCAGCGGCAGCTGGCTGTCGGGCGCGGATGTGCTGCAGGTGGCTGAGGGTCGTCGCAGTGCCGGCCGCAACTCGCTGTTTTCCCTGATTGGCAGTCAGATCGGGGATTATTCGATCGAGGCGGAGGTTGGTCGGGGCGGGATGGGAGTGGTGTATCGTGCGCGGCAGAGCAGTCTGCAGCGGACGGTGGCGCTGAAGATGATCCCGAATGCGGCTCTGGCATCCAGCATTGACCTGCAGCGTCTGCGTGCTGAGGCGCTGGCGGCAGCTCGACTGCGGCATCCGAACATTGTGCCGGTGTACGAGGTGGGCGAGCAGGACGGCCAGCCCTGGTTCAGTATGCAGTATATTCCCGGTTCGACGCTTTCCGAGCGTTTGCAGCGGGGTCCGATGCCGCCGCGGGAAGCGGTCTCGCTGCTGATCCCGGTGGTTGAGGCGATTGGTGCGGCGCATCGGGCGGGCGTTCTGCATCGGGACCTGAAACCGGGCAATATTTTGATTGCCGAGGACGGGACTCCGTTTGTCACCGACTTTGGGCTGGCGAAGCGAGTCAGTGTGGATGACCAGGCTTCGGCGGGCGCTGCGGGTCTGCACAGTCTGACGCAGAGCGGCGCCATCCTGGGAACTCCTGCATGGATGTCCCCTGAGCAGGCGGGCGGGCAGACGGATGCAATTGGAGTGGCGGCGGATGTGTACAGTCTGGGGGCGATTCTGTTTGCGATGCTGACAGGCCGACCGCCGTTTCAGGGTGCGTCACCTCTGGATACGGTGCTGATGGTGCTGGAGCAGGATCCGCCTGGGATTCGCATGCTGAATCGGGCGGTGGATTCCGATCTGGAGATGATAGTTCTGAAGTGCCTGCAGAAGCCTCAGGACCTGCGATATGCTTCGACAACGGCCCTGGCGGCGGACCTGCGGGCATGGCTGAACAGCGAACCGATCACGGCGCGATCTTCGACGATTGCCCAGGTGATGACTCGCCTGTTTCGCGAATCGCATCACGCAGCCATACTGGAGAACTGGGGTCTGCTGTGGATGTGGCACAGTCTGGTGGTGCTGCTGTTGTGTCTGATCACGAATGCGATGCAGCTGAACGGTGTTTCAGCGCGGTGGCCGTTCGTGACGCTGTGGGTGGTGGGGCTGGGCTTATGGGCGCTGATATTCTGGAACCTGCGGCATCGCGCCGGTCCGATTACGGCTGTCGAGCGTCAGATTGCGCATCTGTGGGGCGGCAGTATGATTGCGTCTTCGATGCTGTTTGCTGTGGAATCGATCATGGGGCTGGAGGTGCTGGAATTTTCGCCGGTGTTGGGAGTGATTGCCGGGATGGTATTTCTGGCGAAGGCGGGAATTTTGTCCGGGCGATTTTATGTGGAATCCCTGCTGATGTTTGGGACATCGCTGGTGATGGCAGCAATTGCGGCCTCGGATCTGCCGGACGTGAGTGTGTCACTGTTTGGAGTGATGTCGGCGGTGACGTTTTTTGTGCCGGGTCTGAAGTATTATCGGCAGCAGCGTCGTGGTCGTCGTCAGGGCTTCTGAATTCCGCAGCGCGGCGCTGATTTGGCAGACAAAACTGTTCGCCGGGGAACTCTGAAATGGCAGTGGAGTTTAAGTGTTGCCTGCGCGGTTTCCTGCCAGGAGAGTGCTCATGAGCTGGTTCACAGAAAATCCGTGGCCACTGCTGCTGCTGCTGGTCAGTGCCGCGGTGATTAGTCTGGTGCTGCAGCTGAAACGCTGCTGGCAGCTTGCGACGGGGCTGTTGCTGGGTGCGGCGGCCGTGTATCTGCTTGAGTCGCAGATCGTGACTGAGTCTGAGCAGCTTGAGCTGCGGCTGGACGGGATTCGGCAGGCCTTTGTGCAGGACGATCTGGCGAAAATCGAAACGTATCTGGCGGCCGAGAACCCGGAGCTGCGGAAACTGGCGGAGGACGGGATGAGGCTGGTGCAGGTCTCACCGGGGCTGCATTTGAAAGAGGTACAGGTGCAGCTGGAGCCGGATAGTCAGCGGGCGGTGGTGGCTTTGCGGGCGAACGGCAATGTGACGCTGCGGGATTCGGGTCAGCCCGTGTATATAGCGACTCGCTGGACGACCGTGTGGGTCCGCAGCGGAGGCGACTGGAAGCTGCGTGAGGTACAGCGGCTGGACCCGGTCAGCGGGCAGCCGATTGGAGCTTTGTCGGCGGGTCCCTGACTGTTTTGCGGCCGCAGGCTGCGGAAGATGGACGGCCTGGGAAGTCCGCTCCTGCGACACCGTCTGCAGCGATTCCGAAATCCCCGAGTTCACCGAATCTGCGCGAATCCCCCGGTTCTGCTTTCCATTCTCAGGAAACCCTGTAGACTTGGGAGCTTTGGCGACGCTGGGTCCCGGTGGTCGGCAACAGCAGCAGCGGGGGTTTGGGTGCACAGCCTGGTCTGTGCCCTTAAAACTCGGGCCAGACAACTTATGAAAGGTGGGCAATGCTGAAGAAATTGCAGGGTTTTCGCAATCTGGCGCTGACTGCAGCGCTGGCGTGTGGGGCGGCTGATGTGCAGGCGCAGGACCCCGGTCCGCAGCCTGAGTATCCTCCGTTCGCCAAGGTACTGGAAGGTTTTGAGAAGGTGGTGACGAAGGCCAACATCAATCCGATGTACACGCTGTATACGCGTGCGAAGGACGGCCAGATGTTCGCCGAGCTGCCTCGCGACTTCCAGATGCGGAAGTATTTTATTGCCACAACGGTAGCCAGCGGTGAAGAGTACGCGGGACTGCAGGCCGGCGATCTTTACGTTTACTGGCGTCGTTATGACCGTCATCTCGCCCTGATTGCTCCGAATATCGAGTATCGTGCGGCCGGTGATCGGGAAGCTGAATCGTCGGTGAAGCGACTGTTCACGGATCGCGTGCTGATGGAAGTACCGATCATCACGATGGGCCCGAACGGCGGTCCGGTGATTGACGTCGATTCGATGCTGCTGAATCCGGACCCGCGATTCAACATCGGGCCGGCTCAGTTCAATCCTTCGCTGACGCAGCGCGGTATCTTTTCGATTCGCACGGCGAAGGCCTTTGAGAACAACGTTGAGATTGCCTTTGAGGTTCCGTCTGCTCAGGACGGTGGCCTGAAGATCCTGCATTTCTCGATCAGCAACATTCCGGACAACACTGGTTACCAGCCGCGTCCGGCGGACAGTCGAGTGGGGTTCTTTACGACGTCGTATTCTGACCTTGCGAAGTACGACGACCGTGAGACTCGCATTCGTTTCATCAATCGCTGGCATCTTGAGAAGGCGGACCCGCGACTGCAGCTCAGCCCGCCGAAGAACCCGATTGTGTTCTACATCGAGCACACGACTCCGGTGCGTTATCGTCGCTGGGTGCGTGACGGGATTCTGGCCTGGAATGCGGCCTTTGAGAAGGTCGGCATTACGAATGCGATCGAAGTGTACTATCAGGATGCCGCGTCCGGTGCTCACATGGACAAGGATCCGGAAGATGTGCAGTACAACTTTGTCCGCTGGCTGAACAATGACATTGGCACAGCGATTGGTCCCAGCCGAGTGCATCCGCTGACGGGCCAGATTCTGGATGCCGACATCATTCTGACGGACGGCTGGATTCGTCATTACAAGAAGCAGTTCACAGAGAACCTGCCGAAGATCGCGATGGAGGGTTACGGCCCGGACACGCTGGCGTGGCTGGCCGATCATCCGGAGTGGGATCCGCGTGTGCGGCTGGCACCGCCTTCGATGCGAGCCAGCGTGCAGCGTCAGATTGCGAAGAACGCTGCCCTGCCCTACGCCGGTCATCCGCTGTTCTCAGCCAATTCGGACGTACTGGGTGACGAAGAGTATGACGGTCTGAATCGTCCCAGCCAGGTGAACGGCCTGTGCATGGCGGCTGACGGTCTGGCGATGGAAGTCGCGATGGCGCGAATGACCTTTGACATTCTGGGCGGACTGTCCCAGGATCCTCCGGCAACCCCGGCGGCACCTGCGGGCGAGAAGAAACCGGATGCTCCGAAGGAACAGATGCTGGACGGCATGCCTGAGTCCTTTGTGGGCCCGCTGATGGCTCACCTCGTGGCTCATGAAGTCGGCCATACTCTGGGTCTGCGTCACAACTTCAAGGCGTCCAGCGTGTACACGCTGGCGCAGATCAACAGCGACGAAGTGAAGGGCAAAAAGCAGCTGGCCGGTTCGGTGATGGATTACATCGGCACGAACGTGCGGCTGGATTCCGGCACGCTGCAGGGTGATTACTGCATGACGGGTGTTGGCCCGTATGACCTGTGGGCCATCGAGTATGGTTACACGTTCGGTGACACGAAGCCTGTGTTGTCGCGTGTGGCTGAACCTGAGCTGGCGTTTGCGACTGACGAAGACACCGGTGGCCCGGACCCGCTGGCTCGCCGCTACGACTTCTCGAAGAACCCTCTGGATTTCGCAAACGAGCAGATCCGGCTGGTGAATCATCACCGAGCGAAGCTGCTGTCCGACTTCATCAAAGACGGCGACAGCTGGGACCGAATTCGTTATGGCTATGAAATGATTCTGTCCCTGCAGACTCGTTCGCTGTCCATGATGTCCATCTGGGTGGGTGGTGCACATGTCAATCGCGACAAGAAGGGTGATCCAAACGGTCGTCGTCCGATTGAAGTGGTGCCGGCTGAAACGCAGCGAGCTGCTCTGAACTTTGTACTGCAGAACGCTTTCCGCGACGAAGCTTTCGGACTGACTCCAGAGCTGACCACAGCGATGGGTCTGGACAAGTGGTATGACAATCAGGGTTCGATGAGTGAAGAGTCGACCTGGCCGATTCATGATCGGATCATGGGAATTCAGTCATCGATGATGACATCGCTGCTGAACCCGACGACTCTGCGTCGTGTTTATGACAACGAATTCCGCGTGCCGACGGACGCCGATTCGCTGACATTGCCCGAGCTGCTGCAGACGGTTACGGCGGCAGTGTGGTCTGAGCTGGATGTGAAGGCTGAAGGCCAGTACACAGCTCGCAAGCCGCTGATCAGCAGTCTCCGCCGCAACCTGCAGCGGGAACAGCTGGAGCGACTGATCGACCTGACTCTGCCTGGCCGTTCACAGGGCCCGGCCGGCAAGGTAATCTCATCTCTGGCTGCCCAGCAGCTGCGAGCGATTCTGCAGAAGATCGAAGCGGCCCAGCAGGGTGCAGCTGACAAGCATGATCCGTACACTGCTGCTCACCTGCAGCAGGCTCGCGATCGCATCACCAAGGCTCTGGATGCTGACTACATCCTGAATCCTGGCAGCGGTGGCGGCGGCGGACGCGAACTGATGCTGTTCGGTCGTGAGACGGAAGCCGGCGAACGCTGATTCAGCAGGCCGGTGCAGTGACTGCGGGGCTTTCGATGAGCGATCGTCGAAAGCCCCTTTTTTTGGTGGTTCTGGCAAGGAGTTGGGGGAATGGCGGGCAAAGCAGTGCTGAGTGTAGGCCAGTGTCGACCGGATTCGGCGGCCATCGGCCATTATCTGCGCAGCAATTTCGCAGCGGAAGTGGTGACTGCGGATACTGCCGCAGATGCACTGCGGCTGCTGGCTGAGCGCGAGTTTCAGCTGGTGCTGCTGAATCGGCTGCTGGATGCCGACGGCAGTGAGGGTCTGCAGATATTGCACGAGATTCGGCGGCAGGAAGGCTGGAACGGTATCCCCGTGATGCTGGTTTCAAACTATGCGGAGTGGCAGCAGAAGGCGGTCGCGGCCGGTGCTGTGCCGGGGTTCGGCAAAGCCGAGCTGAACCGACCGGAGACTCGCCAGCGCGTGGCGGAAGCCCTCGGAATCTGAGCAGCATTGAAGGACAGCAGATGAACCCCTGGCTTTGCCTGGCGCTGGCGATCGTCTGTGAAGTGGCGGGAACGTCTGCACTGCAGGCCTCCGCCGGATTCACTCGCCCGCTGCCATCGCTGCTGGTGACCGCTGGTTACGGGCTGGCGTTTTATTTCCTGTCGCAGACGCTGACCGCGATTCCGCTGGGAACGGCTTATGCAATCTGGTCGGGTGTCGGAACAGCCTTGATTGCGGCAATCGGCTGGGTTGTCTATGGTCAACAACTGGACCTGGCCGCGATTGCGGGGATCGTGCTGATCACGGCTGGAGTGCTGGTGATCCATTTGTTTTCGCAAGCCCATGCTTGAGGCTCGTCGTATGATCGCGGAATTTATGGTGGTTGCCGAACATCGGCTGATCGAAGAGATTCTGGGGCAGTGGCGCGAGCAGATCGGACCCCAGTGGTCCGGCTATCGCGGTCATGTGTATCGGATGTTTAACTGCTGCCTGGCACTGCGTGAATGCTCTGAGGAAGAGACTTTGAAGCTGGCGGTGGCTGCCGCGTTTCACGATCTGGGCCTGTGGTCGGACCGCACTGTGGACTACCTGCCACCGTCGTCAGCACGGGCGGCAGAGTGGCTGCAGTCCAGGGGCCTGACGGACTGGATCGACGAGATTCGCCTGATCATCGACAATCATCACAAGCTGCGGGCTTACCGAGACAGTCAGCAGCCACTGGTGGAGGTTTTTCGGCAGGCCGATCTGGTGGATTTTTCGCTGCACGTGATCCGCTGCGGAATTTCTGGCCGGGTGTTGCAGCAGCTGCGGCGGCAATTCCCCAATGCCGGCTTCCACTGGTTTCTGACGAAAACGGCTGCCGGCTGGTTTCTGCGTCACCCGCTGTCTCCTCCGCCCTTTCTGCGCTGGTAACAAACGGGCTCTGCAGGTCGCTGCCAAGCCCGCACTGGGGTCAGGGTGCTCTGACGCTCTGCCGCTCTGGCGCAGCAAAAAACACGCAATCCTCCCCTCGCCCCCAACGGGGGAGAGGGGTCGGGGGTGAGGGGGAAAGCCACCCTGGACAGCCGCCTCTCGGGCCTTCAACAACGCAGAAGACAGGGCTCGGGCCGGAAAGCCCGTGCTGCATTCATTCGTGTTCGTTCATTCGTGGTTCAACTGAATCACTCTCCAGTCACTGCTCAGCCTTCGTCACGCTGCAGGCGGTCTTCCATGGCCGATTCAAACCCGGCACGGAATTGCGGCAGGTGCCGAGCCAGTGTCTGAAATTGCCGCTGCGGCATGGCGACCACATTCATGGCCGTGCGGCAGCGGACCGAGGCTGTGCGTGTGCGCTGCTGCAGCATCGCGATTTCACCAAAGAATTCACCGGCCTGCAGCACGGTCAAAATTCGCTCCTCAACACCCTCGCCCGACGGGCTGACCACTTCGGCCGAGCCGCTGATGATCACATACAGCGAATCGCCGCGATCACCCTGATGAAATACATACTCACCCGGCTCAAAATGCAGCTCCTGCACACCGCCCTGAGACTCCAGTCGCAGCTGCACCGTCTCCGGCGGGACCAGCAGGTCCAGCAGCCATGAAAAGGCGACTCGCAGTCGCCGATCCAGCCCCGGCAGTTTCCACCAGTACACAAAACGCCACATCACCCACGCCGGGAATCCGGACAGCCGAATGCGTCCGAAGAGTTCGGCGACTGCCGAGCGATGTCCCAGCGAGCCCATTTTGCCGAGACCCGGGAAGGCAAATTTTGTGAGTTTTCCGCCGCGAATCCGAGCTGCGATGTTGGCGGCCAGCACCGCCGCCTCACGCGTGGCATGCTGGGCTGTGGGCGGAGCAAATCCGCCATCTGCTCCGTTCGGTATCCGCGCGGCATCACCAACCGCCCACACATTCGCCGCTCCCGTGACCTCCAGATGCCCGTCAACCACAACTCGCCCGCCTTCCTGCGGCAGCGGCAGGCTCGCCAGCAGCGGATTGGCAAAGGCCGGCACGGTCGATACCACTGTGCGAGTGGCAATACGCTCGCCGCCAGCCAGCACCGCCGCGTCGGAAGTCGCCGTCTGCAGACGCTGTCCCAGCCGCAGCTCGACGCCCCGCCCCTGCAGAATCCGCTGAGCATACAAACCCAGCGATGCACTCAGCTCCCGCTCCAGGATTCGCTGGCCCGAATGCACCAGCAGCACGCGTACCTCACGCGACAGATCCCGGTGCAGCCGCGCCGCTGCCGACCGCAGGAAGTCGTTCATTTCGGCCGCCACTTCCACGCCGGAAAAACCGCCACCGGCCACGACAAAGGTCAGCAGCTGTCGCCGACGCTCTTCGTCAGACTCAATATCCGCTTCGTGCAGTACGTTGATCAGATGATTTCGCAGCCGGACGGCATCAGCCAAAGTCTTAAAGGCCATCGCATGCTGCTGCAGTCCCGTCATGCCGCGAAAATCCGTCACCGTACCGGCAGCCAGCACCAGATGATCGTAAGACAGAACCAAAGGCTGAGGCCGAAATCCGGGCGCGAGCGTGACCGTGCGAGCCTCCAGATCGACGGATTCCACTTCCCGCACATACAGGCGACAACGCGGAATCAGCCGGCTGATCGGACTGACCGTGTCCAGCAGGCCGATATTCCCAGAAACCACTTCGGCCAGCATCGGCTGGAACACAAAGTAGTTTTCCCGATTCACCAGCGCGATCTCGACTCGCGGATCCCGCCCCAGCAGCCGCTCCAGATGCATCGCCGTGTAGACGCCGCCGAATCCGCCGCCCAGAATCACGATTCGCACCCGCTCGCTCACGTTCGTTCTCCTGCTGCAGCTCAACGGGGCGATCTGCAGTTCGTCAGCGATCGGCAGAAAACACCTTGTCATCCGCCCGACCACCAGACTGCACCCACGCCAACAGATCCAGTATCTCGTCCCGCGAATAAGTAATCAGCAGGCTGGCCGGCATCGTCGAAATCATGGATGCCTCCAGCTCTTCAATTTCCCCTCGCGGCAACACCAGCTTCGTTTCCGGTTTCAGCGGATTCGGCAGCAATGTCACCGACTCAGCCGACTCTTCCAGCTTCAGCCCCGATACCGCTCGTCCGTCCTGCAGCACGGCCACCCACGTCTGATACTGCTTATTGATTTCGTGAGATGGTTCCAGAATTTGCTGCAGCAGTCGTGCACCGCGGTAGCGTTCCGCAATCTTTGTCAGATCCGGCCCCAGCACTGACCCCACATCTCCCAGTCGATGACACTTGCTGCAGCCCGCAGACACAAATACCGCCTGTCCCTGCCCCGCCGCTCGTCCCTGCAGCGAATCGGCAGCCTGAGCCAGCTCGGAAGTCGACCACATCCGCACGAAACTGCGCACAGGAGCCGCCGCAGATGCCGGCAACGGCGCATCAGCAGGCAGCACATAAAGCGTCGCCTGCATCACACGCCAGTGCCCCGGATAAGTACACACAATTCGATACTCACCCGGTTCCTTTGGAGCCTCGAAGTACATCGTGTACGCATCACCCGGCTGCAGAATCGGAGTAAAGCACAGCTCTCGAGGATCCTCGGGAACATAATGCGTGGCAATCGCGCGAGGGTTACTGGCCAGCTGCATCGACTGCTCGCCAAATTCCTCCACCGCATCCGCTCGCACCACCGCCGCATTGTGCGGCATCCCGGGATCAGAATTGCGAAACGCCAGCGACACACGAGCTCCCGGGGGAACTCGCAGCACGCGAGGCTCATACTGCAGACCCGGAGCTGCACCGAAAGACAGCTTCAGCGAACTGGAAACCCAGCCGAAATTGGTGCCATACTGTTCCTGCTGCACCAGCCGCGGATCCTGCTCGTACTTTTCCGCAATCGGAAAGTCCGGGGCCGGACGCTTCACCGTTTTCACGTACCCGTCAAAGTCACGGAAATCGTCCCGCTGATTCAAAATCGTGGCAAACACGTCCGGCCTGATTTCAACGCCGGTTTGTGTTCGCAGGCGAGCATGCAGATGAAACTGCATCACAGGGTGCAGCTGCGGAATCTCAAGAAACACGGTTCGGCCGTCCGCCAGCAGCCGCGCTGACTTTACCGGCACATAATCATGTCCCTGCCGACCCGGTTCCTTCACAGAATACTCAGGCGATCCGTAACCGGCACTGTACAGATAATTCCACTGCTGACAGAAAAAATTGCCGGCCGTCACACTGGCCGGATCCAGCCGTTCGCTGAACTGCACCTGCACACCGTTGCCCCACGCGGCGAATGACTGCGGCAGCACCAGCCTGTGCTGCGTCAGCCGCAGCCGCTGCAGACAGCCATCCTCAGCCGCGTAACTCTGCCAGCCCTCGGTGCCGGCAACGTACACACTGCCGTCCCGACCGCTGTAAGCCACTCGACAGATGCCGCTGAGATAATTGCCCGGCAAAGGCACGATTGCTCCCTGACTGCGGCCACCCACCACATCCCGCAGCACCACATACGACTGACACGCCCCAAACGATGTTCCCAAAGCAGCACCGGACAGCGCCCCCAGCCGAGGATCCTCGGGCAAATACCCGATTTCACCCGTGGAATTGTCTACACCACGCGGCAGGTACAGCAGCGGCAGGTCATAGCCATAACGACCGTGATTCTCACGCGGTCCGTTCAGGCCGTGATAGCTGCCACGACTGACTTCGAAAATGGCTGATGCCGGAGTCCAGGTGCCTTCCTGCACCGATGCCAGTACCACACCGCCGTCCGGACTGACGCCGATCCCGTTCGAATTTCGCAGACCACTGCCCAAAGATTCAATGCGTCCCGAACTGTCACGATGCGCGACACCAAAATCTCGCGCTGATACCGACCAGTACAGGTCACCCGTCTTCGTCTGCTGCAGCGAAGTGCAGAAGTCGTGTCCGCCGGTGGTCGGATACTCATTCGTGACACATTCATAAAAGTCAGCCTCACCGTCGCCGTTCAGATCGTGCAGACGCGTGATCTGATCAGACCCCAGCACCAGGATCTGATCCTGCTGAATCACCATCCCCAAAGATCGATACAGCCCCGCCGCGATTCGCTGCCATGAAAGCTTATTGCTGCCGCCAACGTTTTCTGCACCGGAACACAGCCAGACCTCACCCATCAGCGTCGCGACGGCAATGCGCCCATCACTCAGACAGCCCACACCACCAATTCGCATGGCAGAACGAAACGGGTTATTCGGGTAATGCGGCAGGGTCAGCGTATCAATCGCCAGCGGACCGGATGCATCACCCGGCACGGCAGACGTCTCAGCACGACGATCGACCCACTGTCCACGCAGCTCCTGTGGCCAGATATTCGTGGCAAGCGACTGCAGCAACTGTGCCGACGCAGCCGACGGAGCCGGAACCGGGCTGGCATCGCGAGCAGCCGCATCACCTTCAAAAGACTCAAGTTGCAGCGTCAGCTGCCGCGCCGGACTGTCGCCGAAAGACAGCCGAACACTGCCGTCCGCTGCCTGCAGGACTGCCGTGCCTGAGCCGCCAGCCAAAGTCAGTCTTTCAGTCAGTCCGTTCTCGGAAATCCTGATGGCCCCCTGAGCTTCCTGTCCGCTGACAAGCTGTGCCCCCGCACCGGCGGTCGCCAGCTGCAGCATGGTGCTGGCCGGCAGGCGACCGTCCAGCAGCAGACTGCGAATCAGTCGCCCGTTCTCGTACCGACACTCCTCAAACACCCGCGCCTGACCGATCTGAGACACAAAAACAACACGCTCACCCGCACGGTAATAACCCAGATATCGACGAGCCGTACCGGCCGGCAGCAGCCACTGCGAAGAGACGTGCGGCCACAGACGGCGGCCCTCAATCCGCACACCGTCCATCAGACCAAATCGCACAAAACCCCAAACCACAAACGAACCGTCCCACGCCTCCGTAAATGTCTGCTGCTCGGGATCAAACAGCACGGATGTCCGCGTCGCCGGGTCCAGCAGCACATTGACTGCCTTCGCGGTCGTCCGACCAAAATGTCGGGTCAGCTGGCAAACCACATTGCCGGTTTCTGTTTCGTTCAGCGAGCGATCAAAACTGACGTCCTCCGGGTTCTGCCCCCAGTGTCCGAAACCGCCACCGTCCAGCCCCGGAAACTGCGGCAGCAGGTCAGCAGGAGCCTTTAAGCCACTGTCCAGAAATGCCTCGGCCTGGCGACTGTAAAAGTCCTGCACACGGTTCTGCGGAAAAGGCCGAGACGGATCAGACAGCGGGTGGGAAGTGACGGTTGACGGGGTCTGCCCCTCAGCCTTCGAGCCAGCAAGGGCAGCCAGCAGCACGGTCAGCAAAACAGCAGCAATAGAGGGCACACGGGACATCGGCGAATTCCAGCGGAAGCGTTTTGAGCGGTGGGAAGAGTGTCACAATAACCGCAGACAGCGATCATGGCAAAGCAAACCGGCTCAGCAGCAAAGATGCGAGATACAAAGTTGCCAGCGGGCGAACCGGGCACCGCAGCCCCCCGGGTGTCCGACATAGTCGCCGCCAGTTCACCTCCAGCACCATGCCGCCCCCTTCGCGGCTTCGCGTGAGACCAGCGGCCTGCAAAGACCCCGCAAGGTCCTGTTATCCCGGCAACAGTTGTGAGGGGGGGCAGCACACTCCGGGACCTCCAGCATTCACACCCGCGGACTCCCGTCCGCGGCTCGCCTGACCACTGAGGTCAGGGGCCAAGTCCACCCAGACGCAACTCCGGCATGCGAACGATGCACCACCTCGACCCACTCTTCGGACTCGAATACCCCTGACGACGGCAGCAAATGCGGCAAAGAAAGGAAAATCGAGCACGAGCACGAGCACGAACTTCAGAGCGGTGCAAAAACCTGCCGTGACTCCACACCACAGATATAGAGATCCCCCCCCCACCTGCGTTTCTCTTCGCGGCTTCGCGGCTTCGCGTGAGACCCACCAACTGCAAAGTCCCCCGCAGGACCGTGGCATTTGTGCAACAGCAGCAGGGGGCAGCACACAACTACACTTACACCCGCGGACTCCCGTCCGCGGCTCGCCTGACCACTAATCCTCCCCTCGCCCCCGTAAAACGGGGGAGAGGGGACGGGGGTGAGGGGGCAAGTCGCCCCAAACGCAACTCCGGCATGCGAACGATGCACCACCTCGACCCACTCCTCGTACTCGTACTCAGTCCGCCCTGGCGGACGGTACTCGTACTCGTACTCGTACTCGAATACCCCTGACGACGGCAGCAAAGGCGGCAAAGAAAGGAAAATCGAGTACGAGCACGAGCACGAGCACGAACTTCAGAGCGGTGCAAAAACCTGCCGTGACTCCACACCACAGATATAGAGATCCCCCCCACCTGCGTTTCTCTTCGCGGCTTCGCGGCTTCGCGTGAACCCAGCCGCCTGCAAAGTGCCCCCGCAGGGTCCTGTTATCCCGGCAACAACTGTAAGGGGGGCAGCACACTCCGGGACCTCCAGCATTCACACCCGCGGACTCCCGTCCGCGGCTCGCCTGACGGACCACCAACCACAGACCACTGTCGGGTTAACCCGCACACTTTCTCACAACACGCAGGCGCAGTACAGAATTCCGGCGATACTTGAGTAAAATAGTGAACCTGTCGATTTTTTTAGCGAAAATCGTCGAGGTTGTAACGATTGGGCAAGGCGGGAACACTCAGAAGGATTTTGCATCCGCCCAAATGCCTGCAAAGTCCGCGCAAACCGCCCTGCCCAGGGTCGCCTGGCGCCCGCTCAGGCCTCAAAAAGTGTCGCAATTCAACTGCCCGTTGACTCACCCTGACACGGCTTGTAGATTCGCTGGTGTTCGCTGCCGACGCGTTTCCGAACTCGTCGCAGCCGGGAAATTTCAACTGACGGATCTGTCGCCCGGAAACACCGGGTCACGCGGAGATGCTGGTGCAGAACGAACCCTGTCCAACAGCCCCACAGCGAACTGGCTCGCCCCTGTTTCGCTGGCTGTTGTGCCTGTTCGTACTGATCTGGTTGCCCGCACTGTCAACTGTGATTTCCGGAGATCAGCCCCAGTGGATGATTTCCAGCCGAACGGCTCGGGCATTGTTCTCGGATCGGACGTCAGGCAAATCGCCAGTTGCTGTGGTTGCCGTGGGGGCATCAGCCCCGCTGCAGCCTGCAGACAGTTCCTGGCAGCTGCCTGACGGAACATGGAAGTATCTGGTGATTCATCATTCCGGGACAGCCTCGGGAAGTGTGCAGTCAATCCACCGCGAACATCAGCAGCGGCGGGATGCGGACGGCAATCCCTGGCTGGGCATTGCTTATCACTTCGTGATTGGCAATGGCAACGGTATGGCGGATGGACAGGTGCAGGCCACATTTCGCTGGGACCAGCAGCTGCACGGCGCTCACGCCGGAAATGCTCTGATCAACGCTCGCGGAATCGGCATCTGTCTGATCGGAGATTTCGAAAAAAAGGCTCCTTCCAAACGACAGCTTGATGCACTTAAACAACTCGTAGTCCAGCTGGCAGGTCGCTACCAGATTCCGCGGCGACAGGTCATTGGTCATTCAACAGTCCGGTCCACTCAGTGTCCCGGACGACTTTTCCCCCTCCGGAAAATTCAGGAAGCAGTCCCGCAGGCATGATTGCCGCAGGACTGCCTGCAGTCCGAGTTTTCACTTTTGCCACGGAAGCTATGCTCTCATGTTCAACCGTGTTCGCAGCTTTTCATTCCCGTCCAGCAGTCTGGGATCGGACGCTCCTGAAGACTTCATTCCTTCAGAGCTGCCGCTCGAGCTGCGCGAAGCCTGGGAATCATGGCAGCATTCCGATCTGACACCTGACAATTACGCTCGCAGTGTCAACGAATCGGACTGGCCCGTTTCAATTTACGTGCCGGAACGCTACGAAGACGGCTACGCCTATCCGCTGATCACCTGGTTCCACAGCGATGCCAACGATGAAGAACAGCTGGAATCGGTGATGAAGGCCGTCAGCTCCCAGAACTACATCGGACTGGCACTCCGGGGCAATCACGAAATGTCGTCTGCCACTGGCGGCTTCCGCTGGGATCCGTCCACCACCGGTATGGCACCCGGTCGAATCCCGCTGCAGCAGCTGCTGCATCTGACCGTCTGTCGGCTGCGACGCACTGTTCACATCCACAGCGAACGCATTTTCCTTGCCGGTTCCGGCCACGGTGCCGACACGGCCATGCAGATGCTGGCCTTCCAGCCGGACTGGTTTGCGGGAGCTGTCCTGCTGGATCCGTTCTGTGAAGCTGCCGCACTGCCTGAAGATCTGTCTCCGGCACTGCAGCAAAAACCCATTCTGATGTCGCTGTCAGGCAACTGCGGCCTGGAAGTCCTCGGACGCTCTGTCCGCTCCGTCCGCCGACTGCGGTCTGCCGGTGCCGTGGTGGATGTGGACTTTACCGAACTGCCAGTTGACCCGGGCAGCAGTGAGGCACGCCGAATTGATCACTGGATCATGGATCGTGTCGCCCGGGAAGCCTTCGTCTGACACTCGAAGCCCGCAAGAACCAGCCGCCAGCTCGGCAGATTCATTTGCAACGCACAGTGCCCGCGGCGACAATTCCGCGGGCCTGTTCGTTTCCCGCCCCTTCTTCGGACTCACTGTTATGCTTCGTTTCTGCACTGCCGTCTGTTTTTTTGCCAGCCTGCTGAACAGTTCCGCCGCACTGGCCCAGGAACCAGTTCTGTTCCAGCCGCACACATTCCGCGGCAGCAACGATGCTGAACTGCAGTACCAGCTGCTGTCTCCCGCCGCAGCCGCTCAGCCGGGTGATGAAAAGTTTCCGCTGGTGCTGTTTCTGCACGGAGCCGGCGAACGCGGCAGTGACAACAAAGCACAGCTGAAACACGGCACAGGAAATTTCGCCGCAGAAGCGGCTCGCCAAAAATACCCCTGCTATGTCGCTGCACCGCAGTGCAGCTCCGGCAAATGGTGGAATACTCAGGCCGACCTGCTGCTGGAACTGATTGCTGACCTGCAGAAACAGCATCGCATCGACTCGCAGCGAATCTATGTCACCGGGCTGTCCATGGGCGGATTTGGAACCTGGGAACTGATCGCTCGCAAGCCCGAATTGTTCGCGGCAGCCGCACCGATCTGCGGGGGCGGTGATCCCTCGAAGGCAGCCGGATTCGCCAGCCTGCCAATCTGGGTGTTCCATGGTGACAAAGACAGCGTCGTGCGCCCCGAACTTTCTCGCAACATGGTGGAAGCCCTGAAGAAAGCGGGCGGCATGCCGAAGTACACCGAGTATCCAGGGGTCGGACATGATTCGTGGACAGCAACCTACGCCGATCCCGCATTCATGGAATGGCTGTTTGCGCAAAAACGTCAGTAGCCACACTGCATCCTGCAGGCTGCCTGCTCAGTGCTCAGGCGGCCTGCTTTCGATCCCCGCGGGCGGTACCACCGGCTCCGCCGGACGACGACGATCCAGCCAAGCCTGCAGCAAAATCTGAGCCGCCAGTTTGTCCATCCGCTCTTTTCGCTGCTTCTTTGTCAGCTCCGCCGCCAGCAGCAAACTCTCCGCCTGCCAGGATGTCAGTCGCTCGTCCTGAAATTCGCAGGGCAGACCAAACAGACCGGTCAGCCAGCCGGCAAACACGCGAGCTTCATGCGACTTCTGACTCTCGTCACCGTTCATATGCAGCGGCAGACCCACCACGAAACCCGCCGGCCGATACTCCATCAGCACACGCCGCAAAAATCGCTCGTCGCCCTGCAGCCCCTGTCGCTGATGATTGTAAAGCGGACTGGCAAAACGCTGCTCACGATCCGACACGGCAATACCCAGCCGCTTCGTGCCATAGTCAAAGCCCAGGATCATGCCTGTGAAAGGCACCTGGACTGCAGCACCGGGATTCGACTGAGGACCTTCCGTCGCTGCCATCAGTCGGCTCCCCCTGCAGCGACGATGCCACCTAAAGTCACCAGCTGGGGCAGCCGCGAATTCAGACCACCCGAACGAAAACCCTCCAGATCCAGCGTCACCTGCCGAAAACCCAGCTCACGCAGCCGCTCGGCAATCTGCTCACGCTGCGGACTGACCGCCGCTGCCGCCACATACTCCAGCGGCAGCTCAATTCGCGCCAGCTCGTTCTGCTCAAGCCGCACTCGCAGCTCGCGACACTGCAGCAGCTCACGCAAAAAAACCTCCGCACGATCGATCCGCACGGTCCGCTCTGCGGTGGCCTCAACCCCCCAGGCAATCCGACTGGATAAACAGGGTGATGCCGGCTTGTCGGCAGAATTCAGGCCCCACAAGGCAGCCAGCTGACGCACATCTGCCTTCCGCAAACCCGACTCGATCAAAGGACTGCGGACACCATGCTGCAACGCCGCCTGCATCCCCGGACGATGGTCACCCACGTCATCCAGATTGGCACCATTCAAAACCGACCGCCCCGGATACCGCTGCCGCAGCAGCAGCTCAAGCGTCCGATACAGAGTATCCTTGCACCAAAAACAGCGGTCACCCGCGTTCCGACGGTATTCGTCTCGCAGAAACTCGTCAGTCGGCAGTTCGACATGAGCAATCCCGATCCGCTGGGCCTCCTGACGGGCCATGTCGCGATCACCCGCCGACAGACTGGGACTGACCGCCGTCACCGCCAGAGCCTGCTCGCCCCACTGCAGCGCCGCTGCCATCGCAACGACCGCACTGTCTACGCCGCCGGAATACGCCACCACACACGGGCCACACTCCTGCACCACCCGCAGCAGACGCGCTGCCAGCTCGGCCGCGTTCTCAGGAACCCTGACAGTCATGAATTTCCAGCAAATCTAAGCAGAATCAAACTTAAAACACTCGCTGCGACCGCTGCCCCCCAGAGCAACACAGCCCCGCAGTTAACTGCCCTGAGCAATCACTGTCAACCCACACTGCCATTTTTGCAGGAATCCCATTTGCTGTATCAGAGAATCAAGACTGCCGAAGAGGCATATCCTGCTGATTTCATTAGTATACAGGGCTGTCGTCAACACGAGGTGCGGACATGCCAAAACGCGATTTTTATGATGTTCTGGGGGTTCCCCGCGGTGCTTCGCAAGATGAGTTGCGGAAGGCCTACAAGAAACTGGCACGCAGTCACCATCCGGATTCCAACCAGCAGGATCCGGAGGCGGCGAAGAAATTTGCCGAGATCACCGAGGCGTGGGAAGTGCTGGGTGACGAGCAGAAGCGGCAGCAGTACGACCAGTTTGGGCACGCGGCAGCAGGTGGCGGGCATCCGTTCCAGGGCGGGAACCCGTTTCAGGGTTTCGGCGGCGGTGGCGGCATGCAGTTTGATATGGAGGATCTGCTGGGGGGCATGTTCGGCGGCGGAGGCGGTGCGGGATTTGGTGGTCAGCGTCGTGGCGGCGGTCGCGCTCGCAAGGGTGACGACGTCCGCGCTGAAATCACCATTCCATTTGCAGTGGCAGCAGAGGGTGGCGAGCACACATTGACGCTGCAGAACGGTTCGAAGTCCGAGCGGATCGCGGTGAAAGTTCCGGCCGGGATCGATCAGGGGCAAACCATTCGCCTTGCAGGCCAGGGCAACCCCGGCCCCGGCGGAGGTGCTCCGGGTGATCTGCTTGTCACTGTCGCCATCGCTCCGCATCCCTGGTTTCGGCGGGAAGGATTCAACCTCGTCGTTGAGGCACCAATTACACCGGCGGAAGCTGCCCTCGGAACTCGTATCGAGGTCCCCACTCTTTCCGAAGGCACGGGACTGCTGACCGTACCAGCGGGGACCTCCAGCGGATCGCGACTGCGTCTGCGCGGCAAAGGCGTTCGCAACCCCAAAACAGGTGAGCGCGGGGACCAGTTTGTCTCACTGAAAATCGTCGTGCCGAAGGAATTGTCAGCAGCGGCACGAGCAGTTTACGAGCAGCTGCAGCAGGCGACTCCCGAGTCTCCCCGGCAGAATCTGTGGCACTGAGCCACTGACAGTCTGACGGACGGGGCTGCTGCGTCAAAAATTCGCAGTATTGAAGATCCGATCCCCGGCGTCTCCCAGACCGGGCAGGATGTAACTTCGATCATTCAGCTGGCGGTCAATCGAGGCCGTGAACACTTGTACGTCCGGGTGAGCACTGGTCAGCTGCTGCAGTCCTTCAGGAGCAGCGATCAGGCAGGCAAATCGAATTTGCGGGACACCCCAGTTTTTCAGCAGCTGCACGGCATGCAGAATTGAGCCGCCGGTGGCCAGCATGGGGTCCGTGATGATGGCAACATCCGCAGGATTTGAATTCGGCAGCTTCTTATAGTACTCCATCGGCAACGCAGTCGCTTCATCACGGCAGATGCCCAGGTGCCGCACTTCGGCATCCGGCAACAGTCGCAGAAAGGCTTCGGTCATCCCCAGACCGGCTCGCAGAATCGGCACAATCGCCAGCCGCCCCGCAATCCGAAAGCCCGCCGTGGATTCCATGGGAGTCTGCACAGTGACCGGCTGCAGCGGCAGATCACGAGTCAGTTCGGCGGCCAGCAGCGCAGCCAGGCAGTCCACATGCTGACGAAACACAGCCGGGGCAGTGGACGCATCACGCAGTCCCGCAAGGTGATGCTGCGCCAGTGCGTGCTGCAGCGGAGTGACTGAAGGATGCTCAAAGTGCATAAGCTGCGGCCTGACATCGAAAAAACCTTTACGGACTGCCGGCAGGAATCATACAGTTTACCCCAGCGGAATTTCCAGCTTTCGACTTGGCTGCAGCCGCGAAGCAGACGATGAAACGCATGATTCTGCCGAAGACTGCCCGCAAGCGGCAGTTGCAGAAAGCATCGAAGTCACAGGAGCAACACATGTCAGACGAACTGCAGTACAGACTGACAGACTCGGACGAGTACGAAGAAATCAGCAGCGACGAAGTTGATCGAGTGGTTGAGGCACTGGATCGTCTGATCGCCGGTGTGCAGAGCGAAAACGTGAAGCACTACCTTGAAGAAGCCGCCAGCAACATCTACTTCCTCGTCTACGAAGAGGAAGCGGAAGACGAACTTGACGAGACAGCAGACCAGGCAGCCTGATACTGTCGGCCCTGTCCTTCAAAAGCAGCAGCCCGGCCTCGACAGGCCGGGCTTTTTTGCTGCGCAAAAAGGGAGCGCAATAAAAAACCCGCTGCCATCAGGCAGCGGGCGATGTCTGGACGCCAGCATTGCAGCATGCATCAGGTGACCGTGAAATTCACCGGATCACTCCAGGGCAGCGGCTTATTGTCAGCAGTCACCCCGCGGACCCACACGCGGTACTCACCCGCATTCAGTGGCTCGTTCGGAGTAAAGGTGTTACCGGCCAGCCCCGCCTGCCGCAGGAAGTTGAAGTTCTTCCCGATCAGAGCAATCATGATTTCGTAGGACTTCGCTTCCTTTACAGATTCCCAGCGAATCTGTGGCAGCGGATTCGCCGAGGCTGAATTGTTCGCGGGATCTACGATCACCGGAGCGCCGCCAGTGCAGGTGAAGGTGTAGGCTTCACTCCATTTACTGACTTCGCCCCGCACGCTCACTGCCCGAGCATAGAACGTGTAACGACCGGCCGGCAGGTCCGCAGGGAATGTGAACTCGTTGCTCGCTGAAGTCGTCTTCAGAAACACAGTTGTCGCAGTGTGACGCTCTACCCAGATGTCATACCGAGCCGCCTGATCGACTTTGGACAGCACGATCGTCGGGGTCTTTGATGTGTAGACATTGCTGAGCGGTACCTGAACTCGCGGCACGTTGTCGGTCGTAATTGTTGCAGTGCTGCTCCACTGCCCCACAACTTCCGGCGAAGTGCGAGACCGCTCGACCACCACGCTCCCCTGATTCAAGGAGGACTGCGCTGTCACTTCGACCGGATTCACCAGCTGTGGTATGACCAGCGAATATCTGACAGTACCATTCACACCGAGGGTTCCCTGAGCCCGTACAACTACAGTTTCAAAGCCCGGCAGTGTTCGCAGTACGGCCTGCACCTCGGCTGCGGTCGCGTTGAAAGGAATCGCATCGGAAACCTGAGTCACCACGGTTTTGCCCGGCGTCTTCAGAGTCAGCGTGAATGTACCAGATTCGGGGTTCCCCGAGACCGCCACGTCTGTCACCTGCGTCAGGCGACGAGCTCGCACCTTGTATTCCAGGCTGCCCCAGTCCGTGAAAGTCTGACGGCTGACAGCAGACAGTGCACCCTGCTGCAAAGATGGCAGTGCCACCACCTGCAACGGCGCTGCAGAGCGGGAAATCGTGATCTCATGCAGCGGATTATCGCCAGCTCGCAACGTCCGCACAGTAGCACCGGCAATCCCCAGTCCCGAGATCGCTGCGCGGATGTCAGCTCCTGTAGCATTCCAGGGCAGGGCCCGAGTTGTCAGCGTACGAGCGGGGTCACCCGGAACCGTAAACTGCAGCTGGAATGTGCCGGACGTCGGAGTCCCTGAGAATGTCAATGTAATCAGCTGGGTCGTCGGCAGTGTGAACGACGTACCCTGCAGATACTTCGGATTGAACAGGGCCGCCGAATCCGGTGTGCCCGGACGTTTCACCAGCACCTCGTAATGCGTCGCCTGATCAACAGCCGCCCACTCGATGGTGATCGGAGTCCCAAAGGTCTGACCAATCGGACGGCTGATCTGAACAGCAGGTGCCTGCTCAATGTCCACAGCCGCAGACCATGCAGACGGACGGCCCGGAACAGCATCATCAATGCTGCG
>JBJTPZ010000622.1:0-3881 GCA_046075365.1 Planctomycetaceae bacterium
CGGTATCACGATCAGCTGATCCAGCGCCTCTTCATAACACTCCTCCGCATGACCATTGGGAATTACCAGTTGAGGATGATCAAACGGCGCCTTCTGTTTCCGCACTCGCTCGTCTGTCAGATGCTCAAGGAATTCCACCAGTGCATCCACCTTGAATTCCCTGCCGTACATACCCTCGATGGGACGAATGTCGGGCGCCAGATCCTGACGATTCTGATCCGGAAAATCTCCGCCCCGTACGTAGAACTCCACCACTTCCCGCAGAGATTTCATGCCCCCGTTGTGCATGTATGGTCCGGTCAGTGAGATATTTCTCAGCGTCGGCGTCTTAAATGCTCCGTTCACAGCCAGCCGCTGGTCCCTCGACACAACCACCTTCGGCTCAGGATTCCGCCCCAGCTGCTCCTGGCGACTGTATGACAAAGGGCCAAACAGCGGATGTGCCGCCCCAACGCCGATATCTTCAAACGTCGGACGAACTCCAATGTTGTAAAATCCACCGTCGTAAACCGCGATACCGGCAGACATCTGCATTTTCTCTACAACACCGTCATTCGACAGCACTCCCCGCAGCTCACTCACGGTGGCACCAGCAAATTCAGGACCGCTGTGACAGTTGATGCAGCGCCCCTCGTTCATGAAGATCTTCAGACCTTCCTTCGCCAAAGGTGACAGGGCCGCGCGATCTCCCGCCGCCCAGCGATCATACGGGGCCTGATCAGAGACCAGAGTCGATTCATACATCATGATCGCCAGTCCCCAGTAAAGTGAGAAATTGGCTTCCATGTGCGTGAAACCTTCTGGTGTCAGCCGACGGCCTGACCACCACTCCGGCTTAAATGCTTCCCGAATCAATTGCGAATAGCTGGTCTTCTTGCTGCACAGCCCATGCCCCGAAGCATCACAGAAACAACCCAGTACACTGTCGTCAGGGGCCACCTTCTGCAGCGCCAAAGGACGCAGCGGCAAAAGCTTTCTGGCCAGCTCCGAAAATCGACGCCCGTCCCACGACATCTCAACCGGACTGATCGCCGGACCTGTCGCCTGTGATGCCAAAGCCGCATTATCAATCCGGATCGACACCTTCTTCATCGAGCCGCCAGCGTCCGCGCAGTACACGCTGGCATCCGGGTCCAGATCACCAAACGGATTCACACCGTTAAAATACCGGCTCGCTCGACCATCCCAGAACAGTCGGTCGAAATAGACCGCATTGATTGTGGTTGGCGAGTTCCTGCCGGTCACCTGCCGCACATTCACACCGTGCATGCTGAACACTGGGTTCAGAACCGGTCTTCCAAGATCAGCAGACTTCCCCCGCAGCAAAGCAATGAAATCCTCCGTCAAAACTCCCTGCGAACCAGCAATCTCGCGAGTATCTCGCAGAACCGGATTACCCTTCGACGGCTGCCCCTGCCGATCCGCCGGTGCCAGAGGCTGCAAGACCTTGTGAAATGGAAAATCATCCGCTTTCAACGTCTTGTTCACTCCGCGAAACTTACCCACCGCCGCCGTAAACAACGCGGCACTCTGCGGATACTGCGGTCCAAAATTGCTGCCCGGAGCGCCCGGATGAACAGAATTCTTCAGCCGCAGATCAGCACCCGCATGCCAGTGACAGGTGGCACACGCCGTGCGACCATCTGAGCCGACCTGCATGTCCCAAAACAAGGCTTTCCCCAGGGCAATCGCTCGCTCACGACTGGCAATATACTTGTCCAGATCCGCCGGCACCGGTACCGGAATACTGCTAAGTGGCCCCGGAGGCCCCTCTGGTGCATACAAAGACACGGCCGCAATCAGCGGGCCGTCAGCCGTGCGAGACGTCTCTGAGGTAAATCGCAGGGCCGACTGTGCCCCCGAAGCCAGCAACTCTGCAGTATACCATTTCCAGCCGGCCGATGCAGGTGACCAGTCCGCAGGCTTCGCAATCGAAAACGTCATCCGCTGCTTTCCCAGACGCACCGTAACCACTCGCGGACGACTGTCGCCGACACCCCATTTCCCGGCAGCCAGGAACTTCACCGTGTAAAGCAGGCCCGGTTGAACCGTAACCGACTGATAAATCGATCCCGACCGAGTACCATTCAGATCAATGACTTTCCCCTTGTGGCCGGACGGACGGTATTCCCCCACATGAACATCCACATCCCCCAGATCCACCTGCCATTCGCCAATCTTCTTCTGTGTCCGTACCAGCGTGGTCTGAGCATACTCGGGTGCGGAAAACATGCCGTCACGCACCAGATCCAGAGGCTCCGGCCCGCCATTCGCCTCCGGCACCGCCAGTTCTTCAGCCACCGGCAAATCCGCCAGACCAATCGGTTCCTGAGCCTGCACGCAATCGATACCTGCTGCCAGTACCCCAAACCCACACCCCAACAGGCCCGCCAAAACTCGCGGTACCCCGACCCGTCGCGTGAGCCCTGAACTCACAAACAAGGATTGCAGTATTTTCACGTCTTCACCTCTGTAGTAGATGCCAAATGGAAACGCCCCTCTGAGGCTCCTCTACAGCGAAATGTGGTCCGAACGAATCAGTGTTCCCCCCCGCAACACGACCACCGCAATCATCAAACACACCCGCAAATTCCACACAGTCAGAACACGCGCCTCCCCTCAAAGATCAGGCGGCATTCGCCCACTGACACTCTGCCGCTCCGGCCTGCCAGCCCGGTGAACAGCACATGCCATGCAGAGAATCCCGCATACCGCCGGCAGGACAGATACCCCGTTTCGATCACTTCACAGCACGCCCGGCTGCCCAACGGCCAACGTCAAAGACCTCAATCAAATCCTGACACCTGAGGTCAACACCCTTACAAAAACGCAACATTTTTTTTCACCACCACTGAAATGTTGTGCTCTGTAAACATCCTCACCCTCTGCGTGTCAGACAGAATTGACATTCTGTTAAAGCTCGCGACCACGGGTCTGAATGCTCTCCCCGCCCGGCCGCTGTGCTCGGGAAACGTCACACTGGCCCCGTTCAAACGGATTGTTCAACTTCAGTGAAAACCCCCGAGTCCAACAATTTTTCTTAAATCAACGGTCCGATTGTGACGATCAGCGAATCTGAGTGGGTTTTCCCTTAGCCGTCCCGATCGGACAGAACCGGCAGAATCTGCCGAAACTTCCGCCACAGTCGCGACTGCTGCAGACACCTTCAGGCCGGCCACCACGTGACACCACGACTACCACAAATTCAAGTGCCGCTGATTCTGGTGCTCCTGTTCACCCAGACTCTGTCAGCTCAGGATGGAACTCCCCGACCGACTCAGGTCCGTGCACCTCAGCGGGCCGGACACAGCCTGCTGCCCGCTTCTGCACGTCAGAACACCACACGATTCCCCGTTCGCACGGCCGCATATGAACGACTGGCCAGTCAGTCGGGAGAAATTTCCGAACCCATCACCCCGCTGGGTGGCCCCGTAGCCGTTCGCAGCGGGACTGCTCGCTACAGTCAAAACCCCCAGCTGACGGATGCAGAACTGAACGGCTTACAGCAGCCACAGGCCATCGATGCACATCGCTGGGAATTCAATTTTCAGAACTCGCCCTGGCTGGCCGTACTCCGCGCCTACGCCTCGGAATTTGGCTTCACCCTGCACCTGTCAGCCCCCACAGACGGCCTGTTCTCGTTCTATGAAGAACGCCTGCTGGATGCCACCGAATCACTCGATATCCTGAATGATGCCCTGCTGGCATCCGGCCGAATCCTGATTCGTGACCAGCAGCGACTGACACTCGTCAGCGCTACCGCCGAAATTCCCGGCAACATGATCCCCTTTGTGTCAATCCATCATCTCGATTCCCTGGGACGCAACGAGCTGGCCACCGTCGCCATTCCGCTTCGCGGGCCGGATTCTACTCAGGCACTG
>JBJTPZ010000623.1:0-7419 GCA_046075365.1 Planctomycetaceae bacterium
CTCACCCAGGGACCCAAAGTCGCGGAATTTGAAGCGGCGTTCGCCCAGTACTGCGGCACCAGGCACGCCGTTGCACTCTCCAACTGCACCACCGCACTGCACCTGGCACTCGTTGTCCTCGGCATCGGCCCCGGCGACGAAGTCATCTGCCCCTCCATGTCGTATATCGCCACCGCCAACTCCATCGTCCATGCCGGTGCCACCCCTGTGTTCGCCGATGTCGACCCCCGCACCTTCAACCTCGATCCCGATGCCGCCGAAGCCGCCATTACTCCCCGCACCAAAGCCATTATGCCGGTCCATCAGATCGGCATGCCGGCAGACATCGATCGCTTTCTGGCCCTCGGCGAGAAATACGGCGTGAAGATCTACGAAGATTGCGCGTGTGCCATCGGCAGTCGCTACAAGGGACGCCCCATCGGTGGCCACAGCGAACTGGCCTGTTTCAGTCTGCATCCGCGCAAGATCATTACCACCGGTGACGGCGGTGTGATTACCACCAACAACAGCGGCTACGCCGCACGACTCAAATCGCTCCGACAGCACGCCATGAGCATTTCGGACACGGCTCGTCACGGTGCTGCCAAAGTCATCATCGAAACCTACGATGAAGTCGGCTACAACTACCGCCTCACGGACGTGCAGGCCGCTATTGGCATCGAACAGGTCAAACGCCTCGACTGGATCGTGCAGCGACGCCGCGAATTGGCGCAGCGATATAATCAGGCACTGGCAAATCATCCGTGGCTGCAGACGCCGGTTGAGCCTGAGTGGGCGCAGAGCAATTACCAAAGCTACGCGCTGACACTGACAGACGCTGCACCGCTCAGTCGAAACCAGCTGATGCAGCACCTGCTTGAACGCGGCATCGCTACGCGCCGCGGCATCATGCTGGCTCACTTCGAGCAGCCGTTTCGTGACGCTCGCGGTGTTCGGAATTTACCCATGTCTGAGCATGCCAGCGGCGCATCGGTGCTGCTGCCGCTGTTCCCGGCGATGACAGATGACGAGCATCAGCACGTCGTCAGGGCGTTGTTTGCCCCCGAACTGCTCAGTCAGCCTGTCGGCTGGCAGTCCGCTGATCAGGTGATAGCCAGCCGATGACCACAGAACACGGGATCCCTGAAAACCGTTTTAATCCCCACTGCTGGATCACCGGCAGTCCGGAGATTGGTGATGGTACGTGGATCGGCGCTTTTACGCTGATTGACGGCCTTGGCGGATTACGGATTGGAAAAGGCTGCGATATCTCCAGTGGTGTGCAGATTCTGTCGCATTCCACGGCACGACGGTGCGTCAGCGAGCGGCAGTATGGCAGCATTGACTATGCCGCGACTGTCGTGGAGGACTATGTGTTTGTTGGCTCGGGCGCCATTATTCTGATGGGAGCCCATATTGGTCATCATTCAATCATCGCAGCGGGCGCGGTGGTTACGGAAGGCTGCGTGATCCCGCCGTGGTCGCTGGTTGCCGGAGTTCCTGCGGTAATCAGGCGGTGTATCCGTGATGAGGTGGCTGACTGGCGTCAGCAGAAAGGGGCCGATGATGCAACAGCCTGATGCCGGCAGTCTCTCGCCAACTGTTTCGGTCGTCGTGTTCTTCTACAACGAAGCTGGAAATCTGCCGTTGCTTGAGGAGCGAGTAACCGCTGTAGTGCAGACGCACCGGCTGAACGCCGAGATTGTGCTTGTCGATGACAGCTCGACTGACGGCTCGGATGAGTGTGCCAGAGGGTGGTTATCGCGAGTCTCGTCCGCAGTTTCGGTCAGATTTTCGCGGAACTTCGGTTCGCATGCGGCAGTGGCGGCCGGGCTGCAGCACTGCACCGGCGACTGCGCTGTGATCATGGCAGCCGACCTGCAGGATCCGCCCGAGCTGATCCCGGAACTGGTGGAGAAATTTCGAGCAGGGTACGACGTTGTCTGGGCCTGTCGCTCAGAACGACTGGGGGAAACCTGGAGCACAAAGACGGCGGCAGCGATTTATTACCGCCTGATGCGCTGGCTGGGGCTGCCCAATATGCCGCCTCAGGGAGCCGACTTTCTGTTGATCAGTCGCAAAGTCATCGATGCTGTCAACGCCAGCCCTGAAAAACACACCAGCGTGCTGGCCATGATTCTGTGGATGGGGTTTCGCCAGAGTCAGATTTTTTACGTCAAACAGGCGCGACACTCGGGCACCAGCAAATGGACACTTTCCAAAAAGATCAAACTGCTGGTCGATTCGGTCGTGTCATTCAGCTATGTGCCGATCCGGCTGGCGGCAGCGGCCGGGCTGCTGCTTTCCTGCTGCGGTTTCGCGTGGACCGTCTTTCTGGTCGTGGGCTGGCTGTTCGGGTTTATCATCAGTGGCAGCGGCTACGCTGCCTTGATGTGTGCGCTGCTGATCGGGCAGGGGGCGATCCTGCTGACGCTGGGTGTGCTGGGCGAATATCTGTGGCGAACATTCGATGAATCTCGCGGCCGTCCCAGATTCATCATCGATCACGTCGTGCGGACTGGCGGCGACCGTGACGCGAAGGCCGCTGGTGAACACGTCTGACCAGCATAGAGTGGAAGCAAGAGTCGTATGAGCAGAGTGCGAATTGCCGTGATTGGTGCCGGATACTGGGGGCCCAATCTGATCCGAAATTTTCATGCGTGCCCGCAGGCCGAGCTGGTGGCGGTCTGTGACCAGAATTCCGACAGGCTGAAAAACGTGCTGTGGGGATACCCGGCCGTGAAAGGTGTGACAGACGCGGCTGAACTGTTTGCGGATGCAGCAGTCGATGCCGTGGCGATCGCCACGCCGGTTGGCACGCACGCTCCGCTGGCCCTGGCGGCGTTCGCTGCCGGAAAGCATGTGCTTGTCGAAAAGCCGCTGGCATCCAATGTGGCGGATGCCGAAGCGATGGTGAATGCAGCCCGCAGCGCGGGCAAAGTGCTGATGGTCGATCACACATTTCTTTACAGCAGTCCTGTCAGGAAAATCAGGGAGCTGCTGGACGCAGGGGAACTTGGTGCACTGAACTTTGTTGACAGTGTGCGTATTAATCTGGGCCTGTTTCAGCACGATGTCAACGTTGTCTGGGACCTGGCCCCGCACGATCTGTCTGTGATGGATTACCTGATCGGTCGGCTGCCACGCAGTTTGTCCGCGTTTGGGGCCTGCCATACTGCCGGGGCCGCCGGTATCGAAGACGTCGCCTACCTGAATCTGGATTTTGGGGGTGGCCTGCTGGCTTCTTTCCACGTGAACTGGCTCAGCCCTGTTAAGATTCGACATTTCATAGTCGGCGGCAGTCAAAAGAGCATCGTGTTTAATGACCTGGAACCTTCGGAAAAAATCCGTGTGTACGACCGCGGAATCACGGTGGCCGAGTCGCTGGAAGGGCGTCGCGGAGTCCTGATCGGTTATCGTACCGGCGATGTCTGGTGCCCGCACCTGCCACAAACTGAACCGCTGCAGGAAATGGTGCGGCACTTTGTGCACTGCATTCAGACAGGGGCAACGCCGATCAGCGACGGCGAATCCGGACTGCGAATTGTCAGAATCCTCGAAGCCGCACAGCACAGCATCAAAGCCCAGGGAGGCCGCATTACGCTGTGACCTTCGAACGGTCCTGGCTGGTACCGGCTGGTCGCGGCAGGTTCCTTGAATATCGCATCTGTTGAGGTGAAGTCATGCCCGAGTTTCGTGAATTTCAGTCCGGCGTGCGCGATGTGACTGTGGGCACCGGGGTAACGGTCGTACAGCCCGTGAATTTGTACGAGTGCCAGCTTGGCGACGGCGTGTTCGTTGGACCGTTCGTGGAAATCCAGCGTGGTGTGCAGGTCGGCGATCGAACTCGCATCCAGTCGCACTCATTTGTCTGCGAGCTGGTAACCATCGGCAAAGACTGCTTTGTTGGTCACGGAGTCATGTTCATCAATGACCTGTTTCGGGAGGGCGGCCCGTCAAAAACCCCGGCCGGCTGGCAGGCCACGGAAATCGGTGATCGCGTCTCGATCGGTTCCAACGCCACAATCCTGCCTGTGCGGATTTGCAGTGACGTGGTGATCGGTGCCGGAAGTGTGGTCACCAGGGATATCACGACCGCCGGGACGTACGCCGGCAACCCCGCCAGAAAGCTGCGAAACCCGGCGGTGCCGGCAGCAGGGGGCCAGCCCGGTCCTTGATGCACAGAAATCCCTGTTCTTCCGACTGCAGCACTTGTGGCAGTTTTAAGGATTTTGTCGGAATAAACAGGTGGCTGAAATACCACATTCCGGCATTTCTTGCCTGCTGTGCCTTCGTTAACGCGAGATTCAAAAAGGTGGGTAAACACTTTTTGACTTCTGCTGCCGAAAATGACACAACAGGGCCCCTGCAATCCTGCGGGCCTGCGGTGCCACCGCCACCGACGGGAGCGAAGCACGCGCAGATCACTTCACCCCGGTTCAGTCTGGCACTTGTTTTTCCATCGCGAAAAAGGTTTTAGCTGTGCTGCCCTGACGCCCTGTTGCGTCTGCGTCTTCCGTAGCTCGGGCTTTCCAGCCCGAGTTCTGCCCTGACGCCCCTGTTGCATCTGTGTTTTCCGTAGCTCGGGCTTTCCAGCCCGAGATCTGCCCTAACGCCCCCGTTGGGTCTGCGTTTTCCTTAGCTCGGGCTGTCCAGCCCGAGATCTGCCCTGACGGCCCCTGTTGCGTCTGTGTTTTCCGTAGCTCGGGCTTTCCAGCCCGAGTTCTGCCCTGACGCCCCCGTTGCGTCTGTGTTTTCCGTAGCTCGTGCTTTCCAGCCCGAGATCTGCCCTAACGCCCCTGTTGCGTCTGTGTTTTCCGTAGCTCGGGCTTTCCAGCCCGAGATCTGCCCTGACGCCCCTTTCGCGTTTGGTCTTGTCGGCTCGGGCTGGAAAGCCCGAGCTACATTGCTGCTCGTTACGTCACCCTTGAGGTTCTCATGCAGGCCCTGAATCCCAATCCGGAGCTGCCGGTGCGGGTGATCACACCCCACGACGGAACGGATGCGTTTCGCTACGCGTTTTCTTCGCTCGTGCGGGACTGGCGCGTATCACGGGATCTCGCATGGCGGATTTTTGTCCGCGATACACAGGCCAGCTTCCGAGGCAGCTTTCTGGGCTGGTTCTGGATCGTGCTGCCAGTGCTGGCCAATTCCCTGGTCTGGATGTTTCTCAGCGGTACGGAAGTTGTCAGTATCAACACCGGAAAAGTGCCCTACCCCCTGTTTGTCCTGGTAGGCAACCTGCTGTGGACCGCCTTCAACGGCTGCTTCGTGGGCGGCCTCGGAGTCCTCTCTGAATCCGGCGGCACGCTCAGCAAGGTCAGTTTTCCCCACGAAGCACTGCTGCTGGTCGTCCTGTGGAAGTCACTGCTGAATATCGGACTGTCACTGCTGGCGCTGCCCCCGTTCCTGCTGTTCTACTCCATTGACTGGCAGTGGACCATACTGCTGTTTCCGCTGGGCATTTTTTTGACCATGCTGTGCGGTTTAAGTCTGGGTCTGATTCTGGTGCCGGTCGCGGCACTGTTCAGCGACATTTCCCGCGCTGTAAACCTGGGCCTGCGTTTTCTTTTCTTTCTGACTCCCGTCATCTTTCCCCTGCCGCAGTCCGGCCTGGCTCGGCAGCTGATGCTGTGGAACCCGGCCACCTCACTGATTGTCGGGGCAAGAAGCTGGTTTCTGGGAGGTGAAGTCATCGATTTAAGCACAATGCTGCTGGTCAGTGGCGGCTCACTTGTGCTGCTGCTGCTGGGCATCCTTGCGTTAAAAGTGGCCGTGCCGCACATTATTGAACGTATGGGTGGCGGCTGAAGTCTGCCATCGGTGCTCTGGCCGCTTTGGGAAACAACATGGCTGGCGATGTTCTGATCAGTGCCGAACACCTGTCAAAGCGATTTTGCAGATCGCTGAAGCGATCACTGTGGTACGGTGTTCAGGGGGTGCTGCATTCGCTGAATCCGCTGGCGACCGGTCAGCAGGAAGCTGACCTGATTAGTCCCGTTCGTGACGACGAGCTGCGGCAGGACGAGTTCTGGAGCCTGCGCGATGTCAGTTTCCAGGTGCGGCGGGGCGAGTGTCTGGGACTGATCGGACATAACGGAGCCGGCAAAAGTACGCTGCTGAAGATTCTCACCGGACTGATCAGACCGGACCGCGGCCGCATTACCATGCGGGGACGTGTGGGAGCGATGATCGAACTGGGGGCAGGCTTTAATCCGATCCTGACCGGACGCGAGAATGTCTTTAACCAGGCGGCCATGCTGGGCTTCAGCCCGGATGAAGTTCGCCGTAAGTTTGATGCGATTGTCGATTTCTCTGAAATCGAACACGCAATCGATATGCCGCTGCAGAACTACAGCTCGGGCATGAAGATCCGACTGGGTTTTTCCGTCTTTGCCCAGCTTGAACCGGATGTACTGCTGATCGACGAGGTACTGGCTGTCGGAGACGTGGGGTTTCGCATGAAATCCCTGAACAAAATGTCTGAGCTGATGAATCGCTCTGCCGTGATTTTCGTAACTCATGCGATGCCGCAGGTGTTTCGTGTCTGCAGTGAAGTTATGCTGCTCAGGCACGGTGCCGTTATGTATCAGGGACGTGATGTGGCTGCCGGTGTGGCAAAGTACTTTGATGAGTTTGGCGGCGAGGAAGAGACAATCACAGGTTCCGGCGAAGCTGTCGTCGTGGGACTGACTGCGTCTGCTGGCACTGTGGCAGCTTCTTTGTCCCGGACAATTGAAATTCCTTATGGCAGTGACCTGACTGTTGATCTGACACTGCAGCTTACCGGGGGCCATCGGTCCGGCAAGGTGCAGTTGCTGTTCTGGAACGCGGAACTGCTGCCGGTTCTGGATGTGATGGGCCGCGATCTGACGGGATTCTCGTTTTCGACTGGATCTTCCGGTTGTGCCAGTATCTGTGCGCGGTTGCCGAGACTTTTACTGAATGCCGGGAAGTATTCGGTCAGCGTGATCGTGCTGTCTGAGGATCTGAAGGTGCTGTGCCGGCATGACAAAGCCCTGTCGGTGAATGTCGTGGCGGCCTGTGCCAGCGGTGCCAGCATGATTCTCCCGGCCGAATGGTCCGTTAGGAATGCGTCATGAAAACGATGATTCTGTGCGGGGGCCAGGGCACTCGCATGCGTGAAGAGACCGAGTACCGGCCCAAGCCACTGGTGGAGATCGGTGGTCGTCCCATTCTGTGGCACATCATGAAGATCTATGCCCACTACGGGTTCAGTGATTTCGTGCTGTGCCTGGGCTACCGGGGAAACATGATCAAGGAATATTTTTTGCAGTATGAAGCCATGAACAATGACTTCACTATTGCTCTGGGCCAGCGTGACCTGCAGGCCCTGCTCATGATGTGAGCCGTGAAAGGCAATCTGTTCAGGCTGGCCCAGAGCAATAGTGAAGTCATTGTTCATGGCTTCATACTGCA
>JBJTPZ010000624.1:0-30708 GCA_046075365.1 Planctomycetaceae bacterium
GTGAATGAGGCTCAGAAGTGGATGGAGGTGCATTTGCCTGAGGGTGGTGAGGAGCGACCGGTGCGTTTGCAGCCGACGTTACTGCTGCAGATGCGCGGGGACGGAGCGCTGGACAGTTCGATGTGCATGGCTGATGCGGGGGGCAATCTGCATTATCCGGCCACGGGGGTTCGCAGGATCGGTCTGACGACTGTGTCTGGCGGGGGTGCAGCGGGGGATGAGGGTGCAGTGTCTGGGGAGCCGGTTGGCGGGACGCTGGTGCGGGATTTGTCGTGGGAGGAGCGAGAGGGGCGGCGACTGGCAGCGGAGCTGGGTCTGTCTGGCGGTCAACAGCTGCGAGACTGGGTGTGGCGGCATGTGGAGAGTGAGGAGGTGCGGCGGATTGTGCAGGCGGGTGCGGCGCTGCATGGCGGGGGTGCGCTGCGGGTGTTGTGGCATCGGCAGTCGACGGTGCGGATGGAGTTGCTTGGCCGCATGACGGCTCAGAACGTGAAGGTGCGAGTGCAGCGGAAGCGGGACTGGTTTGGGCTGGATGGTGTGGTGAATTTAGCGGGTCGGGAAGTTTCATTGCGCGAGATTTTGCCGGCTTTGTCGAGCGAGCCTGTGAACGGGCTGATGGAGGTCTTGCCTGGCCAGTGGGCCGAGGTGGAGGGTGAGATTCTGCGACTTTTGCGTCGTCTGCATGATGTGGCGCTGGACGGTCGCGGTGGTTTGCAGCTGGATCCGTCTGCGGCGCCGGCGGTGGCGGAGCTGGAAGCGGCGAGTGTGGAAGTGTCGATGGATCGGCAGTGGCAGCAGTGTCTGCAGCGGCTGAAGGATTCGCGGGAGCTGGAGGCGGAGTTACCGGCCGATTTTCTGGGTGAGCTGCGTGATTATCAGCTGCAGGGTTATCGCTGGCTCAGTCGTTTGGCGGCGTGGGGGATTGGATGTGTGCTGGCGGACGACATGGGACTGGGGAAGACGGTGCAGGCTCTGGCCATTCTGATGGCTCGTGCAGCCGGCGGTCCGGCGCTGATTGTGGCGCCGACGTCATTGGGTTTTAACTGGCAGCGGGAGTGTGAGAGGTTTGCACCGGGTTTACGTGCGGTGCAGTATCGGGAATCGGATCGGGCGTCGTTGCTGGAGGGCGTGGGTGCGGGGGATGTGGTGATTTGCAGTTATGGACTGGCGCTGCGTGATGTGGAGCGTCTGGAGCGGCGTGAGTGGCACACGCTGGTGCTGGATGAGGCTCAGAACGTGAAGAACAGCAACAGCAAGACGGCGGGGGCTGTGCGTCAGCTGCGAGCGAACTGGCGGGTGGCTCTGACGGGAACTCCGATGGAGAACCATCTGGGTGAATTGTGGAGTATTTTCCACGTGGTGGCTCCGGGGGTTCTGGGATCATGGGAGCAGTTTCGGTGCAGATTTGCGCAGCCGATTGAGCGTGAGGACAATCGTGAGCGGCGTGAGGCACTGTCGCGTGTGATTGGCCCATTTCTGCTGCGTCGTGCGAAGCGTGATGTTTTGCTGGAGTTGCCGGAGCGGACGGAGGTGAATTTGCTGGTGGAGTTATCAGCGGCGGAGCGAGAGCGTTACGAGCAGGCGCGGCGATCGGCGCTGGATCAGCTGGAGACTCTGGCGGAGGGAGAGGGAGATGGTGGAGGCGGTGGTGGAGGCGGGGAGGTTGTGGGAAATGACAAGCGGCTGCAGGTCCTGGCATTGTTGTTGAAGCTGCGTCAGTTGTCGTGTCATGTGAAGCTGGTTGACGGGAGCTGGAGTCAGGGTTCGTCGAAGCTGCAGTTATTGCGTGAGAAGCTGCTGGAGTTGCGTGAGCGGGGCCACCGTGCACTTGTGTTCAGTCAGTTTGTGAGTCATTTGGAGTTGATTCGTCGGGAGTGTGAGGATGCGGGAGTGACGTATCAGTATCTGGACGGATCGACTCCGGCGGCTCGTCGTCAGGAGCTGGTGGAGTCTTTTCAGGGTGGTGAGGGGGATGTGTTTTTGATTTCGCTGAAGGCGGGTGGCACGGGTTTGAATCTGACGGGAGCGGACTATGTGATTCATATGGATCCGTGGTGGAATCCGGCGGTGGAGGATCAGGCGACGGACCGTGCGCATCGTATGGGTCAGCGGCGTCCGGTGGTGGTATACCGTTTGATCGCCAAGGAGACGGTGGAGGAGCAGATATTGTCGCTGCACGAGGAGAAGCGGGATTTGGTGGACAGTGTACTGAGTGGAGCGGATGTCGCTGGTCGCCTGACGGCTCAGGATCTGGCGAACCTGATCCGGCAGGGAGGCTGACGACGGATTGTCGGTGCTGTGGAATTGCGAAAAGCTGCTGTGATTCGTAGCATGGGAGCCGATAGAGGCGTGGTGCTGTGATCCGTGTTCCGCAGGGGTTCGGGTTTTGGCTGTCGTGCGTCTGCCGGAAGTTTCCTGTTTTCCCACTTCAAGACTGACTGGAATTTCAAGATGACGAAGAAATCGGAAGGATCGCGTCGGGGATTTTTGCAGGGTGCTGCGACGGCGGCGGCGGGTGCTTCGCTGCTGACGGGTTTGAATCCTGTGCGAGCGGCGCATGTGAGTGCTGACGAGACGATTCGGATTGGTCTGATTGGCTGCGGTGGTCGTGGCCGTGGTGCTGCGGACCAGGCGATGAACACGGCGGGTCCGACGAAGCTGGTGGCGGTGGCGGATGCTTTTGAGGACAATCTCAACAGTGCTGTCAACACATTGTCTCGTCAGCACGGCGAGAAGGTGGACGTGCCTGAGGACCGTCGTTTTGTGGGTTTTGATGCGTTCCAGAAGGTGCTTGAGCAGGACGTGGATCTGGTCATCCTGGCGACTCCGCCGGGTTTCCGTCCGCTGCATTTTGAGGCTGCGGTGAATGCGGGCAAGCATGTCTTTATGGAGAAGCCGGTTGCGGTGGATCCGGCGGGTGTGCGGAAGGTGGTGGATGCGGCTGCTGCGGCGAAGAAGAAGAATCTGGCGGTGGCGGTGGGTTTGCAGCGTCGTCATGAGCCGATTTACATTGAGACGATCAAGCGTCTGCAGGACGGGGCGATTGGCCGGATTGTGGCAACGCGAGCGTACTGGAACGGCGAGGGTGTCTGGGTGCGTCCTCGCAAGGAGGGTCAGTCGGAGATGGAGTATCAGATGCGAAACTGGTACTACTTCAACTGGCTGTGCGGCGACCATATTACAGAGCAGCACATTCACAATCTGGATGTGATCAACTGGCTGATGGGTGGTTATCCGACGATGGCGCAGGGGCAGGGTGGTCGTCAGGTGCGAACGGGCAAGGAATACGGCGAGATTTACGACCATCATTTCGTGGAATTTACCTACGAGAACGACGGTGATCGGTCTGTGTTGCTGAGTCAGTGCCGGCACATTGGAAACTGCTGGAACAGTGTTTCCGAGTATGCTCACGGGGCCACTGGTTTTTGCAACATTGGTGACGGGCAGATTTTTGATGCGAAGGGCAAGCTGACCTGGGAGTATCCGAAGGCGGAGGGTGGCAAGCGGAAGAACCTGCATGACGGCTGGCAGCAGGAGCATCATGATTTGTTTGCATCGATTCGGAAGGGCGACATTCCGGCGGAGGGCGAGTATGGTGCGTACAGCAGCATGACGTCGATTCTGGGGCGGATGGCCACGTATTCTGGCCGTGAGGTGAAGTGGCAAGAGGCATTGACGTCGCCTCTGGTGATTTCACCGGTGGAGACATTCCGCAGTTTTGAGGACAAGCCGCCGGTATTGCCGAACGCAGATCTGACGTATGCGATTGCGACGCCTGGTGTGACGAAGGTCTTGTGACGGCGTGCTGCGTGAGCGGGACATTTGTGCATTCAGGACGTCTCGGCTGTGATCAGCGGCCGAGGCGTTTTTTTTGCGGCGGGGGGGTGCTGAATGCAGTCGGAATGTTCGTCACATTTTTCTAGGTTTCGGCGAAATCAAAACATTTTTGTTCGCTGAAATACGGTTTTTCACGAAGAAAACCTAGGTTTTTTCGAATTTCAAATTTCTTTTGAAATTCGCCGACACCATTTGATTGAGGGCGTGTTTAACGGGGCATGTTCAGTGAGAAACGCTGACAGGAGGGGGCTGGTTGTACTGGAAGCTGCCGTGTTTGCAGGCTTCGGTAGCCAAAGTCAACCAGCCCCGTCCCGTCAGCGTTTGCGCGCTGCTGGCCAGTAAGTGTGCTGCATTATTCAAAAAAAGGAAGCCCAATTTCAGAAAAAGTGTGAGTGGGCGGTGCCGCGATGTTGGATAGCGGCAGTTGTCAGCTGATGCCGGGCACGGGGAAGTGGCGTGCGAACTGAGCGATTTCGTGTCGGATATTTTCGAGTTTTGCGGGGTTTTGGTGGTGCTGCAGCGCCTGCAGTATCCAGCTGGCCACTTGTTTCATTTCGTCGGATTTCATGCCGCGGGTGGTGAGTGCGGCGGTTCCGATGCGAATCCCGCTGGGGTCCATGGGTTTGCGGGTATCGTAGGGGATCATGTTTTTATTGACGGTGATGCCGGCGTGATCGAGGGCGTGTTCAGCGATTTTTCCTGAGAGTCCGACGGCGGTGACATCACACATCATGAGGTGGTTGTCGGTACCGCCGGAGACCAGCCTGAGTCCTCCTGCCAGCAGCGCATCGGCGAGTGTGCGTGCGTTGGCGACGATTTGTTCGGCGTATGTGCGGAAGCCGGGCTGCAGGGCTTCGGCGAAGCAGACAGCTTTGGCGGCGACGACGTGCATCAGTGGTCCGCCCTGAATTCCGGGGAAGACGGCTTTATCGACGGCGGCGGCGTGTTCTTTACGGCAGAGAACGAAGCCTGAGCGTGGTCCGCGGAGGGTTTTGTGGGAGGTGGAAGTGACGAAGTCGGCGACGGGAACGGGGCTGTTGTGAATTCCGGCGGCGACGAGTCCTGAGTAGTGGGCCATATCGACCATGAGGAGGGCATTGACGGAGCGTGCGATTTCGGCGAAGCGGGCGTGATCAATTTCGCGTGGGTAGGCGCTGGCCCCGGCGATGATCATGCGGGGTTTGTGTTCGTGTGCGAGTCTGGCGACCTGATCGAAGTCGATGAGGTGATCCTGCTGACGGACTCCGTAGTGCACCGTTTTGTACAGTTTTCCGCTGAAATTGAGGTGCATTCCGTGAGTCAGGTGTCCGCCGTGGGCGAGGTCCATGGCGAGGACGGTATTGCCGGGTTCGAGCATGGCCATGTAGACGGCCATATTGGCTTGTGAGCCGGCGTGTGGCTGGACGTTGGCGTGTTCAGCGCCGAACAGCTGACAGGCTCGATCCCGAGCCAGATTTTCGACGACGTCGACATTTTCGCAGCCGCCGTAGTAGCGACGTCCGGGGTAGCCTTCGGCGTATTTGTTTGTGAGTACGGTGCCGGCGGCTTCCATGACGGCGGCGCTGGTGTAGTTTTCGGAGGCGATGAGTTCGAGTCCGTCGACCTGTCGCTGTCGTTCGCTGGAGATGGCGGCCCACAGCTGCGGGTCGGAGTGCTGGATCGCGGAGGCAGCGGCGGCGGTGGCGGTGGCAGACGTGGACATTTGTATCAAATCCTGACGGTAGCGGGCTTTATCGTGGCTGGCGGCCGCGGTAAGCTGTGCGGGCGAGAACGAACCAGCCTGACAGATTGGTTGGCTGGCGTGTCGGGGATGCTACCTTTTGGTTCTCGGTGACGATATCTTCGTTGCCTGGACGTATGTAAATTCCGCGGGATGGGATCGGTGGAGCGGGTCAGATTGTGAATTTGAGTGCAGCAGCAGAAGTGGTATTGGGAGTGCCGGGCGGCGCGCAGGTGTTGTCGGGTCAGGTGGTGTCATTTACGGGCACTCTGGCTTCGATGACTCATCGTGCTGCGCTGGAGCTGACGGAGCGAGCGGGTGGTCGCGGTGTGCACTCGGTGACTCAGGGAACGACCTTGCTGGTGATAGGCGAGGAGGGCTGGGCGCTTGAGGATGACGGGCGTGCATCGCTGAAGCTGCGTCAGGCGCTGCAGCTGGTTTCGGAGGGTGCCGGGATTCGGATAGTGGCGGAGTCGGACTGGCTGCAGATGCTTGGTCTGGACGAGCGTCGTGACGAGATCCGTCGTGCTCATACGCCGGCGATGCTGAGTCGGATGCTGAATGTTCCGGTGCGACTGATACGGCGGTGGGCGCGTCTGGGATTGCTGCGTCCGGTGCGGACGGTGGGTCGACTTCCGTGGTTTGATTATCGGGAGGCTGCGGGGGCTCGGCGTTTGGCCGGACTGCTTGGGGAGGGTGTTTCGGCGGAGGTGATTGAGCGCAGTCTGTGCGAGTTAAGTCGTGTGCTGGCGGGTTCTGATCGTTCTTTGGCGCAGCTCAATCTGCTGGTCCGTGACGACGAGATTTTACTGCGAGACGAGCGGGGCGTTTTGAATCCTCGAACGGGCCAGCGGCTGCTGGACTTTGACGGTGAGGCGTCGGCGGGGGGGGAATTTTCGGACAGTGGTTCTGAGTGTATTGTGGCGGGCGATTTGGGTGCTGGCGCTGCGGGTTCGGGTGAGTGGTCAGCGGACGAGTTGTTTCACGAGGGTTGTCGATTGAGTGAGGGCGGAGATTTTGACGAGGCGGTGACGGTATTTCGTCGCTGTCTGGGAGCGGTGGGTCTGGGGGGTGGCGACAGTTTGCAGCCGGATCCGGCGGACATCAATTTTCATTTGGCGGATGCGTTGTATCGCGGTGGCCGTCTGGAGGCTGCAGTGGAGCGATATTACTGTGCCATCGAGTGGGCTCCTGAGTTTATCGAGGCGTGGTCGCAGCTGGGTTGTTTGCAGGCGGAGCTGGAGGAATTTGAGCTGGCGGAGGCTGCATTGCGTCGGGCGTTGTCGATCCATTCATCGAATCCTGATGTTTTGCTGAGTTTTGCGCAGCTGCTGGATCGTCTGGGCCGTGAGGGCGAGGCGGTGGAGTATTGGCGGCAGTATTTGCGTTTTGACAGTCGTGGTCCCTGGTCCGAGCATGCTCGGATGCGTGCGGGCGGCAATCCGGGGGAGTCTGCCGGTGTGGAATTGTCGCCGTCGTCCGGAGGAGATCTGGAGGCCGGTTTCCCCTGGGATTCAGTGCTCGACTGACATCTGCCGCCGGAAATCCAGACTTCTCTGAGAACCCTGGGGTGCTGGGGCTGCCACCAGATTCCCTTTTCTGCTAGATTTCTTCTTACTGGCTCAAAGCAACAGCACCGGTTCAGCCGGTGATTTCGAAAACACGTTCAGGAAACGGGAATCGGTCAGTATGGCTCTTGATTCGTACGCATTGTGTGTTTGTGGCAGTGGCAAGAAGCTGAAGTTTTGTTGTCAGGATGTGCTGCCGGAATTATCCCGCGTGAGTACTCTGCGTGAAAACCAGCCCGAGGCGGCCTTGAGTTTGCTGCGGACTCTGCTGGCGAAGTATCCGGGCAAAGAGTCGGTGACTCGTGAGCTGGTGGGCGTCTTGCTGGAGCTGGGTCGCACGGACGAGGCGATCAGTGTGGGGATGAACTTCCTGAAGACTCATGCTGACCATCCGCTGATGCTGGTGGTGATGTCTGAAGTGCATCTGGTGACTGAGGGTTTCGAGGCAACTCGACGTTTGCTGCACAGGGCGTTTCAGATTTCATCTCGGCAGCATCCAGAGAAGGTAGCGCTTCTGGCATATCGCGTTGGGCTGGATATGTTGCAGCGGGGTTCGTTGCTGGCGGGTCGCGAGCATCTGGCGTTGGCGCTCCGTCTGGCTCGTGGTGAAGCGCAGCAGTCCGTGTTGTCTCGCCTGATGTCGCTGGAGGGGGATCGAAGCATACCTGCGATGTGCAGGACGACATGGAGTCTGTTGCCGATTTCTGGCAGTGACGAGGTGGTTCTGCAGGATCAGCGTGCGCGGAAGCTGTGTTTGCTGGGATGTTGGGAGCCGGCGGCGATTTTGTACAACCGTCTGGCGGACCAGCTGCCGACGGACGGTGCTGTCTGGTTTAACCTGGGTCTGTGTCAGTTGTGGGATGGTCGTGATCGTGACGGTGCCTCGTCGCTGCACCATGCTGCGACGCTGCTGGCGGATCCTGAGCAGGCGATCGACGCTGAGTGTTTGGCGCAGATGCTGGACGCATTGTGGGAACCGGACCATTTGTTTATTGCGACAGCGCAGCTGCAGGTGCGTGCAGTGTCTGAGGTTGTATCGCGGTTGCGTGATGCGAAGAATGTGCGATTTTTGCCGTCGCATGATCACGAGGACTGTGAGCATTTTCCGGGCACGGATCATGTGGCCGAGGTCGTTGTGCTGCAGGAGGCGAAGGGATCAGCGGGTCTGAGTGCGCTGCAGGAATCTCTGTGCGATCTGGATGTTCATGACGTGGTGGATGCTGAAGCTGCGTCGAAAGCCGACGTCACGGGGCCGTGGCTGGAGGTTACTTCGTCGGAGGAGCTGCTGGACTCTGCGCTGCGATTTGTGCGTGAGCTGCTGGGTGATCTGATCGTGACGGCTGAGGGCGAGGAGAGTCGTGATCGGATCTCATCGGATCCGCGGTCGCTGGAGCTGTTTGAGTTGCGTCATGTGCGTCCTGAGGGGATGTCGCAGTTTGAGTATCGGGGGCTGCTTGGTGAGGGCATGCTGGCGGGGCTTGAGTTGTGGCTGGATCGGCCGTTGAAGGCGCTGGGTGGCCGCAGTCCTCGTGAGGCTGCCGGGCTGCCGGAGCTGCGTCGGCAGCTGGTGGCAGCGGTGCTGGTGCTGCATGACCTGCTGCGTCGTCGCGACATGGATCCGCCTGAGTCTGTGACATTTGAGCGACTGCATTTGGCTCCGCGAGCGAGTTTCCCGCTGGACGGATCGGCTCATTTGGGCGCCTACAATTCCCTCAGTTTGGCTCGCGTGGACGTCGACAATGTTGCGACGGATCTGACGGAGCTGGGCAGTCGTCTGGGGATGCTTGGGTTAACGCGTCCGGCCTGCCGTTGTTTCGACCGTTTGCTGGCTGAGGGCAAGCTTGAGGGCTGGCAGGCGGAAGTCAGCGTCACTCAGACTCGTGCATCACTGGCGCGGATTTGCAACGACTTTGAATTGTCCTGCAAGCTTCTCGAGAGGGCTCGCGGTGCTGTTTCGGGACCGGAGGCATTTCGGATTCGTCTGGAGCTGGATATTCGGCTTTTGTCTTGCCTGCTGGACGACCTGAAGAATCCGGCCATCAAGGCTCAGCTGCATCGATTTCGGGACCTGTATCTGGCGAAGGTACCGGAGCTTCGACCGTTGTTGGTTGAGCAGTTGACGGAGGTTGGTGCGGCGGAGCTGATCAGCGAGCTGGAGGGTGGATTGCTGACTGGCGGTGGCGGTGGTCAGCTTTGGGTGCCGGGCTCGTCGGGTGAATCGGGGGGAACTGGTGGCCAGTTGTGGCTGCCGGGTCAGTGATTTGGAAGCGGGCATGTATTTCGACAACGCCGCCACCAGTTTTCCTCGCCCGGATTCCGTGATTCGAGCGGTAGAGGACTGGTTGCGGTGTGGTGGTGCGGCTGGGCGTGGCAGTCATGCGGGTGCGGCGGATGCTGCGCGGCTGCTGCAGCACTGTCGTGGCTTGTTGGCGCGAATTCTGGGTGTGAGGTCGTGGCGTCAGGTCGTGCTGACGTCTGGCTGTACAGAGAGTCTGAACACGGTACTGCTGGGTTTGCTGCGGCCTGGTGACCGTGTGATTGCGTCGCAGCTGGACCATAATTCGGTATTGCGTCCGCTGGCATGGCTGCAGCGTCAGCGTGATGTGCGGGTGGACCTGCTGGGGTTTGATGCGGCGACGGGATTGCTGGACGAGCGACAGCTGGAGTATTTTTTGTCGTCTGGTCCTGTCCGTTTGCTCGTGCTGACGCAGGCGTCGAACGTGACGGGTCGAGTGCAGCAGGTATCTCGCCTTGCGGCTCGTGCGGCCGCCAGTGGTGCACTGGTGCTTGTCGATGCTGCTCAGACTGCCGGTCACTGGGACTGTCAGCTGGAGGATTTGGGTGCTGATTTTCTGGCCTTGCCTGGTCATAAGGGGCTGTGTGGTCCGCTGGGGACTGGTGTGCTGGTGTTTCGGGAGGGTTCTGAGGCTTTTGTGGAGCCGTTGAAGTTTGGTGGTACGGGGACAGAGAGTGAGAGTCTGGAGCAGCCGTCGAGTTTGCCTGAGAAGTACGAGAGTGGCAATTTGAATATGCCGGGGATAGCGGGATTAGCGGCAGCGGCGGAGTGGGTTTTGGGGTGTGGAGTGGGGAATTTGCGATTGAATTTGTCAGCGAAGACGGACTGGCTGCTGGCGAATTTGCGTGGCCTTGCTGGTTTGCGTGTGTTGACTCCGGATGTTCCTGGTGAGATTTGTGGGATTGTGAGTTTTGTGGTGCCTGGTTTGGGTGCTCATGAGGCGGCTGCGGTGCTGGAGCAGTCGTTTGGAATTCGGTGTCGTGCGGGTCTGCATTGTGCTCCGCTGGTACACAGGGCTCTGGGTACGGAGTCTGTGGGTGGTGCGGTGCGACTGAGTGTGGGCGAATTTACGACTCAGGCGGACCTTGAGCGAGTTGTGGCTGCGGTTGGGGAGTTGTTGGGGGAGTGTGTCTGAGGGCGGCGGGATGAGTGTTTTGAGCTGGTGGCTGGCTTTTGCTGTTTTGCAGCTGCTGCAGATGCTGGGTTTGGCAGCGTCGCTGGTGATGTTGCCTGGTAACTGGCTGATGGTGTTGGCGCTGTTGACGTGGGTATGGACGGGCTGGTCGGGCGGTCCTGGCTGGTGGTCTGTGGTTCTGGCGGTGTTGTTGGCGCTGCTGGGTGAAGTTTTCGAGACACTGCTGGGTTCGGCGGCGGCCAGTCGTCACGGGGCGACTCGGCGTGCCCTGCTGTTATCCCTGTTATTTTCGATGGTGGGTGGTGTGGCTGGAACGGGTCTGCTGCCGCTGCCGATTGTGGGCAGTGTGCTGGGAGCGATAGCGGGAGCAGCGGCTGGTGCCTTTGCGGGGGCGTGGCTGGGCGAGGCCTGGGCAGGTACTCAGGGAGCACAGCGAATGCGGATTGGTCAGGCGGCGATGAAGGGGCGTCTGTTTGGTATGGCGGCGAAGCTGCTGACGGGGTTATTGATTTTTGCGCTGCAGTTGCTGATGTTTGTGTTTTGAGGCTGTGTTGGCTGGATGGATTGTGTGAGGCTGTGTATCAGAATTTCTGTCGTCCGCGGAGTGCATCAGCCAGCATTTCGCGGTTGGCGAATTCGAGTACGCTGCCGGAGGCGATACCGCGAGCCAGTCGGGTGATGCGGACGGGATCATTCTGCAGCAGGTTGGTGATAAAAAGTGCGGTGCCATCGCCTTCGAGTGTCGGGTTGGTGGCCATGACGACTTCGGTGATGCCTTGCTTGCGGATGCGGTGTACAAGCTGGTGGATGGTGAGGTCTTCGGGGCCGATACCTTCCAGTGGTGCGATGCGACCGCCGAGCACGTGGTACAGACCGCTCCAGACGCCGGAGGATTCGAGTGCCACGACGTCGCGCGGCTGTTCGACGACACAGACGGCGTGTTGATCGCGTCTGGGATCGCGGCACATGCGGCAGACTGGTTCTTCGGTCAGGTTAAAGCAGATGGAGCAGCGGCGGACGGTGTTTTTGACATCGCGAATGGCATCCGCCAGTGCGTTTGCTTCTGCGGCGGAGACATTAAGGATGTGGTTGGCGAGTCGTTCGGCGGTTTTGCGGCCGATGCCTGGCAATTTACCGAACTCGTCAATCAGTCTGGAGACAGACTGGCCATAGGGGTGGTCCTGTGATTCGGGCTGTCGAGCCATCCTTGGGGTGTCCTGCAGCTATGAGGGGTTGTTGAACTGGTGTGGGGAGTGGTGTGTGTGTGTTGGGGGGGGGGGCTGAGTTCAGCGGTTTGCCATTCGTTTGAGGGCATCCTGCGCGCCAGGGATATCAAGTTCTTCTGCCAGTCGGGCCATTTCTGCTGTGGAGAGGTCGCGTGCTTTTTGGATGGCTGCGTTGAAGGCTTCCTGTGTGAGTTGTTGCAGGAGTTCCTGATTGCGGGCTTCGACGAGCCACTGGTGAATCTGGATGCTGCGGACCTGGAAGTCTCCTGACATGCGAACGGTGACAGCATCACCGCCGGCAGTCCCGGAGACTTCCATGCGACCGACGCGTTCTGTGAGTTCGTGCATTCTCTTTTGCATTTCGCCGGTTTTGCGAGCCATGCTGGCCATATTGGCGAGGTCTTTCAGTCCTTCGAACATGCGTTTTCTCCTTGATGGTTAGCTGGGTTCGCTGGTAGTGCCGCGTGCTGCGGGAGCGTGTGTGATGCGGACGACTGTGGCATTGAAGGTATCGATGACGTGGCAGACATAGGCGTCTCGTTTGGGATCGACTTCGCCGATCAGGTTGGATTGTGGAGCTTCTTCCGGCTCGCGTCTTGCATCGCGGCGATTACTGGTGTTTTGCGGTGCTGTGGACCGTTGTGGTGGTGAGCTGGCTGGTGGTTTGCCGGGCGTGCCGGCCTTTTTTTTATCGGGTGCTGTTGCTTCGGGTTCGGGGTATGAGGGCGGGACCTCGGGTGTGGCGTCTGGCGGTGCCAGGCGAACTCCGACGGCCACAGTTTTTCCGGTCAGTTTGAGGATTTCCTGTTCGATCCAGGAGCGATTGTCTGTGGAATCGAGTGCTTTGCGGGCGAATTCAGCGCCGGCGGGCAGCACAAATTCGACTCGTGACGAGCCGGCGAGCTGGAGGGAGCGGGCCATGCGGAGTCCGGCGACGGCGGTAAGTTTTGCGGATTTCAGCAGGAGCTGCATGATTTGTGGGAGCGTGTGATCGGCGAGTTCGAGTGCTGGGGATGCCGGGGAGTGGGCTGGTGTTTCTGTCGGGGCTGTGGCGGGCGGTTCGGTAGTGGGTGCGGGAGTGTCGGCTGGGGAATTCGAGGGTGTCAGCGGTTCAATTTTTTTTTTTCGGGGGCGGCAGCTGCAGTTGGTTCCGGAGTTGCGGGGGTGGCCGTGGCTGCTGTGAGTTCGGGCAGCGCGGGCAGTTTTCCGGAGAGCAGGTCGCTGATAGCGGAGAGATTTTCCAGCAGGCTGAGCTGAACCATGGCCATTTCGATGATGGTTCTGGCGAATGTGCTGCGGAACATTTGTGAGCGAGCGCTGGCCAGTATCTGGAAGGCGGCCATGACGCTGGGCATGCTGAGCTGCAGTCCCTGTTTTTTGAGGACATCTCGGCGGGATTCAGCGACGCTGGAGAGGGTGACACCGGTGCCGCCTGAGAGCACCACCATGAGATCGCGGACGTAGGAAATGCACTGATCGAGGAGTTCTCCGGGCTGAACGCCTCCGCTGAAGCAGTTGTCGAGCAGGCTGATGACTTCACCGGGGCGGTGGTTGACGACAGCGGTGAACATTTCGAGCAGTCGTTCGTCGCTGGCGGTACCGAGCATGCGGTGGACATCTTCGGCGGCGACGGTTCCTTCGCTGAAGGCGAGCAGCTGATCGAAGAGAGACTGGCTGTCGCGCATGGATCCGCGAGCGCGGCGGGCGACCAGTTCGAGGGCATCTTCGGCGACTGTGTAACCTTCCTGTGTGGCGATGTCACGCAGTCGATCTGCGATGGAGGCTTCGGCGATGCTGGAGAAATCGAATCGCTGACAGCGTGAGAGGATGGTATCGGGAACTTTGTTGGGTTCGGTGGTGCAAAAGATGAATTTTACGTTTGGTGGTGGTTCTTCGAGTGTTTTGAGGAGAGCGTTGAAGGCTTCCTTGGTGAGCATGTGGACTTCGTCGATGATGTAGACTTTGAACTGTGTTCGCATGGAACGGACGCCGACGGTGGCGCGCAGCTGGCGAATGTCGTCGATACCGCGATTGGACGCGCCATCGATTTCCATGACGTCGACGTCATTTCCGGCGGAGATACCCTGGCAGATGTCGCACTGGTTGCAGGGAATACCGTCGACGGCGTGGGGGCAATTGAGTGCTTTGGCGAGGATTCTGGCGGTGGACGTTTTGCCGACACCGCGTGCGCCGGTGAACATGTAAGCGTGGGCGACGCGGCCGGCACGGATGGCATTGCGGAGTGCTTTGGAGACGTGCTGTTGTCCGACAACGTCGTCGAAGGCCTGAGGCCGAAAGCGACGGGCGAGTACAGTGTAGTGCGAGCCTGATGCGGTGGAGGCGGCTGTTGTCACTGTGCGAAATCCGAGCGGGTGCCGGCAGAAAAGGGAGATTTGCGACTGGCGGATTCTAGCGGATAGCTGTTGGCATGCTATCGAGGCGGGGGGATTGCGGCAGTTTTTATGGCTAGAAAAGAAAGCGGGGCTGGCGAAAAAAATTCGTCAGCCCCGCCGTGTGCACTGCACCGTTGTATTGTCAGCAGTCCCAACCGGGGCTACTGGGCAATTTCCAGTGAGAAGGCTTTGAGAATGATGCCATTTTCGTCACCGACCCAGTAGCTGCCGCCGGGGGTCAGATATTTGGCGACCTTTTCAAATTCCGGCAGAGCTGCGAAGTCGACAAGGGACAGGACTTCGTCCATTCCGGGGAAGCTTTCGGCCACGTCGCCTTTTTTCAGCATGTCGTACATGGATCGTACGCTTTCGCTGGGGCGAGAGAAGCCGACCAGGCGGGCGTTTTCCGGGAAGTGTTTAGCGACTGCCTGGAAGGCTGGAGTTTCAGCCAGTGGTCGAACGTCGGAGGTGTCGCGGATTGCCATTTCGAGCTGTCCGCCACCGATTCCCACGAGCAGCATGTTATTGGCAGCGGTGAGTGAAATCTTTCCGGCGCCGGCGCCCAGTTCGAGTTCGTAGACTTTGGTGCCATTAATATCGCGTTCAACCGCCGGGAAGCCGGGTGTTGCAGCGACGGTGGTGAGCAGCTGAGTCATTTTGGCGGTGTCTTTGCAGCCGACGGCGATCAGGATGTCGTTGGCTTCGGCGATATTGGAAGCATTTCCAGTGGCTGACACGAGTTGTACGCGTCCGTCGAGCTGGTCGATGATGTCTTCCTTGACGTGGATGCCTGGGTCACGTTCGGAGGCTTCATCGATCATTCGTGCGAGGGATCCTGGGCCCTGGAACATATCCACCATCATTTCGACGGTTTTGTAGGCTTCTTCGACTTTCCAGTGTGTGGCGGTCCATGAGGTGACGTTTTCCTTGACCCAGGACGGCGGTGTTTTTTCGACGTCACTGAGCTGGAACATCTGCATCAGCATGGTGGGTGGCTGTTCGGCGAAGATCATCAGCTGCTGGCTGGATTCGTAGCCTTCCGGATTCAGTTCGATGGTGCCGCCGAGTCCTTTGAGCTGGTTGAGGCCGAGCATTGGGAAGACGGAGATGGCCATACCGGCCTGCAGTCCGGCTTCGCCGAGCGAGCCGGTCTGGACGAGTTGTGTGAACAGGCCGATGGGATCGAAGTAGACGGTGGCGATGCCGTTGCCTGGCTTCGTTTCGGTTTTCTCGAGGATGTAGTTCCAGCTTTCGTTTTTGGCGAAGGTCTTTTCGGCGGTGCCATCCCAGTTGTCGAGTGCGAGTTTCAGCAGAGCGCTGCTGTTGGACACGACCATGCGGGAATCTTTCAGGAACCAGCCGAACTCTTTTGCGAGGGGGGTGGCCTGTGCGGATTCGGACGTGTTTTTGAACATGGTGATCGTGGTGCCGTCGTGTTCGACGTCAGCAGCTTCGAGCACGGGGCTGTTCTGCAGGACCGGGAGAGCCTTGTCGAGCAGGCTTTTCAGCTGTGCTTCGTGATCGCCGTAGTCCATATAGAGGACGACACCCATGCGATTGGGGGGGGCTTTGGAGAAGGCGATTGTCATTTCGCCGGTGGGAATTGACAGCAGCTCTTCGGCGCTCATGCCGAGAGCAGCCTGAATGTTTGCGGCACCTTCAGCAACCTGGCCGCCGACTGCACCGACGATGCTGTTGCGGAAGTTGTCCATCGCGGGATCGGCGATCATCTGACCGATGGCGGACTGAACTGCCTGGCTTTTGAGGTCAGCGACGCTGGTGATGTTCAGGAACAGGTAGGTGTCTCGAGGAAGAATCTGGCTGGCGGTGATCCGCGAACCGGAGGAGGTCTGTGCCTGTGCGGAGGCGACGAGGGCGCTGAGCATCAGGGTGGCGGCGAGCAGCGAATTTCGGAAACGAGCCAGCAACATGAAGGGTCCTTTGCGAGCGAAGAGGAACTGGCAGGAGGCGGTCGAGGCGACTGTTGGATCAACCGCTGCGGGCCAGAGTGACATTCTGTGAGAATCTGTATTTCGGTCAAGGTCAGCCGGATATGGAATTCCCCGAAACAGGAGAACACATGTTTCGTTCGCAGCGGGGTGCGGGATCCTGGCGGGAAAAGTCGGGACTGGTCCAGTTTTTCGGGAATTGTATCTGGCTGAGGCCGCGGGGCAGTTTTAGCGGCACTGGACTTGCGGGGGGTGGCCGATTTGCGGCTATACTGTCGCATCTTCCCCGGAAAGGCGCGTATGTTTCGTTTTGCGGTCACGATTTTTGTGAGTGCTTTTTTGCTGTTTCAGGTGCAGCCGCTGACGGGGCGTTACATTTTGCCCTGGTTTGGCGGGGGTCCATCGATCTGGACGGCGTGCATGCTGTTTTTCCAGATTTTGCTGCTGGGCGGATATTTGTATTCGCATTTGCTGACGTCTCGCCTGTCGGCTCGTCGTCAGGTGCAGGTGCACAGTGTGCTGGTGCTGGTGTCACTGTTGTGGCTCCCGATTGCTCCTGACGTCATGTGGAAGCCGACGGCCGGTGAGGCTCCTTTATCGCGAATTCTGCTGCTGCTGGCAGCGACAGTGGGAGCACCGTATTTCGTGCTGGCGACGACAGGTCCGCTGATGCAGCGGTGGTTTACGTGGACGAATCCGGGGACATCTCCGTGGCGGCTGTACGCATTGTCGAATGTGGGATCGTTGCTGGCTTTGTTGAGTTATCCGTTTGTGTTCGAGCCGGTGCTGACATTGCGCAGTCAGGTGTTGTCGTGGAGTGTTTTGTATGTGGGCTATGTGGTGCTGGCGGCGTTGTGTGGTATGCCGGTCTGGCGACTGGGGCGGGCTTTGATTGCTGGCGGTGTTGAGTCGGGTGTTGAGCAGGCGGTGTCTTCGCGGCCAGTGGCAGACGAGCGGACTCCGCGTCCTTCGCTGCTGACGATGGGTTTGTGGCTGTTGCTGTCCGCTGCCAGTTCGGTGATGTTTTTGGCAACGACGAATCAATTGTGCATTGATGTGGCGACAGTGCCATTTCTCTGGATTCTGCCGCTGAGTCTGTATCTGTTGTCGTTTATTTTGTGTTTTGACAGTCCTCGCTGGTATAACCGCAGCGTGTTTGCGGTGTTGCTGGTGCTGGGGTGTCCGGTGGTAAGTGACGTGCTGCTGGACGGTGCGGATGCGGGTCTTGTGCTGCAGATTGCGGTGTTTTCGACGGTGTTGTTTGCGGGGTGTATGTGTTGTCATGGAGAGTTGTATGGTCTGCGTCCGGCGGCGCGGTGGCTGACGTTGTATTTTGTGGTGATTTCGGCTGGCGGTGCATTGGGTGGTCTGTTTGTGGCTTTGGGTGCTCCGCGTTTGTTTTCCGGCTACTACGAATATCATTCGGGGCTGGCGCTGGTGGCTGCAGCGGTGTTTTTGGCGATGGTTTGTCAGCGTGTCTGGCTGTTGACGCCGCGGCTGCACTTTTGGGTGCTGGCGTCTGCCGCTGCTGCTCAGCTGGTGATTGTGTCGGGCTGGTTTTTGCGGCCGGTGGAGAAGAATCTGTCAGATGCGGACTGGACGATGCTGGTGTCGGGGTTTGGCGGCCTCGTGACTGTTGGCCTGCTGGTGACGAGTTTGCTGCAGGAGAGATTTGTCAGGGTGACCATGTTGTGGGCCGGGCTGGGGGTGCTGGAGCTGGTGTGGCTGGTGGGATTTGTGTGGTGGCAGGCTCCGGCGGCCTTTGAGGAGGGTGTTGTTGGCGGGGGCGGTTTTGGTCGGGTGCTGCTGCAGTCGGTGCTGCTGCGGAAGTGTGTGGCGGGTGCAGTCCTGCCGATCCTGGTTTCGATTGTAATTTACTGGGCATTTTCTCGCGGTACGCCGCGGATGCGTGCTCTGTATTCGCTGCTGTGCGGCGGGGTGGCGGCAACTTTGCTGCTGCTGGGTGCGGCTTCGATTGAGCTGGCGGTGAAGCAGACGATTTCGGCGCTGGTTTACACGGCATTGTCTGGTGTGTTGCTGGATGTTGCGGCGCGTGGATTTCGGGGTCGCGGGAAGCCTGAGCTGGGTTTGTTTTTAGTGGTTCCGGGGGCGACTTTGCTGCTGGTGCTGGGGCTGCGGCTGTGGGAGATATACGAGGCGGATGCGAAGCAGGGGAATGTGGTGGCGGTGTCACGGAATTTTTATGGTGTGCTGCGGGTGAAGCGTTATGAGGCAGAGAGTGAGGGCGAGTACGACGCGGAGGGCAATCTGCTTCCGTCGAAGGTGTCTTTGACGCATGGTCAGATCCGGCATGGATTTCAGTTTGAGGATGAGTACTGGTGTCGGCAGCCGACGACGTATTATGGTTATGTGAGCGGGCTGGGTCTGGCCATCCAGTCGGCTCGCGCGCAGGCGAAAGCGGGTGACGGGCACGGTCTGAGGGTCGGGGTGGTTGGCCTTGGTACCGGTACGATTGCAGCCTTTGGTCGCAAGGGGGATATGTTCCGTTTTTATGAGATCAACCCCGACGTTGTGGAGTTATCGACGAAGGGTGTGTTTACGTATCTGGCGGACAGTGAAGCGGAAAAGACTGTGGTGCTGGGTGATGCGCGGATTATGCTGGAGCATGAGCTGGCGACAGCAGCTGGGTCTCAGCAGTTTGATGTGCTGGCAATTGATGCATTCAGCAGTGATGCGATACCGGTGCATCTGCTGACGACGGAGTGTGCTGAGATTTATCGTCGTCATTTGCGTGGTGGCGGGGTGCTGGCAGTGCACATTTCGAATCGTTTTCTGGATCTGGCTCCGGTGGCGCGGGGGATGGCCGAGCATTTGGGGTGGCGGGCGATTGAGGTTTCAAACGGCAATGATGATACGACGGGTGTTTTTGGTTCGACGTGGTTTTTACTGACGGAGAATTCGGCAGTGCTGGAGGATCCGGCGATTGACAGCGCGGCAACGCTGCCGTCGGACAGTGATCGGGTGTTGCGCTGGACGGATGATTATTCAGGTTTGTGGCAGGTGCTGACGTTCTGACGGGCAGAGGTTGGGTGATGAAAACACTGGCGGGTCGGACGGCATTTCTGACGGGGGCGGCAGCGGGCATTGGTCACGCGCTGGCTCGTGCTTTGGCGTCTGCGGGGTGTGATTTGTTTTTGGTGGATCGGGATGTGGCGGGACTGGAGCGGCTGCAGGCGGAGTTATCGGGAAGTGGAGTGCGGGTGTTGGTGGCTGTGTGTGATTTGTCGGATGCAGCCGCGGTGGATGATGTGGTGCAGAGTGCGCTGGAGCGGACGGGCGGGATTGATTTGCTGATCAACAATGCGGGGGTGTGCTGTTATGGGCCGACGGACCAGATGTCTCAGGGGCAGTGGGACTGGCTGCTGAGCATCAATCTGCTGTCTCCGATCCGGATTACTCAACAGTTGTTGCCGCATTTGTTGCTGCGCGAGGATCCTCACATTGTGAACATGTGCAGTATCTCGGGTTTGGTGGCGGGAGGCCGTCTGGCGGCGTATCACACGAGCAAGTTTGGGCTGGTGGGGTATACGGAGGCATTGCGTGCGGAGTATGGTCGCAGGGGAGTGGGAGTGACGGCGATTTGTCCGGGTCCGGTGCTGACGAATTTGTATGATTCGGGTCAGTCGCTGCGGAGCGGCGGCAGTGTTCCGCTGCCGCCGGCGTGGCTGTGTGCGACAGCGGAGCAGGTAGCTGCGGCGACGCTGCGAGGAATTTTGCGAGATCGACGCAGGGTGCTGGTGACTCCGATGGCGCATGGTTTGTCGTTGCTGAATCGGCTGGCGCCGTGGCTGATTGATTTTGCCAATCGTTTCAGCAGGAATGGTCGTCGTCGGCGTCTGGAGCTGGTGCGTCTGGAGCGGGAGCGAGTGGAGCGGGGGGAAATCCGGAAGGCGGGTTAACTGGCCGGGTGTCGACTGCGGTGGCCGGATTGAGTGCCTGCTGCAGGATGGTGCGTTCGAGCTGTACGAGGGGCACAAATTCTGCCTGGTTGCCGCTGATGATGCAGCGGACGCCTGTCTGGAATAGTCGACCGGCAATTTGGAACTGTGGGAATTGAGCGGTTTGCTGCAAGACGGCAGCTGCGCAGTCGCGAAGTCTGTCGGGTGCGAAGCGGCATTGTGCCAGTTTTGGCAGTGATCGGAGCAGTCCGACGGCGAGTGGCAGGAGTCGGGCTGAGGTGAGTGGCTGGTGCATGTCCAGCATCTGGCGAATGGCATTTTGCAGTGAGTCGAGCTGTTCGTGTAGCAGAAAGATGGCGGCGAATTTGTCAGCTGGATCGCCTGGTGCGTTATAGGGCGGGGCATTTTCTGCGAGCAGCATAGGGAGCTGTGCGGGCGTTTGCCGGAGCAGGCGTGCCTGATTCCAGTGGAGCAGGAAGTGTACGATTGCGGGAGTCAGGCCTGGGGTGCAGTGCTGGCAGGCGAGTCGCAGGAGTGTGTCTTTGATTTCGTACCACGTTTCGCGACCGCGCTGTCGAGAAGTGAGCAGGCCGGATTCTGCGAGCAGTCGGATTTGTTTGCCGACGCTGCCCTGTTCAGTGAGCAGCCTGCGGGCGATTTCTTTGGGGTTGATGGCGGAGTGGTGTTCGGAGAGCAGCTGCATGATTTGTCTTTGCAGTGGCGACAGTTCACTGAGGGGCAGCAGGCAGTCGGGTGTGAGGTCGTCGATGGTGCCGCAGATCGCTGTGGAAACGTGTTCAGGCGCCGTATCGGTCAGCAGTGTGGCGAAAGTGATACAGGCGCGAGGGTTTCCGTTGGTGAGCTGGTGGAGAGTGCTGGTGGCGCTGAGGAAGTCGGGTGACAGGATGGTTTCTGCGAGGGCCGGTTTATGGCAGGTGCGAGCAATGGCGGAGACGAGCTGGCGGGTGTGTTGTAGTGAGAGTGGCGGAATTTCAATGGGCTGGAAGAATCCAAAGAATGGCTGATTGCGGTCAGTGACGGACTGGAAGAGTTGTCGTGTGGTGGAGATGAGGCAGGCGAAGGGCTGTTCCTGCAGCAGTGCTCGGAGTTGTTTCTGGCCCTGGCTGCCAAGTCCGGTGAACAGTTGGTCGAGGTTTTCGATGAACAGTATGAGTCGGCGGTTTGTGAATCGTGCGGCGAGTCGGCGGGTGAGGATTTCGGCAACATCGGCGGGGGCATGTTCGAGGAGCTGATTGAGCCAGTCGTGGGAGTAGTCGTGTGGGTAGTGGAGGGCGAGCGACTGGTAGACAGCCAGGAGCAGCTGTGGGAGCGACGTGATGTTTTGCAGTTCGTGGAGCCATGCGATCTGGAGTTTTTCGGCGGTTTGCGTCGAGCTGTGCAGGCTGTGCCAAAGCAGAGTCAGGATGTGTGATTTGCCGCAGCCGCGGGGGCCGTAGAGCAGGACGTGGTGAGTGCTTCCGGAGGGCAGATTGGCGGTAATTTGTTCCTGCAGATTTGTGAGCAGGCGATGTGTGTTTACGGAGATGGCATTGAGCACCAGCGGCGGGGTCTGGTGTGGAGCGAAGCGGCTGACAGGGTGGTGTCCGGTTTGTGTTTGGGCAGCAGTATTCACAGGGCTCGATCCAGTTTCCACCAGCGTCGAATGAGCTGACTGCGGAAGTAAAAGTGTCCGTGGGTATTGCGAGTGATGTAGTGGTCTGCATTGAGCAGTCTGAGCAGCTGCAGCAGGTGATCGTGGTCGGGTGGTGCTGAGGTGCATGTGGCGAGGTGCTGTTTCAGCTGCGGGACTGAGAGTTCCGGCTGCTGGTCGGGGGTGGCGGCAAGTGTATCGAGGATTGCGGCGGCATATCGAGCATCGCTGCCGTTGGGGTAATAGCTGTGGAGTCTGTTTCGGTAGTGAGCGAGCTGCCATGGGTCACTGGCGTCAACAAGTTGCAGCTGGACATGCTGGCGGATGATGTCCGGGGTGACGGACGCCTGTTTGAGTCTAAGGTGGGCGACGATGTGCTGGATGTAGAAGGGCTGGTATTCAACTTCCTGTGCAAGGCAGTGGGCAACATCATTGAGGTGACTGCAGCGGATGTTTTCGCCTGTCAGCAGATCTGTGGCGAGGTGCACGGCATCAGCAGGATTCAGAGGCGGAACATGAGCGTGGTACAGATCATTGATTGCGGGTGTGGGGATTCCGGCGGCGGAGAGCCTGGCGAGGATGTGGTGAATGCCAATGGAGCCAGTGAGGATGACGCGGAAGCTTGAGTGTTCGACGCGGAGGCTGCGGATGGCATCGAGCACCTGAGCGGCGACGGCAAGTCCTTCGTGGCGGCAGATGCTGTCGAGCATCCAGGGGACTTCATCCCAGAGGAACACGAGTTTTTCGTTCTGGCCGGCTTTGTCGAGGTCATTGACGGCGGCGTTCAGCAGTTGTTTCCATGTGCGGCCTTTGAGGTTGATGTAGTCGGTTTCGTTGTGTTCGAACCATCGCTGGATGACATTTTTGGCGCGAGTCGCGGTGCCGAGGAACTGCTGGATGTCGTTGAAGACAAGTTCAGCGAATTCGAGTGCCGAGTGGATTTTTTCGAGATCGTGGAAGACGGGTTTCCAGCCGGGTTTGGGCTGTTGCAGCATTTTGCGAAGGATCTGGGTTTTGCCAGTTCGTCTTTCGCCGGACTGGAGGATGGACTGGAGGTCGAGGGTTTGCCAGAGGTGATCGATGAAGTGGTCGCGTCCGTAGACGTGTTGTGGTTCGAGATTTCCGCCGGCGTTGGCTTTCATGTGGGTTGTCGTCAGGTTTTTTTGGGGGTGGGTGGGGGGGGATTTGTGGTGATTTGGTGGTCTGCCGGGGTGATTATGCGGTGGTGGGTGGTGGGTGTCAATATTGAAATGTGTTTGATTTGAAATGTTTTTGATTGCTGGGTGGTGCGCGGACGGGGTGGCGGGTTTTGGGTGGCGGGTTTTCTGGGCGGCGGATTTTCAGGATTTGGGACTGAAGGACTGGACTTTGTCCAGCTGGTGTCCTGGGGTGGCTCCGGCGTTCATGGCCATGTTTCCGCCATCGAGCGGAATGATGGCTCCTGTGATCCATGCGGATGCGTCTGAGGCCAGCAGCAGTGCGATGCCGCGGATATCGTCGGGCTGTCCGAGTCGATTGGCGGGGATACCTTTGAGGAATCGTGATTCGAGGAGGGGGTCATCGATCATGCGAGCCTGGAGGCTGGGGTTGACGACCTGAGCGGGAGTCACGCAGTTGACTCGAACGCCCCGGTGTGCCCATTCGGTGCTGAGTTCGCGGGTCATCTGAATGACGGCACCCATGGCCATGCTGTAGGCGATGTGGCCGCGGCCAAGCGCAGTGCTGCTGGCGAGTGATCCGATGTTCATAATGGATCCTTTGCCTTGTCTGAGCATGCGTCGACCGGCCTGCTGGCACATGGCGAAGCGTCCGACGACGAGGTTTTGGAGTACTTTGTGCAGATCTTCGATGGTGAGATCTTCGGGTCTGGCGAGGCAGCCGTCGCCGGCGATGTTTCCGAGGAAATCGACGGAGCTGAACTGGCTGTCGATGGTCTGGAAGAGTTCGGCGATGGACTGGGGGTCTGAAACATTGCAGCCGGACACAAGAGTGCGGCGTCCCAGTGCCTTGATTTGCTGTTCTGTCTGCTGTGCGGCGGCGAGATTTCGATCGATCAGGACGAGGTCAGCACCGGCTTCGGCGAGTGCGAGTGCGGTGGCTTTACCGAGACCCTGCGCGGCACCTGAGACGACGGCAACTTTTCCGTGCATGGACCACATCTGAGGGGTTTCCTGTCAGCGAGCCGGGTGGCTGTGTTTTGTTGACTGATGGTTGATGGAGTGCAGTTTAGTTTTGAGCGTTCGGGGATTCCCAGTCGGCGGCTGCAGGGCGTGCGGTGATTTGTGGAAACAGGGGGCTGATGCGAGCTGGTGCCTGAGCGGGCCAGCGGACGCAGTAGTCTGAGAACGCCGGGCTGGGTTCCGGGAAATCGGTACTGATATACTGAGCGCCGCTGGCGAACGCTTTGTCTCGTCTGGAGGTATTGTTTTGGCGGGCCTGTGTGGTGTCGGCGTCAGCGCGGGTGCGGATGAGGAAGCCTTGTTTCACCAGTTGCTGGATTTCGTCGAACTGGCTGACGGGGTCATTGCGTTTGAACCATGCTGCGAGGGGGTGGCTGGTGTCTGTGGAGACGAACAGCGGTGCCTGTGCGGCGTCGGACTGGGCGGCGAGGTATCGCTGTACCCATGATCCTTCATTATCGAGGCAGAAGAAGACTTTACCTTTGCAGTCCTGCAGTCTGGGCCAGCCGTGTCTGAGGACAGCGTCGCGGATCGTGGGGTCACCGGGCTGGCGGAGGTCGGCGGGTTTGAGCATGGTATTGGGGGGAAATTCCTGCTGTATCAGCTGATCCAGTTCCTGCAGTCGTGTGGTGTCCCAGGGCACGAGCTGTACTCCGGGTGGATTGGGAACGGATTCCTTGAGTTCCAGCAGGATCATAACAGGCAGATGCTGTGGTGCTGACTGTGACCACTGGCGAATCTGCTGCAGGGCGGCTTTTAGAGTGGTGACCCTGGTGCCGTAATCGAAACCGGCGGCGTGGAGAATTTTGATGCCTGGCTGACTGAGGCTGCCATCGGCATTGGGATCTGGTCCTGGATCCTGGCCGCTGGTGGTGAGCAGGCTGCGGGCCAGCGGCGTGGCGAACAGTCCGCCCTGCGGGTCAGCGAAGAGGTCCAGTTCCAGCTGTCGCACCTGGAGTTGCTGCAGTTGTTCGGGCAGCGGCCTGTGGGTGTATTCGATGGCCTGCAGGACGGATTTACCTGCGAGCTGAATGAGTTGAGCGACGGATTTATGTGGCGCGATGTGGTAGCTGTTGTGAGTTCCGATGAGCTGGATCTGGTGGAGCCGCAGGTCACGGATATTTTCCTGCTGTGCGTGCGTAACCTGGGACCAGTTCAGGAGAGCGACCAGCAGGAGCGGCAGGTGGCGGCTGAAGGTGTGGAGGCCTGGCGTGGTGGAGGCTGGTATTGCGGACTGCGTCAGGCGAACCATGTGACGGCGTTCCGGAAGATACGAATGCCATCACCTTCACCGCGGAGTCCTTTGCGGGTCCAGTGCGGGTGTTGTGTGGCGAAGAGGAATCGTTCGGGGTGTGGCATGAGTCCGAGGACTTTTCCGGTCTCGTCGCAGAGACCGGCGATATTTGCGAGCGATCCGTTGGGATTTTCGGGTTCCGGGAGGAGACCGATGTTGGTTGGATCACCGGAGGTGGCTGCCAGCTGTGCGGCGCGGGGGGACCAGTAGCACAGGGCGATCTGTTGATTTTGGCGGAGCTGCTGGAGCAATTCCGGCTGGCGAACGGCGATGCGACCTTCGGCGTGTGCGATGGGGACGTCGAATTCGTCGATATCACGCAGAAACGCGCTGTTGCTGGAGGCGACTTTGAGTCGGACCCAGCGATCGGTGTAGCGTCCGTTGCTGTTCCAGGTGAGGGTGACTTCGGATTCGAGGCCGCTGATGTCGGCGGATTCGACGCCGCGACGCATGAGCAGTCCGGCTTTGAGGATGGTCTGGAAGCCGTTGCAGATTCCCAGCACCAGTTTATCAGCGGTGAGGAACTGTCGGATGGCGTCATTCAGTTGTCCGCGGAGCTGCCGGGAGAAGATGATGCCGGCGCCGAGGTCATCGCCGTAGCTGAAACCGCCGGGGATGCAGAGGATCTGAAATTCGGCCAGTCTGGCCGGGTTTTCCAGCAGTCGATTGAGATGCAGCCGTTCGGGCTTTGCCCCGGCCAGTTCGAAAGCCCAGGCTGTTTCGATGTCGCAGTTGGTGCCGGGTGCGCGGAGGACGCAGACTTTGGGGGTAGCCATGAGATTTGCCGTTGGAAGTCGGGAACGGATTGCAGGAGACGTTGTAGCAGATTTGGGGGCGGGATGCATCCGGGAACGCTGGTTTTCCGGGGTGTTCCCTGAGGAGGCTCCGGACAGTGGGAGAGCATTGCCCTGCTGGCATTCGCGGCTTGAAAGACATCGTCCAATTTCCCACAATACCGAATGCGGGAGCAGCAGGAATCGCAATCGCTGGCAGCAGCGATTGCCGCAGTGGCCTGTGGCGGACCCCGGTGTGCTGACAGAATGCTGACTGACAGGAAACGGGCTGTGTCACTGATTGACCGGGCTGAACAACTGAAGACTGAACTGACTGACAAGTGGGTTGTGGTCTCTGCGACCTCACCGGAACTGAAACGCTTTGCCTCGCTGACGGGCAAGGTGCGAACAGTGAATATGAACTGTCGAGCGCTGGTGGAGTTCGACAACGGCATCGACATTGGCTGGTACGACATTGACCCGGGATTTCTGACGGTTGTCGACGGGCCTCGACCGAAGGCATTGGCGGCAGAGAAAGCAGAGAAGCCGGCCAGGGCGCCTGCTGCGGCTCCGGCGGCCGCTGCTGCACCGGCGGCGGGTGGCGGATCTGCGATGGACAAGATCCGAGCGGCGGCGGGTAAGCCGGTGGCTGCCGCTGCACCGGCAGCGGGCGGTTCGCCGCTGGACAAGATCCGAGCAGCGGGTGGCAAGCCAGCCGCTGCCCCGGCGGCGACGGCTGCATCGACGGCAGCCGGGGGATCTCCGCTGGACAAAATTCGAGCCGCGAAGAAGCCGGCAGCTGAGTCAGAATCGGCTGGTGCAGCAGAGCCTGCTGCGGCTGCTGCTGCCCCGGTGGCGGCTGCCCCTGTGGCTCCGCCTGCAGTGGCTCCGCTGACAGGATCACCACTGGACCGCATTCGGGCTCAGGGTGCCGTCAAAAAGTGACTGGAATTCAGCAGGCCGATTGAATGATTCGGACCCGGCCGTCGCAGGTGGCCGGGTTTCTTTTTTTTGCGGGACGAAAGTGGTGTGGTAATGCGTATTGCCTGGCTGGAATGTGCAACGGGAATCAGCGGTGACATGACTTTGGCGGCATTGATTGATGCCGGAGCAGATCCGCAGGTGGTGCGAAGTGCGATTCAGTCGCTTGGGCTGCCTGACGTGCGGCTGCGTCTGGAGACTGTGATTAAGGGAGGATTTCGGTCACTGCAGGCGATGGTGGATCATCCGGAGCAGCATGCGCATCGACATTTGGCTGATATTCGGGCGATCGTGGATCGATCGGCACTGACGGCCCGGCAGAAATCCCTGGCTCTGCAAATGTTTCAGGTGATTGCGGAAGCTGAGTCGCGGGTGCACGGGGTTTCTGTGGAGACGATTCATTTTCACGAGGTGGGGGCGATTGATTCGATTGTGGACATCGTGGGTACGGCGGTTGCTTTTGACCTGCTGAAGATTGATCGAGTGGTCTGCAATGCGGTACCGCCAGGCCGTGGTTTTGTGCGCATTGATCATGGGATTTGCCCTGTGCCGACTCCGGGAACTGCCGAGATTCTCAAGGGAATTCCGCTTGCCGCAGTGCCACTGGATGCCGAACTGACGACTCCGACGGGAGCGGCGATTGTCAAGGTGCTGGCCGACAGTTTTGGACCGTTACCGGCGCTGACGATCGAGGCGATTGGCTGTGGCTGTGGAACGATGACCTTTTCGCAGCGAGCGAATGTGCTGCGGATTTTTGTGGGGACGACGGCTGCTGCCGTGCAGCAGGAAACGGTGACGCTGCTGGAGACGACGCTGGACGATGTTTCGGGCGAGACTGTGGGTTATGTGCGGGAGCGGCTGACGGCGGGTGGTGCGCTGGATCTCTGGGTGACTCCTGTGCAGATGAAAAAGGGGCGACCGGGGGTGATCATCAGTTGTCTGTGTCGACCGGCAGCGGTGGCGGAGCTTGAGGCGGTGTTATTCAGGGAGACTGGAACGCTGGGGGTGCGGAGGCTGCAGCTTGAGCGTTCGATACGGCAGCGTGAGCAGGTGACGGTGCAGACTGTCTGGGGCCCGGTGCTGGGTAAACGCGGCTGGGGTGCGGGGGCAGTGGAGACTTTTGCGCCGGAATTTGATTCGTGTGCTGCGGTGGCGGCCGGTGCCGGTGTTGCGTTGCGGGACGTCTATCGTGCTGCTGAGGCTGCGTGGACGATGGCGGGCGGGGCCGATCGTGCTGAGCAGACTGACTCACATGATCATTCGCATGATCATTCACATGATCATTCACATGATCATTCACATGATCATTCACATGATCATTCACATGATCACTCGCACGATCATTCGCATGATCATTCGCACGATCATTCGCACGATCATTCGCACGACCATTCGCATGACCATTCGCATGATCATTCGCATGATCATGACGGTCGCGAGGGGAAGCGGAGTGGTTCGTGAGTGTTGCGGGCAGTGAGAGTTGCCCCGGGGCGTGACTGGCTCGGCCGGAATTGTGACTGTGTGGTTTTTTTGGATCGGGGGGGCGGTGGTGTGGCGGAGCTGGCGGGTGGCGGAAGCGGGGCGGTGGTGGTGCTGTATTCCACGGACCTGATGCTGTTGAGCAGTGTCAGCGGTGCGGCGGCGATGCTGGGACTGGGTTTTCGCAGTGTGCGTGCGGTATCGGAAGTGGTTGTGCATGTCGGTGTACCGGGTTTGATTTTGTGTGTTGATCTGGCGTCATCTGTGGATCTGGCTGAGTTGTCTGGCGTTTGCGGGGACGCCGTGCTGGGGCGTGCGATAGCGTTTGGTCCGCATGTGCACGTGGCGCGGCTGGATGCGGCGCGGGCGTGTGGTTTTGGGCAGGTGGTATCGCGTGGCCAGTTTGCGATGCAGCTGACGCGGTTGCTGGCGGATCGGTGTGGCCAGGGCGGCAGTAATCTGCACTAATGTGCAGTTTCGGCTTGTGAATTCTGAGGATGGGGCAATTTCCGCGGCGGATGGCTGGCTGTGTCGGTTCACTGTTGGAGATTGGCGGTGCGGGGAACTGGCAGGAACCGGAGGGTGGTCTAGAATGTGCCGCCGGGCCGGGAGTCTTTCTGCACGGCTGCTGGCTGGCCGAGGAATTGAAGACTTTTAAGTCCTTTTGTTGGGAGCAGATGATGAAGGCGATCAGACTGACGGCATGCATTGCGCTGGGGCTGGCGTTGCTGGCACTGTCGGGCGTGCAGGCGGCGGAGAAGGTTGTTTTGGGCAGTGATGCGTCGCTGACGGCGGGGATTCCGGGTACGGGGCCTCTGACTGTTGAGCAGGTGACGGCGTGGCTGGGTGAGGCGAAGAATCATGAGGTTCTGGACGTGCAGTTGCCGCTGGGTCTGGCACTTGGTCAGGCGCAGATGAAGGGTCTGGAGAAGAACCCTCTGACTCGAGCGAAGATCGAGCTGGGACGTCAGCTGTACTTTGATACTCGGCTGTCGAAGGACAACACGGTGAGTTGTGCCTCGTGTCATCATCCGCAGGAGGGTTATTCCCGGCATACTCCGACGGGCATTGGCATTGGCGGTGCGAAGGGCGGGCGGAATTCGCCGATTAGTTACAATCGTATTCTGAGTGACGCTCAGTTTTGGGATGGCCGAGCGGGTTCACTTGAGGCTCAGGCGGTCGGTCCGATTCAGGCTGGCATTGAGATGGGGAATACTCATGAGAATGCGGTTAAGACACTGAAGGGCATTCCCGCATATTCACTTCAGTTCGCGAAGATTTTCCCTGGTGAGGGCGTGACGATTGACAATGTTGGAAAGGCGATTGCGGCATTTGAGCGAGTGCTGGTCACTGGTCCTGCTCCTTATGACTATCAGGAGGCGTGGTCGAAGTTTGCGGGGCTGAGTGGAGACGATTTGCAGGACGTGCTGGACGACGAGGTGACGAAGGCCGACTACGAGTCAGCGAAGGCCGGCGCTGAGGCTCATCCGATGTCCGACAGTGCTTTGCGTGGCATGGCGTTGTTTTTCAGCAAGGAAGTGGGCTGCAGCAACTGTCACGTGGGTGCGAATCTGGCTGATGAGCAGTATCACAATCTGGGCATTGGCATGGAGTCTAAGGAGCCTGATTACGGTCGTTACGTGGTGACGCAGGTTGAGAAGGACAAGGGAGCCTTTAAGACACCGACGATCCGCAACGTGGCTCATTCGGCTCCGTACATGCACGACGGCAGTCTGCTGACTCTGGAGGACGTTGTTGAGCACTATGCGAAGGGTGGTCACAAGAACAAGTGGCTGAGCGACAAGATGGTTCCCTTAAAGCTGACGGCAGCGCAGAAGGTGGATCTTGTAGAATTCATGCGTGCGTGTTCTGGTGAGTTTCCGGCGGTGTCTGGAGCGCGACTTCCGGAGTGAGTGTGCAATGGCCTGTTCGTTCCGGCTGAACTGAAGTGATGCGAACCGCCCTGTGAACCACGGGGCGGTTTTTTGTTGAACTTTCAGTGCTTTGTGGCGATGTGGCGGACGGCGTCTGCGAGGCGATCGATGTCACTGGTAGTGTTGTAGATGGCGAGTGATGGTCGGACGGTGGCATCGAGTCCGAAGCGGCGAAGTGACGGCTGTGCGCAGTGGTGACCGGCTCGGACTGCAATCCCGTGACGGTCCAGTATCTGGCCGATTTCGACGGGAGTTTTTCCTGGCAGTACAAACGAGAGGACTCCGACTTTATGCCGTGCCTGTCCGATCAGTCGCAGTCCGGGAATTTCCAGCAGTCTGGCGGTGCCGTATTCGAGGAGTTCGTGTTCGTGT
>JBJTPZ010000625.1:0-18654 GCA_046075365.1 Planctomycetaceae bacterium
CGATTGCGATTGCGGTGTCGCAGTCGACGGGTACTGTGCGAGTGTTTCAGGACGGCCTGATTGTTTTGCGGATTGAGCCGATGCGAAACGCGATGAAGTGGCATGAAGTGACGACCGACGGGCCGGAGTAGTGGTCGGTGGTCGGTGGGCGGTTTGGCTCACGCGAAGCCGCGAAGCCGCGAAGGAAGGCGGCAAGGGCGGTGGGCGTTTTTCGAGTACGAGTACGAGTACCGTCCGCCAGGGCGGACTGAGTACGAGTAAGAAGTGAGGGTTTTTGGCGTGTTGTTTTTTGCGTTTTTCGTGCTCGTGCTCGTGCTCGATTGTGACTGACACGGCCGGGAGTCCCTTGCCGGTGGCAGCGTGGATTTTTCTGTAGCTCGGGCTTTCCAGCCCGAGCACTGTGCTGCACAGCCCTGCCGGTTTTGACAGCCTGAGTGGGAAATGTCCAGGGTGACTGGCCCCCTCCCCCCGACCCCTCTCCCCCGTTTCACGGGGGCGAGGGGAGGATTAGTTGTCAGTGGGCAGGCGGTTGGTCTCACGCGAAGACGCGAAGCCGCGAAGGGCAGTGGGCGTTTTTTCGAGTACGAGTACGAGTACCGTCCGCCAGGACGGACTGAGTACGAGTACGAGGTGAGGTTTTTGGGGGTTGTTGTTTTTTGCGTTTTTCGTGCTCGTGCTCGTGCTCGAAGTTGAGCTCTGCTTACCGCTCTGCCGTTACTGGCGGTGTCGGCGGTATTCGAGTACATGTACCGTCCGCGAGGGCGGACTGGGGACAAATACGAGTTTAGTTGGTCGGGGCCCTGCGCTCTGGCTGCGGGCTCATGATTTGATTTTGGGTCGATGATGGTGTTTCGGGGCAGATCTCGGCCTGATGACAGCGATTGCGGCTGTTCACTTTCAACTTTGCTCAACAGTCTGCATGATGCCGACTTCCTGATCTGTTCAATATCCAGCCTGTGCTGCGGAGCCCTCCCTGATGCTGCTCGGTCGCCTTCTTCTGCCCATGTTGCTGCTGGCCTGCATTTCGCCGGTCAGAGCACAGTTACCGGACAGCCCGGAAGTCCTTACCGTGGTCACTCATAATGTCTGGTACGGTTTCACGAAAAAAGGTGAACCGCGGCATGCGGAGTGGTTGCGGTGGATGGCAGCACAGGCTCCTGACGTCGTGTCACTGCAGGAACTGAATGGCTATACTCCCGAACGCCTTGCGGCCGATGCCAAAGCCTGGGGACACTCGCATTCCGTCCTGCTGAAGCAGGATGGCTTCCCCACCGGCATCACTTCGCGTTATCCAATTTCGGATGTGCGGATTCTGCGGGATGGTTTTCACCATGGTCTGCTGCGTTGCCGCATTCAGGGGCTGTGGTTTTATGTGATTCATTTTCATCCGTCGAATTTTGAGCGTCGAATTGCCGAGGCGGGATTACTGGCGGCTGATGTTGGCAGCCTGCCCGATCCGAATCCTCGAATTCTTCTGGCTGGTGATTTCAACGGATTTTCGCCCGTCGATCGTTCGCATTACGACGCGGACCAGCAGCTGGTTCCGTTCTTTCAGCGTCTGGATGCACGCAGTCCCGGTGCCAGAAATCTGAATAATGGCCGCATGGATTATGGCGGTATCGAAGCCATTCTGCAGCAGGGCTATGTGGATGTTCTGGCGGCATCGCGCTGGCCATCTGAGCCATTTGCCGGTTCATTCCCGACTCCTTTGGTCAGTGATGAAGATCACGGTACAGATCGTCGACTGGACTACATGTTCGCCTCGGCGAATCTGGCAAGTGCGATCGAGTCACCGGTAATCCTGCGCGATCCCGTCACAGCCCGGCTTTCAGATCATTATCCGATGCGAGCCGTGGTGCGATTGCGGCCGGCGGCAGCCGCCAGCGTGTTCGACGGTGAACCGCAACTGCTGTCAGAAACAGGTGCTGGTGAAGGCCCTGCATGGCATCCGCAACTGGGTCTGCTGACCAGTGGTGAGGGCAACATCAATCTGCGTGATCGCTCGGGCAAAGTGTCCGTCTACGTCACGGCAGCCGGTTCCAATGGTCTGCTGGTGGATCGCGAGGGTCGGATTGTGGTGTGCGAGCCTGTGCGACGACGTGTTTCACGCCGAGGTCTGGACGGCACCACAACTGTCCTGGCCGAGAACTTCGGCGGCAAAGCCTTCAATCAGCCCAACGATCTGGCACTGGATGCGCAGAACCGTCTGTACTTCACAGACCCGCGTTACGGCAGCCGCGAAGGGATGGAACTGCTGGATGCTGCCGGCCGGCCGATTGAGGGCGTGTATCGAATTGATCCGGATGGCCAGGTTGTCCGCATCATCGCTCATGAAGTCGACCGTCCAAATGGAATTGCGATTTCGGCCGACGATCGATTTCTGTTTGTGGCGGATAACAACAACAACGATGTGGGCGGTGCCCGGAAACTGTGGCGTTTCAACCTGCAGCCGGACGGACAGCCGGATCTGGCAACTCAGACGCTGATTCACGACTGGAAAACGACTCGCGGTCCGGACGGCATGAAATTTGACGTGGATGGTCGCCTGTATGTGGCCGCAGGCCTGAATCAGCCGAATCTGCCTGCGGAGACGGCCGACCAGCCGACGGCGGGCATCTACGTTTTCTCGCCCGAGGGACGACTGCAGCAGTTTGTCAGAATTCCGCGAGATGAAACGACGAATTGCGGTTTTGGAGGCGATGATGGGAGGACGCTGTTTGTGACGTCCGGCGGCAGTTTGTGGAGTTTGCGAACGAAGGCAGCCGGCCGCCTGCTGCTTTCTCCGGCTCGCTGAAGACATGAAGGGCATCTGTGATGTTTGACCTGCTGCAGCAAAATCATGCCCGGGTGACTCGCCGGAGCCTGTTTGGTTCGACTGCCGGTGGAGTGGGAACGGCGGCACTGGCCAGTCTGCTGGGACGTGACTGCGAGGCTGCTCCGCCGGGCACCGCCGGATTTCCCTCGATCGCACCGCGAGCCAAACGGGTGGTGATGCTGTGGCAGGGCGGTGGTCCTTCGCACGTGGATCTGTTCGATGAAAAGCCGATGATGCGACAGATGGCGGGGCAGGACATTCCTGATTCCATCCGCGGCACGACTCGCCTTTCCACAATGTCCTCGGGCTATCAGCGCTGGCCCTGTCTGCCGGCGATTGAGCGATTCCAGTCATACGGGCAATGCGGGACTCGCCTGAGTCAGCTGCTGCCGAATCTGGGTGCCGTCGCGGACGAGCTGTGTGTGGTGCGCAGCATGCGTACGGAAGCCGTAAACCATGCTCCGGGCGTCACCTTCTTCATGACGGGGTCACAGATTCCCGGGCGTCCCAGTCTTGGAGCCTGGCTGTCGTATGGTCTGGGCTGCGAAACAGACAATCTGCCGGCCTTTGTGGTGATGACGTCCAGTGACAAAGGGAAAACCTGCGGTCAGCTGTTTTTCGACTACTACTGGGGCTCAGGATTTCTGCCCAGTCGCTATCAGGGAGTGCGATTCCGGAATACAGGCGATCTGGTGCCTTACCTGAATAATCCTGCGGGCATGTCATCGCAGTCGAAGCGAGTCCTGCTGGATGAAGTGGCCGAGCTGAATCGGCGACATCTGGCGGACTATGGCGACCCGGAAATTGAAACTCGCATCGCCCAGTATGAGATGGCATTTCGGATGCAGTCCAGTGTTCCGGAGCTGGTGGATTTTTCGGGTGAGACGAAGTCTGTCACGGAACGATATGGCGCGGACGCGCTGGTGAAGGGCACGTTTGCAAACAACTGCCTTGTAGCGCGACGGCTGCTGGAGCGTGGCGTGCGATTTGTGCAGCTCATGCATGCAGGCTGGGATCAGCACGGCAACCTGCATACTCAGCTGGCAGAGCAGTGCCGGGACACAGAAGGTCCGGCTGCTGCATTGATTCAGGACCTGCGTGAGCGAGGCATGCTGGAAGATACGCTGGTGGTCTGGGCCTGCGAATTTGGGCGGACGCCATTTGGCCAGGGCGACCCGAACAATCCGCGTGGGCGGGATCATTTTGGTCGAGCCTTCACGTGGTGGCTGGCCGGCGGCGGTGCTCGGCCTGGTACGGTCTACGGCGAAACAGACGATTTTGCCTGGAACATTGTGCGTGATCCGGTGCATGTGCATGACATGCAGGCCACGATTCTGCATTTGTGCGGCATTGATCATACTCGACTGACCTTCCGCTATCAGGGCCGCCAGTATCGTCTGACGGACATTCATGGGGAAGTTGTCGAGGGGTTAGTGCGGGCCTAGTCTGCGGCGACCGTTGTGGCGCTGGCCGGCAGCAGCGGACGCTGCCGATGCTGCAGCCACAACTGGCGAATGGATGCTCCCAGATGTTCGAATCGCTTTCGCGTGAGCTGCGGCGGAGCACCGTTGGTGGCAATTGCGACGATTTCGTTGAGGGCCTTCCGCTGGGCCCGAGCCAGATTTTCCACCAGCGGTGCCTTGTGAGAATCTGACCTGAGCTTCAGCCAGTCCAGTTCGTAATCTGAACCTGTGACCTGCAGGCAGAATTCGCGACACAGAATTTCGGAGGCAGGTCCGAATTCGGCACCGGCAACCTGACGAGCACTGGTGACACTGAACAGCGACTGCATTGCGCGAGCTTTCCATTCGGGCAGCGGGCTGCGGCGATTGCGGAGCAATTTCAGCAGCAGCCAGACGGCCACGCAGCTGCCGATCAGCAGCAGTACCGTTCGCAGCCAGGCACCCGGCGGCATACTGCGGGGGCGATCGCGGAGTGTTTCATTGAGCAGGTTGGTCTTCTGGACTTTGTCCAGCAGTGCATTCATGGTGGCGACGGTGGTTTTCAGATCTGGCGGCGGTGGTGGCGGTGCCTGAAACTGTTCACGGCGAGGCTGCGGGCGACTGCGAGGCAGAGACTGGGGCGGTGGCGGATTGAACGGACCGGGCGGCATGGAGTTGAGTGGACTGGGCGAATCCAGCGCCGGCTGCGGAATACCGCCATATTCCAGCACGGCCAGACGAGCACGATCGCCGCGACAGAGCAGAGCGGCGGCATTGATGGCCAGAATCGAATTGTCTGCGTGCCACAACATGCCGTCGGCAAACAGGCTGCCATCAGCACAGAGAATTATCACACCGCCGCTGTTTTGAGTCTCCTGGCCCAGCAACAGCACAGGCTGCCCGACCGCCGCAGAGGGAATCGTCGCTTTGGAAAGCCTGGCAATCGTAGTCCATGTCAGCGATTCGTCTTCCGGCGGAGTCATCCAGGCAGTGCGATTCACGACAATGGTGCTGAGCTGGGCAGTGAGCGGAGTGTCCGGCTGACAGGGCAGTGCCAGCACATCACTGTGCTGCAGATAGTATTCGCGAGGATCGATCGATTCCGCAGGACCAGCCGTGAAGCTTGTAACACCTGGCAGCCGGAATGATTCTTCACCCGCCACCAGCAGTGCGCCGCCCTGAGCGACAAAACGCCGCAGCCTGAGCCAGTCGCGATTGGGAAAGTCACTGAGCCTGCCCAGCACAAGAATGACGGACTGGCGAGGAAACCGGAGCACCTGTTCAGCGTCACTTTCGCTTTGCAGGCCCTGTTCTTCCAGCAGCATCTGAAAGCCACGGAAGCCGGTACGCCAGTCGCTGCCGGCAGACGCGGCAGGCGCATTCTGCGCAGGCGGATTTTGCGCGGACGCCGGTTGCAGCGGCAGAGTGCAGCAGCAGAGCAGCAGAGCGGCAAGCCGCTGAAGGCATCTTTTTCGGTTGGCGGACATGCCGGAATTTTACTGAGCGATCCCGGAAAAGTCATGGACTCAAAGTGGATTTTTGCAGCGGGCAGAGGGGGCGGTTTTTAAGGCACCGATGAACCCGGATTGCAACGGATTATCGCAGAGTTGGGCGCGCCGGCAGGTGCCGGGCGTTAGTAACCGCGAAGGGCTGTGAAAACAGATCCATGGGGCCTGTAAGTCCCGCAGGTCCTGCACCACCCGAAACACAGCGGCAGCACACAAAAGGGGATCGCCTGCCGCAGCAGGAACAGCGGCGGCTAGCGTCCTGCAGGCTGCTGCGGATTCCAGGCTGGATTCACAACAGAACGTTTGGCGCCCACCTGCGTCTGCCAGTCCCGCAGTTTGGTCTGCAGTCCGGCGACAACCTCCGGATGCTCGGACGCAGCGTTCCGCTGTTCCCCCGTGTCTTCATACACACGGAACAGCTCCACGCGGTCGTCATCAAACCACTCAATCAGCTTCCAGCCATCCTGCAGCACGGCAGCCCCCGGGGCTCCACCCTGGTTGCCATAGTGCGGATACTGCCAGAACAATGTTCGAGTCAGGTCTGTGCGGTCGGGCTGCTGCAGCTGTGCTCTGAGGGACTGGCCGTCAAAACTGAGTTTTCCGGCTTCATCGGCACCACAGAAATCCACGATGGTCGGCAGATAATCAATACTCATCACCGGTGTCTCACAGGTGACTCCGGCAGGTATCCTGCCAGGCAAACGCATCAGGCAGGGAGTCCGAATGCCGCCTTCATACAGCCAGCCTTTGCCGGCACGCAGCGGCTGATTGGAAGTTGGCGAACCTTCGCTGGTGGACAATCCGCCATTGTCGCTGGTGAAAATGACGAGCGTTCTTTCCGAGAGCTGCAGTCGATCCAAAGCCTGCAGAATTTTCCCGGCGGCCTGATCCATCGCTTCCACCATGCCCGCATACACGGCATGGTCCTGCGACATGCGAACCTTTCGCGGCGGTTCATCAGCAAACACGTCCTGCTGCGGCAGCGCTGCCCGTTTCTGCTGGTACTTCAGTCGCAGATCGTCACGTGCCATCAGCGGAGTATGCACGTCGTAGAAGGGCAGCCAGACGAGGAACGGCTGATCCCGATGCGTCTCCATGAACCGCACTGCTTCGCTGGCAAGACGATCGGGCAGATGTTCGCCCTCAGGTCCATCCGGCAGCTTCGGGTTGCCGTAGGGTGAGAAGTACTTTTTTCCGCCGTATGGACCACCCTGAGCCAGCCCGCCAAGATTCACGTCAAAGCCCTGCTGCTCCGGCAGAAAACCGTCACCGCCCAGATGCCATTTGCCACCAAAGAACGTGGCGTAACCGCGAGCTTTCAGGATTTCCGCAACCGTAGTTTCCTGCAGTGCCAGCTGCAGACTGTACGGGGCAGGCAGATGTCGCGTATTGCGTTTCCACGCCTGCGGCTGGGCAGCACCGATGTAATCGGTGATGCCGCTGCGCTGCGGATAGCGACCGGTTGTGAGCGCCGCCCGCGTGGGGGAACAGACCGGGCAGGCCGAATAGGCGCGACTAAACCGCACACCGCCGGCAGCCAGTGCATCGAGTGCCGGCGTTTCATAAAATGTGCTGCCATAACAGCCCAGATCCCGCTGCCCCAGATCGTCCGCCACCAGCACCACGACGTTGAGCGGACGCTCATCTGCCACGGCGCGGCACTGCAGGCCCGCTGCCAGCAGCAGGGCCTGCAGCAGTGACCAAAACAAGCCTGCTGCAGGCTTCATGGACTGACTCCGGCAACAGGCAGTTCGTCGCACAGCTGCAGCGCCAACAATGGATAGGCCGTGCCGCTGTAAGTAATAAAATGCCAGGAATCGGTATTCAGTGAACGAGTCCACCAGCGACCACTTTCCCGCTGGTTGCTTTTCAGCCAGCCGAGGCCCTTCTGAATGGCCGCGTCACTGGCCGGCAGGCCATTTTCTCTGAGCACAACAATGGCCAGACCGGTCATATGACCATCTCCCGGAGGATCACTGAATTCCGGTTCCGCTTTCAGTTTGGCCGCGCGGTTTCCGCCACCCCAGGCTTCCGGCGCAGCGAACGAACGAATGGACCAGCTGCCATCCGCCTTCTGATGCTTCAGCAGCATCTGCTGCAGGTCCTGTCGCTGAGCCTCAGTCAGCAGATCGGGCATTCGAGCAGCAGTCCACAGCAGCAGAACTCGACTGTAATCGTGCAGCGGTGGCCTGGTTCGCAGATACTGACGCAGTTTCTCCAGACCAGCAGCAGTCGGTGAATCGGGACTGGCCTGCACTTTGGCGATCCAGCCCGGAGCAGCAGCCGCAGCCATCGCAGCAACTGTTGCTTCATGCCAGGCGTCTGATTCGAACGGTGGCCAGCAGTCCAGAGTTCCCCAGGTACCTTCTTCAGTCTGAATGCGGAACATCAGTTCCAGAGCTGTTTCTGTTTCGGGCGACAGGGATCCGCCAACCGATGCATCCCACTCCGCCAGTCCCGCCGCGATGTAGATCACCTGAGCCGGGCGAGTAGACTGTTTCAGTCGATCGAGAGGTTCTGCCTGCAGCTTCTGCAACTGCTCTGCAAAGAATACTCGGTTCGCCCCGTCCGGCGGTCCCAGCGTTTTCGAAAGCAGCGGTCGAATGGTCATGTAAGTGCCGTTGGTATGGCAACTGACACACTTGCGCTGTCCGTTCCAGGCCGCAGAACCATGCTCCAGATACTTCGCCGCCGCCGCGACCGACAGCTGCCCCCGCACAGGCTCGTCCGCAGTTGCCTTCGGGACTGAAATCGCTTCAAACTGGTACTGAAAATCGTCAGCCAGCAATGGCACGGACAACAAACAACATCCCACTGCAGCAAGGGTTGTAATACATCGCATTTCCGGGATCCTTATGAGTTGGGAAGTGGTCAGTCCAAAATACGAATGCACGACGGACCAGGGATTTCAATTCCATCACCCTGGGCAGTCAGGTCACCGGTCTGCTGGTCAATTCGAAACACCATCAGCCTGTTGCCCGGCATGTTGCCGCACAGCAGCAGTTCGCCATCGCGAGTAATAGCCAGATTTTGCGGACCTTTGCCGCCCGCCGGCTCAATACCAAGCAGTGTCAGACGGCCATCTTCCGCGATGCGATACCTGGCCAGACTGTCATGCCCGCGATTGGTGCCGTAGAGGAAACGACCATTTGGAGTAATCCTGAGGTCAGCACAGTAACTTTCACCCTTGAAGTCCACCGGCAGTGTCGAAATCGTCTGCTGCTCAATCAGAAATCCGCTCTCCGGCAGGTACTGAAACATCGTTACCGAATTCAGCAGTTCGTTGATCACATACACATGAAGTCCGGCGGGATCAAAGGTCAGATGGCGCGGCCCGGCACCCGGCATGGTACGAACAAAGGGCTGAGCAGCAGGCCGAAGTTCCCCTGTTTCAGGATTCAGCTGATAACACAGCACCTGATCCGTACCAAGGTCCGCAGCATAGGCAAAACGATTGTCCGGACTGATCACGAAACAATGCGCGTGAGGCTCTTTCTGCCGCGCCGCATTGATGCTGCTGCCCTGATGCTGCACAAATGCGGAAGGTTCAGAAAGAGATCCGTCCGGCTGAATGCGCCAGGCCACAACACTGCCCGAAGCATAATTCGCACACAGCACCATGCGACCCGTGCGATCAACTTCAACAAAACAGGATGCTGTACCTCGAGTCGTCCGGCGATTGACCGGAGTTAACTGTCCCGTGGCGGCATCCAGTTTCCAGGCAGCCAGCTGTTCGGTTGCCGGCCCGCCAAATGTCTCGGCATGAATGCTGAACAATTGCCGACGATCGGGCGACACGTCAAAGAAAAAGGGCTGAGGTACCGGAGCTGTACGGTGTACCTGAGTTAGCCGACCAGTCGACTTCTGCAGTCGAAAGGCCGTGATGCCGCCATCCGTGCCGCCAGCGAATGATGAAACCAGCACCAGCGGATCTTCTGCCTGGCAGACTGGCACGGAAGTCGCCACGATCTGCAGCGCCACCGCGATTACACTGCACCACGATACACGCCGAATACTGCAGCCTGGCCCCTGCATGACCGGTCTCTCCTGTCACTGCCCAAAAAAAGGATTCACGGCGGAAGAACAGCAGGCATCTCAGCAAACCGACCGCTCAATTCCAACTGCAGACAGTGACTTTTTTTGGAGCAAATCTAGGTCAGTACCAGCAGGCCGATCTCGTAGAACAGAATTACACCCAGCACGTCGATCATCGCGGCGATCAGCGGATTCGACATGATGGCAGGATCCATGCCAAGGCGACGGAACAGCAGCGGCAGCAGCGAGCCGGCGGAGGTTCCCAGAGTAACCACCATCACAACCGTGGCAGCGATCACCGATGATTCGTACATACTGCGACCGAACCACAGCCACGCCACCGTGAAGTCCAGAAAGGCCAGCGCCGACCCCAGACACAAACCAATCAGCAGCTCTCGAACAACCAGCGGAAGGTCCTTCACCAGACTGGAGCTGCCAAGGCCCTCGGAAGGTCGCAGGGCAAACATGCGAATGAACAGCGTCGCCGACTGCGAACCCGCGTTGCCGCCACTGGCCATCACCAGAGGCAGGAAGAGCAGAATCAGCGAAGACAGACCGGTTCCGACAGGAGCCGCATTCGGAGCATCCGCGGTGCCGCGATAGTGGTCAATCACATGCGCATTCATCAGAGCCACAAAGGACAGGAACAACAGCCAGACGCCACGCTTCCAGAGAATCTCGAAGAGCGGCGATGCCTGATAGGTATCCTCGAGCGGTGCCATGGCGCTCTGAAGATATGCGTCTTCTGTTGCTTCCTCCTGCACCACGTCCAGAGCATCGTCGTGAGTCACAATGCCGACCAGCCGATCAGCATCATCAACAATCGGCACGGCAATGAAGTTGTATCGCCCCAGCATCTCGGCCGCCACAACTCGCGGTTCCGTCACCCGCACCCGAATCGGATCACGCTTCATGATCTCGGACAGGCGAGTTTCCGGGCGAGCAAGGATCAGCTGCCGCAGCGAAATCACACCCTCGAGGTGCCGGTCTTCACCAAGAATGTAAACGTAATAAATGCTTTCGCTGTCAGGAGCCTGCTGACGCAGGCGCGCCAGAGCATCCAGGACGGTGATCGATGCCGGCAAAGACGCATAGTCAGACGTCATCACCGCTCCGGCACTGTCTTCGTCATAAGACAGCATCCGCCGAATTTCGTTCCGCTCTGCCTGAGCAATCAGGCGCAGTGCATCTTCCCGACGCGCCTCAGGAATACACGACAACAAGTCAACACGGTCGTCCGCCGACATCCACTCCAGCAGGTGCGACAATCGATTTTCGTCGAGCGATTCAACAAGCTCAGTCTGCCGCTTCAGTGACAGAAACTCAAAGATCTCAACCCGCAGCTGGTCGTCCGCCTGATCCAGAATCCGCCAGACCTGCTGATCTTCAAGTTCCTCAAGGATCTCTGCGACCGACGCCGGATGCACCACGCCGCAGAACGCCGCCAGCCCCTTCACATCATCTTCCTGAATCATCAGCATGACGTCAGGAAAAATCAGGTTTTCATAGGCGTCCCGCACGGCTGTTCGCCTCCTGATTTGATCAAGCTGAGACGCAGCGGCGCCGGCTCGAAAAAAAATCCCTGCTGGACGCTTCCGGCATGGATTCGGGAAAGATCAACTGAGTGATGGCACTGAAAACGGCCACCGCCAGAAGCACTGTCAGCGTTTCGAGAACTGGAAGCTGCGACGAGCTTTCTTGAAGCCATACTTCTTGCGTTCGACCATGCGGTCGTCGCGAGTCAGCAGGCCCATCGTGGCCAGGTCATGATGCCAGTTCGGGTTCATGCCCTGCAGAGCACGAGCCAGTCCCAGCACAATGGCGCCGGTCTGACCGGTAATGCCACCACCCTGAACGCGGATGGAAATGTCCACCTGACCAACCTTGCCCACCACCTTCAGCGGAATCATGACGCTTTCGCGGTCACGCTCAACACGCAGGAAGTCCTCCAGCGGTCGGCCGTTGATGATGAATTCCCCCGAGCCTTCCTTGACTCGCACACGAGCCACCGATGTCTTGCGACGACCAGTTCCCATGGCAACCCCGAAACGGTCAATCTTGCCGCGAATCGTGGGCTGAAAAGTTGGGTCAGCCACAGCACCGCCCGACATGGTCAGTTCGGGAAGAGTCGATGATGGGACTTCAGGAGCAGTCAGGTCACCCGAACTCATTGAAAAATCCTTGGACTATGAACGAGAATTCCGTGAAGGCAGCCCGGTGTCTGACCAGCCACCCGAATCGATTCAGCAGGCAATCAGCGAGGCAGCAGGTATTCCGGGAACGGCTTCGGCTGCTGTGACTGATGATCGTGATTGGGACCAGTAAAAATACGCAGCTTCTTCAGCATGTGACGACCCAGCTTGTTCTTCGGCAACATGCGACGAACTGCTTCCTGAATCACCAGTTCCGGGCGTTGCTGCAATGCCTGCACAGCCGTGCGAACACGACGACCACCCGGATAACCGGTAAACCGAGCGTATTCCTTGGCCGCCATCTTGGTGGTCAAATAAGGAATTTCAGCATGCTGCATCGGGCTGCCGCTAAAACGAACACGCTCGCAGTTGACCACAATCACGTAGTCACCAGTGTCGACATGCGGAGTATACCCGGGCTTGTGCTTGCCCATCAGGACCGTGGCAATCTGAGTTGCAAGACGGCCCACAACCTGATTGTCGCCGTCAACCACGAACCATTCGCGACCTGCGACTTCTTCCTTCTTCGCCATCCATGTTTTGCCAAGTGCCAGCATGGAACTTCTTTTCCTTGCCCGCGATAAATGCAGGCCGTGAACTGAACTAAAGAACACCGGCCTAAACAACACCGGTCTGAACAACAGGATCCCGGATCAAACCAAAACCCTAAAAGATCTTGGGTTATCGGAATTCCAGAATGGAAAGTCGAGCAGTCTAGTGAAAGGGAGACGCAGAATCAATGCAGCAGATCACAAAAGAACCGGCAAAAGCAGGGGATCACGGGAATCCTGAAAACCAGGAATGCCCCAAAAAACAGATCTGACCCCGCACCCCGCTCCCCCAAACACCAAATACCGGCAGATTTTGCCGCTAAATCCACGCAAACCCGCAAACTCAGACCGAAACAGGTGAATCTATGTACTGGTAGAACACATTCCGCTGACGCGGAATGTATCCCACACTCTCAATGCACCGCCGAATCGTCTCCACCGTCAAATGATGCACAGTCCCCGCCTGCGATACCACATTCTCTTCAATCATCAGACTGCCCATGTCGTTCGCACCAAACAACAACGCCAGCTGACCAACCTTCTCGCCCTGAGTCACCCACGACGACTGAATGTTCGGGAAATTGTCCAGATACAGACGACTCACAGCCTGCGTCTTCAAATATTCAAAAGCTCCCGCCGGAGGAATGTGCGCCATGTCGGTATGCTCAGGCTGAAACGTCCAGCAAATGAAAGCCGTGAAACCACCTGTCTCGTCCTGCAGCTGCCGCAAACGCTCCAGATGCTCGATTCGCTCCTCCAGAGTCTCCACGTGACCAAACATCATCGTCGCTGAAGAACGGCCGCCCAGCTCGTGCCACACCCGCATCACGTTCAGCCAGTCGTCCGTCAAAACCTTGCCCCGAGTAATCGATTTGCGCACGCGGTCCACCAAAATCTCACCGCCACCGCCAGGCAGACTGCCCAGTCCCGCCTGCTGCAGACGCTGCAGAACAGTCTTCAGCGGCAGCTTGCTGATTTTTGTGAAGTGATAAATCTCCGGCGGACTAAAACCGTGAATGTTGACCTGCGGGTAATGCCGCCGCAGGGTGCTGAGCATCTCTTCGTACCATTCCAGCGGCAGCTTCGGATGCAGACCGCCCTGCAGCAGAATCTGATCTCCGCCCAGGGCCACCGTCTCTTCAATCTTCTTCAGCAGCACGTCCATCGGCAGGACATACACTTCCGGATGGCTGGGCGGACGGTAAAACGCACAAAAATCACACACCGCCGTGCAGGCGTTCGTGTAGTTGATGTTGCGGTCAATGTTGTACGTGCGGAAAGGTTCCGGATGCAGCCGCTCAGTCACTCGATTCGCCGCTGCTCCCAGCGCAGTCAGATCGCCGGACTGCAGCAGCTGCAGACCCTCGGCCGGTGTCAGACGCCCGCCCTCAGCGGCCTTGTCAAGCAGGTACGAGATCTCGGAAGATGAGTTCAACATCGGGATTCACCAGGTGATGCCGAGCGGCAAGGCTGCAGAACAGTCGCAGCCCGTTTTTTTCGGCAGAAGTCAAATGATAGTGCAGATTTCGAGTCAAATAGCGGTGGGCATAGTGAGGATCCAGTCCCAGCCTGGGAGCTTCTGTGCGAGCAATCTCAGCAGCCATCCGCACACCCTCGTCACGGGCCGCCGCCAGCGCCTCGTCAATGCCGTCCGCAGCCGCGTCCTGTCGAGCCACCCACATGGCAAACACAAAAGGCAGCCCTGTCCAGGAATTCCAGAACTGTCCGAGATCAATGACCTCAGCAAATTCGCCCGGCGGACTGTGCATCGCACGATCGCCAATCAGCAGCACCGCGTCGGCCTGAGTATCTGCGGTGGTGCACTGCATATTCAGCGGCTCAGTCTCGGGAAACACACCGTAATGTTCAGCCAGAATCACCTTTGTCAGCGCGGCGCTGGTGCGAGACCCTTCGTCAAGAGCCAGCCGACGAATCTGCCCGGGATGCACGCGACAGAACAGTTTGACGCTGAGCACTTCACCGCGAGCTGCCACGCAGGCATCCGAAATCACCTCGTACCCAGGCCGCCGAAAATATTCCACCGACGGAATCAGGGCCACGTCCAGCTGACCGGCCGCCAGCTGATCCGCCAGCCGACTGGGATAATCCAGCGTCAGCGATGCCAGCGGGGCGTGACGAGGCAGTGTCTGAACGAGCGGGCGCGAATTCAGGTAGCTGACAGCACCAATACGCAATTTGCGATTCCTGCGGAAATCCGGAGTATCCGGGAGCCTGTTCATGGTGTTACCTGTGAAATCACGACGTTCCACCAGCAGCCGACAGTGTAATTTCCATTCCGCCGGACTCAAATCGTTCACGCTGAATCCGGGGAAACCGGCGCAGATGAGAATTTCGCGGGAAAATCGTTCACTCCTCAGACCGAAGTCCGCCCGCCTCCGTTAACGCAGAAAACGTGCAGGAAGCCGACTGACCGCGGGATTTGGCGTCACTGCCACTGACAATCTGTCCAGCGGACTGCAGCTGTCAGGAAGGCCACCCGCAGAATTCCCAATATGAGACGGCGTCGTCCGGATTGAATTCTTCATTTGTGTTTGCCGAGCCGAACGCTTCAAATACAAAAATCATCTCGCCGGCTGGACAAGCGGTCCGGCCAACTTCCTTCTGAATGCACTCCCGTTCGGATCCTGCCACATGACAGAAACACAAAACACCGCTGCAGCAGCGGCTGAAGGCCATGCGTCCTGTTGTCAGGGGGGCCATGGCTGTGGTCCCGCTGAGACTCCGCGACGCGGTTTGCTGATCCAGGGTCTGACAGCATTGATCAGTACGGCCATCATGGCCATTCCGGCAACTTTGGGCGGTCTGTTCTTTCTGGACCCGATTCTGCGCAGGAAGCAGGCGGCGGGCGGTACGGGCGGCGGTTCAGCGCGAAAGGACGAGCAGGGTTTTCTGCGACTGGATGTGAACCGTGAAGCGATCCCCGCTGACGGAACTCCTGTTTCCGTCACCGTCTTCGACGACATCGAAGACGCATGGAATCGTTTTCGCAATGTTCCGGTCGGCAGCATCTGGCTGCGCAAGGTGGGTGATGGCCCGATTCTGGCGTTCAGTTCCGTTTGTCCGCATCTGGGTTGTTCGGTGAATTATCGCCGAGCGGAAAACGACTTCTTTTGCCCGTGTCACACCAGTGCTTTTGGCCTTGATGGTCGCAAGTCCAACGAGGTTCCTCCGCGGGACATGGACGGGCTGGAAGTGTCAATGCGAACGGAGGGTCGCGAGGATGCGGCGGGCAGCGAGATCTGGGTAAAATTTCAAAACTTCCGCCGAGCCACGGCAGAGAAGATTCCGGTGTGACGGCCAGTGCCGTTTGGGTGTCAATTCTGGCTTGCCAATTCCCGCTGCCGTGACAGCGCTACTGAATCTCGGGGTCTGATGTAATGAATGCACTTCTGAGCTGGCTGGACAATCGTGTCGGCGTGAAATCTCTGATGCATGAGGCTTTGTACGAGCGAGTTCCGGGTGGTGCCCGCTGGCGATACGTCTGGGGCAGTACCTTGGTGTTCACGTTTGCCGTGCAGGTGATTACCGGGTTCATGCTGTGGTCAGCCTACAGCCCCAGTACTCGCACTGCATGGGAAAGTGTGTATTACATTCAGCACGAGATGTTTCTGGGCTATGTGATTCGGGGACTGCACCACTATTCGGCACAGGCAATGGTGGTGCTGATGGCCATCCATCTGATGCAGGTGGTGATTGACGGCGCGTATAAGGCTCCGCGAGAAATCAATTTCTGGCTGGGCATCGTGCTGATGATGATTGTGCTGGGTCTGTCGCTGACGGGGTATCTGCTGCCGTGGGACCAAAAGGGCTATTACGCGACACAGGTCACCACCAACATCATGAGTGCGACTCCGGTGGTAGGTGCTGAGGTCCAGACGCTGGCTCAGGGTGGTCGTGATTACGGCCACCTGACACTGACTCGCTTCTTTGCCATGCATGCCGGTATGCTGCCGGCGCTGCTGGTGGGCTTTCTGGCACTGCATATCTACGTGTTTCGCCGCCATGGACTGACGGTCCATGATCCTAAGCATGCTCCGGATACCACATTCTGGCCTGATCAGGTGCTGAAGGATGCGGTTGCCTGTCTGGCGGTGCTGGCTACGGTGCTGCTGCTGGCTGTGCTGCGACCTGCCGAACTGAGTGCTCCGGCTGACCCGGCGGTGAAGTTCGACGCGGCGCGTCCTGAATGGTACTTTCTGTTCCTGTTCCGGTTCCTGCGTTTTCATGCCGTGGAGGCTTTGGGGCTGACTTTCGGCGCCATCATTGTTCCGGGTGTGATCATGGGAATCATCGCGGTCATGCCGTTAACTGAGCGTCTGCTGGGTCGATTTGGACATCAGGTGAACAAGGGCTTTATGTGGCTGCTGGCATTCGGTGTCCTGGCCCTCACGGTTTTGGCCTTCTACGAGGATGCGAATGATCGCGGACATCAGGCTGCACTGGCTGAAGCGCATCGCGATGCCGGTCGAGCGATTGAGCTGGCAGCCGGTCCGGACAAGATTCCGGTGGAGGGTGCGGTAACGCTGTTGCGGCGTGACCCGTTCACACAGGGTCCCCGCCTGTTTGCTCAGCACTGCGCCAGCTGCCATCGCTGGAACGGGCATGACGGACGCGGGTCACTGCTGACGGATGCTCTGCAGCCCGGCCAGACGGGAGCCCCCCCGCTGACTCCGCCCACCGCCGCAGACCTTGGCAACTTCGGCAGCCGCGACTGGATGCGGGCGATCGTGGTGGATTATTCCAGCCACTTCCGCTGGCTGAAGAACGCCGGCTGGTATGCGGAAGCCAAACAGAAGACGGCTGCGGGCGAATCGGTTGATTTTGTAGATCCGGATGGTTCCGAAATGGCCAACTGGACCAGTGACAACGTGGAGTCGCTGAAGTCGGCCGAAAATGCGGACAATGTTTCGGCCCTGGTTGAGTTTTTGGCTGCCGAAGCCGGACATGCTCAGACAGAATACGATTCTGCACTTGTGCAAAAGGGGAAAGCTCTGGCGGTGGACGGCAGCTGGGCCGGAGCACTGAACGGCACGTCATGTGCATCGTGCCACGAAACGATTGGTCAGGACTTCCCGGCAACACCGGACGATTCCAGTGCCAGTGGTTATCCGATCATGGCGAAATACGGCTCCCAGGCCTGGCTGAAGGACTTCATTCGCAATCCGGGTGCCGGGCGGCATTACGGGGCAAAGAACCGCATGCCAGCCTACAGTCCGCAGCAGCTTTCGGAAACTGACCTGGAGCTGCTGGTGCGCTGGATGACGAAGGACTATCCGGCAACAGCGGTAGCGGACTATCCGAGTCAGCTGGAGGCCCTGAATGCGGCCATGGGTGCAGAAGCGTCCCCGCAAGCTGACGCACCCGCACCCGCACCCGAAGCAGGACAGAAGACAGAAGAACCCAAGGCCTGAGAAGTGGCTGGTGGCTGGCCTGTTTGCGTTTTCCGTAGCTCGGGCTTTCCAGCCCGAGTTCTGCCCACTCGCCCCCTCGCCCTTTCGCCCCGTCGCCCCCTCAACCGCCGCAGCTCTGCTTATCCCTGCTGCAGAGCCGCGCGGAATTCGGCGATCCGCGACGCACTGATCAGCCCGGCTCGGTCACCGCCCTCGCAAACTGCCCCCCGGACCGCCACAATCGCCGGACGAACCCGCAGCAGACTCTCAAGATGCCTCAGCTGAACACGACCAGCCAGAGCCAGCAGCACCCCGGCAGTCAGACAGTCGTCAGAAATCCGCTGCAGCCGATCATGGGACAGCCAGTCGAGCAGCGTTGAGCCGTCCTTTTGCCACGTGTCAATCAGCAGCACTCGACATACACCCTTCGCCGCCGCCACCACATCTTCCACCTCGGGTGCGTCCGCACGCACGGCATCAGCGTACGCTGCTGCCACCCAGCCGCGAACCGTACCGAAACGCTGCCGCAACTGCTGCAGACCCAAAGACCAGTCGCAAACAGACCGACAACCCGCCAGCCCGGCCTTGGCAAAATCAAAGCCCTCAAGTGCCGCTGCAGAAAAATCCGGCACACCCGGCTCAGCAGACCGCTGCCACTCCCGCAGTTCTCCCAGGGCACAACTGATGGACGGCAGCTTCC
>JBJTPZ010000626.1:0-17047 GCA_046075365.1 Planctomycetaceae bacterium
AATCCGCCGCCGCAAAACGCCACACCATCAGCGTTCATCAGCGATTCAAAACAACCCTCTCGCTCGTGCTCAAAAAGCGACGCCGAAGGCGATTTGTTTCGATTACGAGCACGAGCACCATTTCATTGAGCACGAGCACGAAGAATCGCAAAAAAACGGAATACCTTGTCAGCAGCCAGTCGGGCCGGTGGCATCTTCGGCACCCTTTGCCCGGATTCGCTGGCAGCCCGCTCCCGCTGATTTCGCCGCCCCAAAACCATGCCCCCCTCCGCTGCCCCCTCCGTTGCCCCTTTTCGTGCTCGTGCTCGTGCTCGTGCTCGTGCTCGTAATCGTAATCGTGCTCGTAATCGTGCTCGTGCTCGTGCTCGCCCCACCCCCAACCACGCTCACACTCCAAAACCACCGTCAAAACAAGAACCTCACACCGCCACCGCTCAAGCCCCGCTCATGCAGATCTCACAAATATATGACAGCAGAAAAAATCGAGCACAACGACAAACACGATCGAGCACACAATCCACTCGATTTTCAATTCACCCTATTCCACCAGCCGTGGTGCAAAGCACCCCACCGCTCCCATCAGCCCCCGCCACGTCGCCTCCTCCGCCTCCACTGTAATCACCATCCCGCAATCAGCCGCAGCACCAGTTGTCAGACGACTGATACTGGCCAGCCGAGTCGTCTCGGGCAAAGGCCATAAACCGGCCTCACGCAGCAGCTCCGCCAGACGCCGCGCCATCGCCGGACTGCTCAGACAAATCCAGTCCAGACGACCGCCGCGAATCCGCTCCCAAATCTCAGACCCCAGACCCGCTGCATCCTCGTTCCGATACACCACCATCTGCTCTACAACTGCACCCGCAGCACTCAGCTGCATCGGCAGCACGTCCCGACCACGACTGCCACGCACCCACAGCACTCGCCGCCCCGCAACCTCAGACACCAAAGCCTCCGCCAGCGACTCAGCCCGGAATGTTTCCGGTACCAGATCCGCCACAATTCCACGCTCCTCAAGACAGGCCGCTGTACTGCGGCCAACACACGCTGCCCGCACCCCGCCCAGTGCACGCACATCCCGCCCCGCCAGACGCAACTGCCGAAAAAACTCCCGCACGCCGTTCGCACTCGTGAAAATCAGCCAGTCCACATCCGACAAATCAGCAAGACGCCGCTGTATCCGCTCCGACTCTTCAGCACCCGCCGGCTGAATCTCCAGCAACGGCATCAGCACCGGTTCGCCGCCGCCACGGACAATCTGCTCCAGCACGTCTCCCGCCTGCTCCTCCGCTCGAGGCACACCGATCGATAAACCAAACAGCGGCAACTGCTCATACCACGACAGACCACGCCGCTGATTCACACACTCCCCCACCACCACCAGCGAAGGTGGTTGCAACCCCGCCTCTTCCGCCAGACCCGCCAGCGTACTCAGCGTCCCCGTCAGCAGCTGCTGCGTCGGCAAGGTCGCCCGGCAAATCACCGCCGCTGGCGTCGTTCCCGCCAGTCCATTCTCCTGCAGGCGACTGCACAGCTCCGCCAGACGACTTAAACCCATGTAAAAAACCAGCGTCCCAGGAAACTGCGCCAAGGCCCGGAAACACAGCCGAGTCCCCTCGCGCAGCGGATCCTCATGAGCCGTCACGAAGGCCACTGCCGACGCCGCGTGCCGATCCGTAAACGAAATCCCGGAATACTCCGCTGCCGCCGTTGCCGCTGTAATCCCCGGAATAATCTCAAATGCAATGCCAGCCTGCCGCAGCGCCTCAGCCTCCTCGCCACCACGCCCAAAAATACACGGATCGCCACCCTTCAGTCGCACCACGTTCAGGCCCTGTCGAGCCGCCTCGATCAGACGACGATTGATCTCCTCCTGAGACACAATCACTGCACCCTCACGACGAATTCGCGACGTCCGCTCACAACGCCCGCTCGCCAGACGCAGCAGCAACGGATTCACCAGACCGTCGTACAGCACCAGGTCCGCCTGCCGCAACACCTCCGCAGCTCGCACCGTGATCAGACCCGGGTCACCCGGACCAGCTCCTGCCAGCCACACTCGACCGATTTGCTGCTCACCTTCCAGATTCGTCACAGCAGCTCTCGCAGATAAAAATGATGCTTCCCCAGACGACCACCGTAATTCCCCGCCGACACCAGACCCACACCAGGCTGGCTCACTGCCGCATGCAGACCAAGCCGCATCGCCCCCCGCACATCCTCCGCCGTCAGACCGTCTATCACAATCTCATACACACAATGACAGTCCGCCGGCAGCTCGCTCGCTGTCAGACCCCGCAGCGTCGGACACCACGCCTCATTCGTACTCGCCTTCAGCCGCGGATACTTCGAACCAACCTTACTTCCCGAACGCACAATCCCGCCCGGAAACGGCAGCGCCACTCCACGCATCCCCCGTATCGCATCCACCGCTGCTTCCGCCGCCCCCAGCGTCGACCGCACATCCACCCCGCAAATCAGCAAATTGCCCCCCGCAACGCCCGTCACCGTCCCAAACTCGTCCTCACACACAAACTCACCGTCCATCACCGGAATCCGCCAGTAACGACGACCGTCAATCAGCTTCGACTGCTGAAAACCATCACCAAAATACCGCAGAACGCCCCCAATTCGCACACGCCGGTCCTTCGCACTGTCCGGCAGTCCGTTGAAACACGCTGTTCCCGGACACGTCAGCACACACTGACCCACGCGACCCTGAATCGCCTGACCCAGCGCCTGCACCGAAAAACCAAAGGCCAAAACCGACACACCAGGTCGACCATCAGCCGTGTCCTCAGCTGACAGCTCCTGCTCAATCGCCGCCTCCAGATCACACGCAATCACACTTGTCGCATTCCCGCAAAACACCGTCGCCGCCGTCCGCGCCCAGCGCAGACTGTCAGCCGTGATCACCAGCCTCGCAGCTTTGATCGGAAAAGCCTCAGCAAAAGTGTCCGCAATACGCACACCCCGCAGCTCCAGTAACCCGCTCTCCGCCAAATTCACACCCTCCCCACTCGCCGGACAAACACCACGCCCACCGCTCACGCAACACCCACAGCCCCATAGCCTAAGTTCTGACCCGCACCACTGCCAGCACACCCGCAGATTTCCCCGGATTCTTCCGCCACAGCCGGAATGCTGGAGATTCCCGAACTTTCGTGTAGACTATGGACATGGCCGAGCAACCTCTGCGAGTGCTGTTGCTGGACGGCGAACTCACCTTCCGTGGTTCGTCGCTCCTCACCCTGCGCATTGCCCGAGGGCTCGAAAAACGAGAACTCGAAACCGCACTCGTCTGCACCACCTGCGAAGGACTCGACCCCGCACTCCTGCAAGGTGTCAGACTCCACGAAATCCCCGGCCTCGATGTCCCCGTCTGGGGACGCCTCGTGGCACGCACCGTCTACCGCGATATCAAAGACCAGCGCCCGGACGTCATTCACCTCTTCGACAGCCGATTCCTCAACACCGCCTCACGACTCGCCGAAAAACTGAAACGACCACTCCTGCTCAGCGTCGGAGGCCACGACGAAGCCGAATCACTCGTTCTCCGCAACCCCGTCCCCCAGCTCAAATCCATTATCTCAGTCAGCGAAAGCGTCCAGTCCCGACTGCCAGCCGGACCCGTGATGGACCAGCTCGAAAAACAAGTCATACTGCCCGGCGTCGAAGTCGCAGATGCCCCCGGAATTGACCAGCCCCTCGATGATGATCGCCCCCCGGTCATCGGCATGGCCGGGCCACTCGAAGTGATCAAAGGAGCCTCCTTCTTCCTCCGCGCCTGCCACCGAGTCGTCGCAGCCGGACATGATATCCGCATCGTCATCGCCGGCAGCGGACCCGAAGAACACAGCCTCAGACAACTGGCCGCCTCACTCGACCTCTCACGCCGACTCACCTTCGTCGACGGCGGTGTCTCCATGCAGGGATACCTCGCCGCCATCGATATCTTCTGCCTCCCCTCACTCCAGCAGGGGATCGGAGTCCTCATGCTGGAAGCCATGGCTCTCGGACGACCCGTCATCGCCTCCGGTGTCGGCGGAGTACTCAGTGTGATCCAGGATCGTGAAAACGGACTCATCGTCCCGCCCTCCGACAGCCGCCTGCTCGCCGATCGAATCATCGAACTGCTGCTCAACCGCGACACCGCTCGCACTATCGCAGCCGCCGGACAACAACTGGTGCGCTCCCGATTCCGCGAAGATCACATGCTCGATCAGCTCATCAGCCTCTATCGACTCATGCAGCCCACCACACCCCGCACTGATGAAATTCTCCCCGTCCCCGGACGCGCCAGCAGCAGTCGAGATCGCACATGACATGGCGGCTGCTGTTCTCCGGAACCGACTCCACCACCTGGACCACGCTCGTCCTGTTCGCTTCCCTCGCTGCTCTCGCCATCAGCTGCTGGCTCCTCCGCCTCGAACGACGCATCGTCTCACGCCCGGTCGGCTGGACACTCCTCACGCTCCGCTGCAGCGTGCTCACACTGCTGCTCCTCACACTCCTCCAGCCAGTACTCACCAGACAATTTGACCAGCGACTGCAAAACAGAGTCGTCGTCGCCGTCGATGGTTCCGACAGCATGGACACCCGCGACAGCCACGCCACCCTCGCCGAAAAACTCCGCTGGGCTCAGGCCCTCGGAATGCTCGGTAATGCTGAAACTCGACCACTCATCGAAACCTGGGCTGCAGCCGCCGAGGCCGGCAAAGAACCACCATGGCTCGGCACCGAACTGCCACCACAGACTCCCGCCCAGACAGCCGCCGCCAGTGCACGCCGCGATCAGGTCATGGCCTCACTCAGTGAATTTGAGCAGATGCCGCGCACCGAATTCGCCCGCCGGCTGCTCGCCGCAAAACCCACGGAACTCCTCGAAAATCTGCGAAAAAATCTCCCCGTAGACCTCCGCCTCTTCGCCGCCGAACAACAGCCAGCCACTCCCGGACAGCTCGCACAGATGCTCCAGCAAAATCGCCGGCAGCTGCGCCCCGAAACAACCGATGCCATCGGACTCCTCCAAAATACACTCGCCGAAGAATCCGCACCACAAATTCGCGGCTTCATCCTCCTCTCAGACGGACGACAGACCGCTCCCGCAGATGTCGCCGGTACCGCCGACCTCCTCGCCATGATCAATGTTCCCGTCTACACCATCCCCATCGGCTCCGCACTCCAGCCCCGCGACCTCTCCATCGCTTCCATCGATGCACCCGAAGCCGTCTTCCTCAAAGATCAGGCACTCGTAAAAACCATTCTCGGTACCGCCGGCTTCGAAGGTGAAGAACTCACCGTGCGACTCGAAGCCGCCGGCAACGTCGTTCAGCAGCAAACAATCACCCCCGCAACTGACTCCACCACCGTCTCCTTTTCACTGCCAGCCGATCAGCCCGGCAGATTCGATTACGTCGTTACCAGCGATCCCCGACCCGGTGAACTCCGCAATGACAACAACTCTCGCAGCTTCAGCCTGAAAGTCGTGGATAACAAAGCTCGAGTCCTGCTGCTGGATGGAGATGCCCGCTGGGAATTCCGCTACCTCAATAACCTGCTCGAACGAGATCGCCAGGTCGAAGCCACCACCATCCTCTTCAGACAGCCCTGGCTCGAAATCCTCAATCAGCCGGCCCTCCAAAATACACTGCCGCCCGCCGTCGCCTTCCGCGAAATACTCGCACGCACTGACCTGCTGATCATCGGTGACCTCAATCCCGCTGAAGCAGACCCACAGACATGGCAAATGGTCGAAGAAGCCGTGACACGCGACGGACTCACCGTTGTCATTATTCCCGGCCGCCAATACATGCCGCTCGCTCACCAGTCCGAAATCCTCAAATCCATGCTGCCCGTCACCGCTGTTCGACAAAAACTGGCCGAACAGTTCCTCGCCTCCGCTCCCGGAAGCGAACAAACCGCCTTCCGACTGACACTCACTCCCGCCGCTCAAAACCTCCCCATGCTCCAGCTGCAGGAAGATCCCGGCAGCCGCGATACCTCCCTCTCAAAATTGCCCGGACATCCGTGGATCGCTGCCGGTACACCCAAACCCGGTGCTGCCGTCTGGGCCACCGCCTCAATCCCCGGACTGCCCGCACAGGCCGATCCCGTCATCGTGCAGCAGGACTACGGCTTCGGACAAATCGTCTGGCTCGGACTCGACAGCACCTGGCGCTGGCGCCGCCGCGCCGGAGATGAATGGCACTACAAATTCTGGGGACAACTCATTCGCTGGGCCGCCCGCAGCAAAGCAGCCGCCGGAAATAACTCCATCCGCATGTCCGTCTCTGATGTCATCGTCGATGAAACCGAATCACCGGAAGTCGTCGTTCGCTGGGATCGCAGACTGCTGCCACAGGTCACGAACGCCGTCATCTCCGTCATCGCCGAACAACCCGGCACCCAAATACCCCCCGTGATAACACGACTCCAGCCTTCACCCGATACACCCGAACGCAGCTCAGCCCGACTGCCCAGACTCACACCAGGCAACTGGAACCTGCTGCTCAAAGTCGAAAACACCTCCGTTGACATTCCCCCAAATGTGCAGACAGAACTCATCGTCCGCCCGCAGGTGTCAGCAGAACTCGCCGATGTCAGCTGTAATCGCACTCTGCTCAAACAACTGGCCGAACAAAGTGGCGGAGAACTCATCGAACCCTGGGATGTCGCCCGCATCACACAGCTGCTGCAGCCCGTCGATCAGCCACAGCAAAAACTGCTGGAACGCAGCCTCTGGGACCACTGGCTGCTGATTGTCCTGTTCTGCACACTGCTGATGGCAGAATGGATCGTCCGCCGCATCAATGGATTGCCCTGAACAGCAGACACCGCCACCGCACAGACTAAACGCTGGCAGCCACGCCCGCCAAACCACGCACCAACTGCTCAATCGCCGGCTCCGCCATCCGATTAAAGTAATTCCACGAATGCCCGCCCGCTGTCGTCAGCAGGTCCCGCTCATGCAGAATGCCGGATGACGACAGCTTCATACCCAGCCGAGCAGCACCGTCGTACCACTCCACGTCTGCCGGATCACAGCAAAAATACTGATACCGCGGCCATTGCAGCGGTTGCAGATTCAGCACCACGGTCGCCTGCCGAGCTGCCTCAGCGTCCGGAAACATACCGTCCAGCGGAATACCCGCGCCATACAATTGATGAAAATCGACCGCCGGTGAAATCGCAGACACCACCGGAAACTTCAATGCATACCGATAAGCCAGCTGCAGCACACCCTGACCACCCATGCTGACACCCAGCAGCGCTATCCGCGGCGGCTGCACCTGCAAAGTCTGCTCTATCCACGGCACAAGACTTTGCAGCAGCCATTGCTGCGGAGTCACTTGGGGATCAAATTCCTCACAGAGCACGTCCAGCCACCAGCTGCGTCGCCCCGCTGGACACACCGCCACCAGACGATGCTGCTGAAACAGCCGAGTAAACACGGGATTGTCCGACAGCAAAACCTCGCCGTGACCGTGCAAAAATAACACCACACCCGCCATCGACTCAGGACCCGCCGGCACAAACAACTCCACCTCGCGACCCGCCGCCTCCAGCCGACGCCAGCGCGACTGCAGCGACAGGTCCGATAAACCAGCACCTGACACCGAAACCAGGCCCGGAAACAGATTCTTCAACGCGTCAAACATATCTCGCCGCAGTTTTCCAGCCGCTGAATTGTGGCCTTTGTGACAAACTCAAATCTGTCCTACAATCCTCTCCCAGCTCCACCGCCGGTCGACTCCCCCGGCACTCAACACACTCTCTCTCAGAACACCATCCTATGCTCCAGCCCGATTATGAAGCTCGCCGAAACCGAGTCCTGCGAAAATTCCGAGAGGCGGGGATCGACAGCCTGCTCGTCTCCAGCGTCGCCAATGTTCGCTACCTGACCGGATTCACCGGGGATTCCTCCTGGCTGTTCCTCGCACCCGACTGCCAGATCATACTCAGTGACACCCGCTACGAAACACAGCTGCAGACCGAATGCCCCGGACTGCCCGCCGAAATTCGCGATGCCGGACGCACCATCATCGACCTCGCCGTCGATCGAATTGCCGCCGCCAAAGCCAAACGCGCAGGATTCGAAGCCGAACACCTCACCGTCGCCACCTGGCAGTCCCTCGCAGCACAGCTCGCAGCCACTCCCGCCACACTCGTGCCAGCCGCAGGACTCGTGGAACGACTCCGCGAAGTCAAAGATCGCTCCGAACTCGCACAAATCCGCGAAGCCATCCAGATCGCCGAACGCGGCATCGGTGTCGTCCGCAGCAGCCTCCGACCAGCTCAGACCGAAACCGAAATCCGCTTCCTGCTCGAAACAGCCATGCGCGACTTCGGCGGACAGGGGACCGCCTTCGAACCAATCGTCGGAGTCGGCCCGACTGCCGCTCTCCCGCACGCTCACGCCGCCTCCAGACGAGTCAGCGAACACCCCGTTCTCCTCGTCGACTGGGGGGCCGTCAGTACTCAGGGCTACCGCAGCGACCTCACCCGAGTCTTCATTACGGGAAAACCAACAAAACACATCGAAAAAATCTATAATACCGTCCTTAACGCACAGCAGGCTGCCATCGCCGCCATCCGCCCTGGAGCCCTTTGCGCCGATGTCGACCGCATCGCTCGCAACATGATCGCTGATGCCGGTTTCGGACAATTCTTCGGACATGGACTGGGCCACGGATTTGGCCTCGAAATCCACGAATCCCTGCGAATGAGCCCGCTTTCAAAACAGAAATTCGAGCCGGGTATGGTAATCACTGTCGAACCCGGGATTTACCTGCCCGACAAATTCGGCGTCCGCATCGAAGACGATGTGCTGGTTACCGCCACGGGCTGCGAGGTTCTCACTTCGGTTCCCCGCGAATTTGAGCAGTCGATTGTTGGCGTCCTTGCATAAATCCCCCGATTTTACGATGCTGCACCATTATCACGAACGTGGCTGACCAACCGCCGCCGGCCTCAGATTTCTCTGACGGCCGGGTTTGCCGGATGCAACAGCCGGAGTCATCCTTTACTATGGCGAAACCCGTGGAAACTGAACCCAAACGCAAAGCATTCGATCTCGACGATTTCCGCAAGCTGCTGCAGCTCATGGAAAAATTCGGTGTTTCTGAAGTCAGCCTCTCCAACGAAGATGAATCCTGGAAGGTTCGTCGTGGCCCGCGACAGGTTGCCTATGCTCCTGCCATGCCCGAATTCGCTCCGGCTGCTGCTCCGCAGGTCGCTCCCGTGGCCGCTGCTCCCGCCGCAGCCGCTCCTGCTGCGGCCGCCCCGGCCGCTGCTCCGGCCGGCATTTTGATCACCGCACCCACAGTCGGCACCTTTTACGCCGCCCCCAGCCCTGAAGATCCGCCCTTCGTCAGCGTCGGAACCGTGGTAAAGCCCGATACCGTCGTCTGCATCATCGAAGCAATGAAGGTCTTCAACCAGATTCAGGGTGAGAAAGCCGGACGGATCGTCGAAGTGCTCGTGCAAAGCGGCGATGCGGTCGGATTCGGGCAACCACTCTTCCGCCTCGAACCAGCCTGATCAGGTTCTCACTGTCAACAATCGGCACACTGCAGCAGCTCTGCCGCGATACCTCTCGCGGCCGGGCTGCGCTCGCCCTGGTAATCCATTCTCATCGTACACTGGCTGTCGGACAGGCCCATGCGGCCCCTGCCCGCAGCACCGAACCTTTCTGGCGTGAGCTGACTCATGTTTCAACGAATCCTGGTAGCCAATCGCGGCGAAATCGCTCTGCGGATCATTCGCGCCTGCCGTGAAATGGGCATCGAAACCGTCGCCGTCTACAGCGAAGCTGACCGCGGTGCCCACTACCTGTCACTCGCAGACGAAGCCTGGTGCATTGGCCCCCCGCAGGCACTCGAAAGCTACCTCCAGATCAAACGCATCATCAGCGCCGCAGAAATCGGCAATGTCCAGGCCGTCCACCCCGGCTATGGATTCCTCGCCGAAAATGCACACTTCGCCGAAGTCTGCCGCAGCTGCAACATCGAATTCATCGGCCCCCCCGTCGAAGCCATGCAGCAGCTCGGCGACAAAGTCAGCGCCCGTGAAATTGCTCGCAAAGCCGGAGTACCCTGCGTGCCCGGCAGCGACGGACTCATTGCTGATGTCGAAGACGCCGTTCGCATCGCCGATCAGATCGGCTACCCGGTACTCATCAAGGCCACCGCAGGTGGCGGCGGAAAGGGAATGCGAGTCGCCGGGAACGAAATCTCACTCAGAGCCGGACTGGCAGCCGCCAGTGCTGAAGCCGAAAAAGCCTTCAAAAACGCCGGCGTCTATCTCGAGAAATACATCGAAAAACCACGCCACGTAGAAGTCCAGATCATCGGTGACAACCACGGCAATGTCGTGCACCTCTGGGAACGCGACTGCTCCATGCAGCGCCGCCATCAAAAACTTATCGAAGAAAGCCCTGCACCCAAACTGCCCCCGGAAGTCCGCGAACGGATCTGCAACTGCGCTGTGCAGCTCGTAAAAACCGCCGGCTACACCAATGCCGGCACCTGCGAATTCATCGTCGACAAAAACTTCAATTTCTATTTCATCGAAGTCAATGCCCGAATTCAGGTCGAACACCCCGTCACCGAACTGGTCACCGGAATTGACCTGATCAAACAGCAGATTCTTGTCGCCGCCGGAGAAAAACTGCCGTTCACGCAGGCCGACGTTAAACACTCAGGCTGCGCGATTGAACTGCGAGTCAATGCGGAAGATCCCGATAATGGATACCGCGGCAGCCCCGGAACCATCACCAAACTCAGACTGCCAGGCGGTCCCGGAGTCCGCTTCGACTCACACGTCTACGAAGGCTACACCATCAGCCCGTATTACGACTCCATGATCGGCAAACTGATCGTCTACAAACCGACTCGCCAGGAAGCGATCGAATGCATGCGGCGCTGCCTGCACGAATTCGTCATCGAAGGCATCAAAACCACCCTGCCACTGGCAAAGAAAATGTTCTGCCACGCAGACTTCGTAGACTTCAATATCGACACCACCTTTGTCGAACGCACCTTCTGACAGCCAATCGCCGCCCCACCCGCGGCCCACGCACACTCTTAAACCCCGTTTTACAGTTCTGCTTCATTCTTTGATCTTCAGGAATTCGTGTTATGTCTCAGGCAATCAAGCGAGTTGCCCTGCTGTTTTCAGGTGGACCGGCTCCCGGAGCCAACTCTGTGATCTCCGCCTGCGCGATCTCATTCATTCGAGCCGGCATTGAAGTGGTCGGTATCCGCTACGGATACTCAAACCTCATCGACTACACACCCGCACAGCCGCTGGTTGAAGGCGTGCACTACATGCGGCTCACAGAACCAGCCCTCCGACGCACTCGCAGCAAAGAAGGCATCCTGATTGGCACCGCCCGCGCTAACCCCGGCAAAAACATCAAGGCCCCGGAAGATCTCCACGATGCCGAAAAAGTCGCCCCCATGAAACGAGTCGATGAAGCGCTGCGCTCCATCGGTGTCGATGCTCTCGTGTCCATCGGCGGCGATGACACCCTGAAAACAGCCAACAAATTCAAACTGTTCCAGGAACTCCTGCCCGCCGATCAGCACCGCATTCCCGTTGTCCACGTCCCCAAAACCATCGACAACGACTACTCCGGCATCGACTTCACATTCGGCTACTTCACCGCCGTGGAAACACTCGGCACCGAAATCCGCAATCTGCACGCCGATGCTGAAGCTGCTCGAGCTTACTTTGTCGTGGAATGCATGGGACGCAGTGCCGGTTGGCTCGCCTATGGCGCCGCCATCGCAGGTGAAGCCAGCATGGTACTCAGCGTTGAAGACATCACCGCCGAATACCTCGCACCGGAATCCACACCCAAACGCAAAATCATGGACCTCAACAAGATCGTCGCTCGCATCGTCACCATGATGCGAAAACGTCGCGAACAGGAAGGCAAAGACTACGGCGTCGTCGTGCTCGCCGAAGGACTCGCTGAATACCTCTCAGACGAAGCGCTGGCCGGAGTTCCCCGGGATGACCACGGACACCTGTCCGTCGCCAATTGCGACCTCGGAAAAATGGTCGCCAAACTCGTCGCTGCAGAATTCAAGAAACAAACGGGAGTAACCCGGAAAGTCAACGGACTGCAGGTCGGTTACGAATCCCGCTGTGCTCGACCACACGCCTTCGACGTCATGCTGGGCTGCCAGCTCGGTGTCGGAGCCTTCCGAGCCCTCGCGGAAAAAGGACTGAACGGCGTCATGATCTCCGTCGCCGGCCAGTTCGACCTGCACTACGTCGACTTCGAAAAACTGGTCGACCCAAAGAATCTGGTGACTGTCGTCCGCTTCATCCAGCCACAAAGCGACTTCCACAGACTCGCCAAATTCCTCTCCAGCTTCCCCGAAGGCTGATCAACCCGTCATGGTGTCCCGGCTGCTCCAGCAATGCGTCGGTGCCCGCCCTGAAGAAATCTTCGAAGATTTCTTTCCGGATGGGATCGCAGCGATCGCAATGGCCTGGGAAGCCGGGCGCATCGTCGTCGCCACAGGAAACGGACGACTCTGCCTCATGGACTCCCGCGGACAACGACTCCGCGAAGCCTTCGAAGTCCGCGACGTCCACCAGCTCGCACTCGCTCACACCGCCACCATCGGACTGGCCGTCTGCGGTGATCGCGGACTGCACTGCTTTGACCACGACCTGCAGAAACTGTGGGAAGGGCGAGTCACCGGGAAGATCACAGCCGTCGCCGCCGCACCGCACGGCAGCCACTTCGCCTTCGCCACCGACTCCTCCAAAATTCACATCATCACCTCCGAACGACGCGAAGTCTCCGTCATCGAAACCCGCCGCCCCGTCACACAACTGCACTTCCTTGCCGAAACAACAGAACTCATCGCAGCCGCAGAATTCGGCGAATTCTCCCGCTATGATCTGCAGGGAAAAACCGTCTGGGCTGAACCCCAGGTCAGCAATATCGGCAGCATGGCCGTCGCTGAACCCGCTCGCCGAATTCTCCTCGCGGCGTTCAACCACGGAGTACAGGTGTTTGACCTGCAGGCAAGACAACTCGGCTCATTCAACGTCGATGGCATCCCCTCCAAAGTCGCCTGCACCGCCACCCGACATCGACTGGCCGTAGTCACCGAAGAACACCGCATCTTCTGGCTCAGCTTCGACGGAAATGTCCTCTGGGCCGCCGACCTCAGCCATGACCCGCTGCAGCACGTCGCCGTCTCAGCACTCGGTGACCAAATGCTCCTCGCCTCAGCCTCCGGCTGCCTCCTCAACTGCGGCTGGTTCTGATCCCGCCACATTCACACACAGCACTCCTTACCCCCCCACCGAACACTGACCACCAATCCTCCCCTAGCCCCCGTGAAACGGCGGCGATGGTTCGCGGGTGAGGGGGCTAGCCACCCTGGAAAGCTGCCGTTCAGCCAGACAAAACCGGCAGGGCTTTCCAGCAATGTGCTCGGGCTGGAAAAGCCCGAGCTACAAAGTCGCCACCCGGCGGACTCCCGTCCGCGGCTCGCCTGACTGGCCACCGAACACACAATCCTCCCCTCGCCCCCGTGAAACGGCGGAGAAGAGTTGGGGGTGAGGGGGCCACACTCCCCATCGCATGACAACGACGGCCCCTGCACGGCAGCGCCCGCGTGCGCAGCATCAAAGCCCACCAAACTTCCGCACCCGTGCGCTCCCGCCCACAACTCGCCACACCGACCACCGACCTTGTGTTCCGCTTCGCGCCTTCGCGGCTTCGCGGCTTCGCGGCTTCGCGGCTTCGCGTGAGGCCACCAGCCTCCCAGCCCCCCACCGGCGATCTCCGGACATTCCAATCGCAGAAGGACAGATCTCGGGCTGGAAAGCCCGAGCTACAGTAACAGCCACCCGCGGACTCCCGTCCGCGGCTCGCCTGACCGAACACCGAACACCGAACACCGAACACCGAACACTCCCCCAAATCACCCCATCTCCTGCCCGGTCAGCCGCGCTACCTCGTTCACGTCCTTGTCGCCTCGACCCGACAAACACACCACGACAATGTCGTCAGGGCTGCGCTGAGCCGCCGAACGCATCGCATACGAAATCGCATGCGACGTCTCAATCGCCGGCAAAATCCCTTCCGTCTTCGCCATGATACTGAACGCCTCCAGCGCCTCGTCATCCAGCACATTCACGTAATTCACTCGACCACAGTCCTTCCAGTAACTGTGCTCCGGACCTACACCCGGATAATCCAGACCCGCCGAAATCGAATGCACATCCGCCGTCTGACCATCATCGTCCTGCAGCACATAACTGTAACTGCCATGCAAAATCCCCGGACGACCATGCGACAATGTACTCGCGTGATCACCCGGCTTGCCGCCACGACCACCCGCCTCAACACCCGTCAGCTCAACACCAGCATCGTCCACAAACGGATAAAACATCCCCGCCGAATTTGAACCCCCGCCCACACACGCCACCACCTCGTTCGGCAAACGACCTGTCTGCTCAAGACACTGCTCACGAGCCTCCCGGCCAATGATCGACTGAAAGTCACGCACCATCATGGGAAACGGATGAGGCCCCACGACGCTGCCAATGATGTAATGAGTATCCCGGACCGATGACATCCAGTCACGCATCGCCTCGTTGATCGCGTCACGCAGGGTCCGCGAACCAGTCGTCACGGGACGCACTTCAGCACCCATCGTCCGCATAATAAACACATTCAGCTTCTGACGACGCACATCCTCCTCACCCATGTAGACGACACACGGCAGGCCAAATCGAGCACATGCGGTGGCTGTCGCCACACCGTGCTGACCTGCACCCGTCTCGGCAATCACACGAGTCTTCCCCATGCGCTGCGTCAGCAACACCTGACCCATCGTGTTGTTGATCTTGTGAGCACCCGTGTGGTTCAGGTCCTCACGCTTAAAATAAATCCTCGCGCCGCCACACTTTGCCGTCAAACGCTCAGCAAAATACAACGGATTCGGACGACCAACAAAATGCTTCAGCAACTCTCGCAGCTGACGGTCAAATGCAGCGTCCCCGCGAGCCTGCTCGTAGGCGTCAGTCAGCTGCTCCAAAGCATACATCAGAGTCTCTGGAACAAATCGCCGGCCGTACTCACCGAAACGGCCACGAGCATCAGGGACGGCGCTCAGGCGAGCCTGCGGAAGTTCTGTCGTTGACATGGATTCACGGTCTCTGCAGAAATAACAAAGCGACAATTGCGCAAGAACTGCCCCAAGTCTACACTCTCAGCACGCAGACGACACCACTTCAGCCGCGCAGAATCCGAGTTCTCTGGTTTTTCCAGGCCTCAATGACGGAAAAACGGCCGGCTCACACTGCTCCCAGAACCTGCCGCAAGCCCCCCAAAACTCCGGCAGACAGCCGCCCCGTCGCACGAAAACGAAACAGCCGCGACGTTTCCCCGGCATGAGAAATCTCGACCACTAAATGATCGGCCGGCAACACCGCACCCAGTCGCTCACCCCACTCCACCAAACACAGCCACTCACCGCTGTCCAGATACTCCGCACCACCCAGACCCAAAAATTCGTCCACATCCCCCAGCCGATATACGTCAAAATGCGCCAGCGGAATTCGCCCGTCCACGTACTGCTGCAACACCACAAACGTCGGACTGCTCACATGCGACTCACTCACACCCAGCCCCGTCGCCAGCGCACGCACAAAATGAGTCTTCCCGGAACCCAGCTGACCGTTCAATGACAACGTCAGACCCCCACAGACCACACCCGCCAGCGCTGCCCCCAGACGCACCGTGTCGCACTCACTGCCACTCTCAAAAATCAGCTCCCCACCCACACAATCAACCACCGTCACAACTCCTCCACCAGCCGCCGCATTCACCGCACAGATTCAAAAGATACTGTCGCGCGAGGCACCTCGGGACGATACTCCGGACCCGCGTCGCCACGCCCGCCAGGCAACACATCTCCCACACTCCACAACGCATCACCACGGCTGCCCGAATCGTTGTAATTCCACCGCCGCAGACGATGCGACTGCATATTATGACACCCACCCAAACCGCTCACCAGCAGCAACAAAATCAGACTGCTCAACAGATAACGCACGCACATCTGCTTTTTGCGAGCTTCCTGCATCGATCCGTCCTCAACACAAATCCTGATTCCAAAGCCGCCCCGCGGTCTCCGCCAGCAACTCACGACATCTTACTGCCCCCACAACCTGCAGAACACACCCGACACCACCAAATCACACCGCACCACACACCACTCAACACACCACCCTCGACGAATCGGCAAATTCCGCTGACCAAAATCGCGAATCCAGCCCAAACACACATCACTCAGCACTCGACTTTTCACGCCCCAGTCAGTTCAATGCCCCCCATGAACCCAATACCCCCAGATTCCCCCGAATTCGATGCTCTGCTCGCCGAAATTCATCAGCACGGCACCAGCCATGACGCTGCCAACCCCGTGCGCACACAGCAGATGCTCAATATCACCCCCTCCACCGGACGCTTCCTCGAACTCCTCGTTCAGGAACAACGCCCCAAACGCATCCTCGAAATCGGCACCTCCAGCGCCTACTCCACTCTCTGGCTGCTCCGCGCTGCAGCACCCGCAAACATTCCCGTCGACTCCGTCGATCACTCCCCCGAAAAACACCGGATCGCACGCCAAAACCTCAGCCGCGCCGGACTCACACACGCCGTCACCCTGCACACCACCGACGCACACCAGTTCCTCAGCCACACACACCCACACACCTGGGACTTCGTGTTCCTCGATTCCGACCGCTCACAATACACCAGCTGGTGGCCATTACTCAGAAATGCGGTGAAACTCGGAGTCATCGTGTGCGATAACGCCGTCTCCCACGCACCCGAATTCCAAAATTTCCTCGCACTCATCGATGCCGAACCAGGGCTGCAGCGAGCCATCCTGACCATCGGCAAAGGACAACTGCTCATCCGCGAAAACCCCGCCGCCACCAGCACCGGTACCCCACTCGTACAACTGCAAACCTCCCGCATCCGCCGCTGATCCCCACACCCCAC